>JAISGY010000025.1 GCA_031262835.1 Ruminococcus sp.
GACTGTCGGTGAAGTACGCCGGAACGGTTATAACCGCTTCCGAGATCTTCTCGCCCAGATAGCTCTCGGCATCGGCGTTCAGCTTCATGAGCACCATTGCGGAGATCTCTTGCGGGGTATACTTCTTGCCGTCGATGTCAACCTTGTAGTCGGAACCCATATGGCGCTTGATGGAAGCGATGGTCTTGTCGGGGTTAGAAACCGCCTGATGCTTTGCGGGCTTACCCACAAGGCGTTCGCCATTTTTGGCAAATCCCACCACGGACGGAGTTGTTCTGTCGCCCTCTGCGTTAGGAATAACGACAACTTCGCCGTTCTCCATAACCGATACGCATGAATTTGTAGTTCCTAAATCTATACCTATTACTTTTGCCATAATTATCAATCTCCTTTATTCCTATTATCTGTATTCTGTATTCTGTATTCTGTATTCTGTATTCTGTATTACGGATTCGCCACTACCACCAAAGCCGGGCGGATAACCTTGTCTTCAAAGCAGTATCCCTTTTGAAGCACTTCGCAGACTGTGTTGTCGGGAAAGTTTTCGTCTTCGCGGCTGTTAATGGCGTTGTGGAAGTTCGGGTCGAAAGGCTTTCCTACTGCTTCAATTTCGGTTATACCGAGTTTTGTAATGACGTTCTCAAACTGTTTCGCTATCATCTCGATGCCCTTTTTGTAGTTTGCATCGGAACATTCCGTCCCGAGAGCTCTCGAGAAGTTGTCGGTAACCGAAAGGATTTCCGCCGCATCCGCGCTCTTTGTGTTCGCGATTGCCGCGAGTCGGTCTTTGGTGCTGCGCTTGCGGAAGTTGTCGTATTCCGCCGCCATGCGAAGGTAGTTGTCCTTCGCGTCTGAAACTTCCTTGCGAAGCTTTTCATTCTCCGCCTTAAGACGGTCGGTTTCCGAAACGTTCTCGTCTTCAAACGCCGCCTCAAGCTCTGCTTCTTCTGCCTCAGCCTCCATGTCTTCTATTTCCATATCTTCACTCTGCAAAGCGTTCAACTCCTATCTGTATTCTGTACTCTTGCCTCTGTATTCTGAACTCTTGCCTCTGTATTCTGAACTCTTGCCTCTGTATTCTGGACTCTTGCCTCTGTATTCTGGACTTCGTCCGAGATAATTTCGGTTATTCTCCCCGTGAGGTATTCAACATACGGGATAATCTTCGAGTAATCGAGTCGTAACGGTCCGAGAAGCCCGAGTGTTCCCGCGGGGGCGCCGTTTTTCTTAATTTTTGACATGATAAGCCCGGTGTTTGAAACAGTCATTTCGTCGGAACCGCCGAGCACAACCTGTAGGTCGCCGAATGAGCGGTCAAGGAAGTCGGCAAGGTCTTTTCGGGCGATAAATCGTTCAATCGCTTTCGCGTCAATGTCTTCTCTCATGAGAAGGTTTTTTTCGCCTTCTATCGCAAGCCCCGAGGCGTTGAAATCGTCGGCAAGCTTCTTAACCTCTTCAAGCAGCGGCGTCATCGAAATCATATAACCGCTCATCGCCGCGATAAGTTTTTCAAACATTTCCGGCGTAAGCTCGTCAAGAGAGATGCCGTGGAGATTTTCCGACATATAGTTTGTGAAGAATTTAATCTGCTCTTCCGTGAGGTCGAATTCAAATCGGCACACCTTATTTTTAACCGCGCCGTCTGAAGAAATCAGGAGTATTACGTACATCCGCTTGCCTGTCGGAACAACCTCAACCTTTGTTATAACCGAAAATTGCGGAACAAGGTCGCGGCGGATTACCGCACATTTGGTTAATTCGGCAAGAGCATGGGAGGCGTTTTCAAGCAGGCTTTCCGCCGTCGGCTCCGCGGCTTCGATGTAGTCGTCAAGAACCGCTTTATCCGCTTCGGTAAGGATATATTCGGGCATGAATTCTTCTATATAAAGGGAAAACGCAGTGTAGGTCGGAATCCGTCCGGCTGAGGTGTGCGGCTGTTCGAGGTAGCCTAATTGTTCAAGTACCGCCATGTCGTTTCGGATTGTCGCCGCCGAGACCGATAAAAGCCCCGTTCCGGCAATCATTTTACTTCCGACAGGCTCGCCTGTTTTGATGTACTCAGAGATAATTGTGCGGAGTATCATCTTTTTTCTATCATCAAGCAATCTATCGCCCCCAGTGTTAGCACTCTATTTTCTTGAGTGCTAATTATATTATACTATATATTTATACAATGTCAAGCGTTTTATAAAAGTTTGTGAAAAATACACAAAAATACTTTAGCTAAAATATATGTTTTGTACAATCAGACAAATACCTATTGACAATACTATAATAATATGGTACAATAAAAGGGGTATTTTGAGCCTATATAGAGATAAAACGGCAGCCCGATTGGAGCAAATTTCATGTTTGAAAATGATTATAAATTAAAATACGAGAGTTTATTGAATAAATTGCAGGTTGACGAGCTTTTCTTGGAATTTGCATCCGACAGTGCTAATATCGGGCTCTGGAGATATTTCCCGGAAACAAAGCTGTATTCCCAAAGCAAGAAGCTTAACGGGCGTTGGTCTGAATATAACCTTGATATTCCCAACTACAGGGAGACTGTAAAGAATTGGGGGATTATATATCCCGACGATATAGAAACATTTGACAAATATTGTGACAGCTTAGACAACGGCGACGTGAGTTTTACATATGATATTCGCGCTGTAACCGATGATTACACCTATTCGTGGCTGCGTTATGTTGGGAAGACCGTTTATAACGACGACGGGAGCATTGCTGTTGTCGCGGGGAAGACGCTCGACGTTACCGCCGAAAAGAATACGACCGAGCGGGTTATAAGACAGGCGAAGGAAGACGGCTTGACTCATGTCTATTCGCGTGACTATATGAAGCTTTACATCAACGAGTTTATCAAGGCGGAACACGACGGCACCGACCATCTCCTTATAATCGTTGATATTGACGACTTCAAGCAGATAAACAGAACCCACGGCAGGCTTTACGGCGACAATGTTTTGGTGATTGCCGCCGGGGCTATTGTTTCATGCGTTTCGTCTGACGCTGCCGTGGGGAGAATCGGGTCTGATGATTTCGCGGTGTTCTGCCCGCATATTAAGGACCCTGTCAATGACGCCGTGCGGATTTGCGAAAGTATCAGAGAAAAGCTTCATACCCTTCATCTTAAATGCAATATATCGGCAAGTATCGGTGCCTCAATCTACCCGCGCCACGGCGAGGATTTCGACGCGCTTTATAAATCCGCCGATATCGCGCTCTACCATGCGAAGGCTTCCGGCAAGGACTGCTCCGTCATTTTCTCGAGGCAAAACAGCTATTCCGACAATATCGAAAAGATTGGAGAAACCGAACGCAAAGCCCCCGATGCGGAGATTATTACCCATGTTTCGGAGGACATAAACAAGCAGCTTTTTGACTACTGCTTTGATATTGTAACCCGAGTGACTGATTTCGATACCGCACTTGACGAGATTTTTAACGAGACGGGGAAATACTTTGAGCTTGACCGAATCTCTCTAACCGAGAAAAATTCCGTCGGAGAGCTTACAATCTTCCATAACTGGTATCGTCAGCCGACATATAACGAGTCGCGTTTTACCGATGTTTTGGCGGGGCAGGCACTCCATTTCGACGCAATTATCCGCAGGTTCAAAAACAAGGACTACTACCTCTACAGCTTCGGCGATCCTACCGATGAAATTACCGCCATACCCTCCTTCGAGGCAATGGGCGAGCGCGCGTTTTTGCAGTTCCCGATTTACGAAGAGGGTGAAATTATCGGGACGGTTACTTTTGAGGATTATAACCAAAACCGCGACTGGAATGACGGGATAATTGCAACTCTATCGAGCATTACGAAGATGATTGTGAGCTTCGCGCTCTCATACCGCAACAAGATTCGTATCGCGAACGAAACGCTCTATACGGGGCGCGCTCTTGAAGACCAACACCTCACCTATTATGTTGTTGACCCGAAAAATTACGAGATTAAGTATATAAGTGCCTACGCGAACGTAATCTTCCCGAAACTGAAAACCGGGGAGAAGTGTTATGTTTCGGCTATGGGGTATAATAAGCCGTGTGATTTTTGTCCGCTTAAAAATTTCGACGAGAAAAATCGCAGCTATTCGCTTGAACGTTACGACAAGGAGAAGGACACGTGGTATTCAATAACCGCGTCGGAGCTTATTACATCCGATAACGAACATCAGGCGCTTGTGTGTTTTACCGACGTAACGTCGTTTTTAGAGCGGGTAAGCGCGGTTGACAGGCTTACCGGAGTATTTTCTTACGAGAAATTCAACACCGAAGCGACCGCGAAGCTTCATGACAAGCAGGGGAAATACGCATTTGTCTTCGCGGGGATAAGGCATTTCGACTTCATCAACGACCAGTTAGGCTACGCGATAGGCGATGAGGTTTTAAAGCTCTTCGCGCTCTGCTTTTCGCGCGCGCTCGGACTTGACGAGATGATGTGCAGAATTAAGGGCGACGACTTCGTATTTATGCTTCGTCTCGACGAATTAATCACGATTGAAGACAGAATCCGCAACATTTTGAAAACCCTCGAAAGCATAATGCGGCAAAGATACAAGCAGATTAATCTCATGACCCAGTTCGGAATATATATTGTTAAACCCGACGACTATTCAATAAGCCGCTGTATAGACAGGGCGAATCGTGCGAAGAAGGCAACGGCAGGCGTTAACGGTATCGAAAACTGCGTCATATACGATTTTGACATTAACTTGGGCGAGCGCGAGAACGAAGCGGCACGCCTTGAGAGCATGATGTACGACGCGATAAACAGCAACCAATTCCACGTCTATGTTCAGCCGAAGGTTGACATAAAAAGCGGCAGGATAGGCGGCGCGGAAGCACTTGTGCGCTGGGTTTTACCGGACGGAACCTTTATCCCGACCTTCGAGTTTGTACAGCTTTTCGAGCGGAACGGCTTTATCGTTGAGGTTGACAAATTCGTCTACAACACGCTCTTTGCGTTTATAAGAAAGTGGCTTGACGAGGGGAAAGAACCGACACTCATTTCGGTCAATGTTTCGAGGCTTCATCTTTTCGACGACACCTTCCCTGACTATCTCGGCGCGCTTGCCGCGAAGTACAACATTCCGCATAAATACGTTGAAGTCGAGATAACCGAAAGCGTGTTCTTCGACAACACCGAAAAGCTTATCCACATCATTTCAATGCTCCGTAACCGCGGCTTTGTCATATCAATGGACGACTTCGGGACGGGTTACAGCACCCTTAACCTCATGAAATCGCTGCCGATTGACATTGTTAAGATTGACAGCGGATTCTTCCTAAAAAACGACATGGACAAGAAGAGCAGGGCTGTTATCTCGTCAATCATCCACCTTTGCAAGAATTTGGATTTAAAAATCGTCTGCGAGGGGATTGAGACAAGCGAACAGGTTGAATATATCACGTCCGAATACTGCGACTACGCCCAAGGTTTCTATTACTACAGACCGATGCCGATTGAAGAGTTTGAAAAATTGGTTTAACTATTGACAAGACTTATTTTTCGCGTTATAATAATAGTGTAATCTTAAAATCAGAGGTAAAATATGGTATCCGAAAAGTTTATGTTTTCCGACAACAGCGAAGAGTACGCGAATATTCCGCTAAAGATTGAGGAATTCGCGGAAACGACAGGGCTTGCGTCCGACAGAGCGAGGGTATTGTCCCTTTTATCCGAAGAGATGATAGGGATGTTTCGCGCAATTCTCCCGGATTTTTCTGCCGATATCTGGGCGGAGAATAAAGAAAATTCATATGAAATAACCGCAAGCGTCAATGCGGTAATTACGACAAAAGACCGCGACAATCTCCTTAAGGCGACAGACGGAAAGAATGCCGCCCTGAAAAACGGGGTCTTGGGGAAGATGGGGGCGATGATACTAAACTGGGCAATCGAACTTAACGACAACCCCGTCGCGCCGATTTCCTACGCCGACATGGAGATGGGTATGGGAATGGGTATGAACAACGCCTTCGACGAATGGTCGATGCGTACCTACCTCGAAGCAACAACCTACAAGAAGGACGATGCAGTCTTAACCGACGACGGGCTTGAGCGGAGCATTATCGTTAAGCTTGCGGACGACTGCAAAATGTCGGTAAAGAGCGGTTCGGTTCGTATGGTCGTAACTAAAGCGTTTTAAATGAAGGTAAAACATGAGAATCAGGCATCAACCATGGGCGAAGCCGGAGCTTGCCGCCTGTCCATACTATTATAAAGACGGCAGCGTTAACCGCGGACGCTGGAAAGAAGTTTTCGGGAATGATAAGCCTATCTACGCCGAACTCGGCTGCGGCAAGGGCGGTTTTATCGCCGAAGCGGTTATGGCTAACCCCGATGTGAACTGGATTGCCTGTGATATAAAGGACGAAATGCTTGCCTTCGCGAGGCGAAAGACCGAGAAGCTTTTTTCCGACAATTCCCGTGAGGTTAAAGGGCTTGTCCTCTTAACGCTCAATATTGAGAAGACGGATACGGTTTTTGCCCCGGGGGAGATTGACCGCTTTTACATCAACTTCTGTCCGCCGTGGAAGCGAGAGCGCGAATTTAAGCACCGTCTTACCCACCCCAGACAGCTTGTAAGCTATCGCGAGATATTAAAACCGGGCGGCGAGATTTTATTTAAGACGGACGATGACATACTCTTTGAGGATTCGCTTCTTTATTTTACGGAATGCGGGTTTGAAACTGTTAGGATTGAACGAGACCTCCATGCCGCCGGTTTTTCCGACAATATTGTTACAGAACATGAGAGGATGTTTGCAGAAGAGGGCAAAAAGATAAAATTTGTCAGAGTTATTAAAACATAATCGGGCGGCAACGCTGTTATAACTTTTTCGTATACTCGGACAACTTGAAATTATCTTAAACATATGTTATACTTTAGAGTAATACATATGAAAGAAGATTGTATATGATAATTGACGCACACGCTCATATCTTCCCGGATAAAATCGCCGTCAAGGCATCGACCGCCGTCGGGAATTTTTACGAGCTGCCGATGAATTTCGACGGGAAAGTCTCAACACTGTTAAGTGAAGGCGACTCCGCAGGCATTGATAAATTTGTCGTTCATTCCGTCGCAACAAAGCCTGAGCAGGTTGACAGCATCACCGACTTTATCGCAGAGAGCGTAAAAACGTACCCCGATAGGTTTATCGGCTTCGCGGCAATGCATCAGGACTACCCCGACAAGGAAAAACTAATCGACAGGGCGATTGCCGCGGGACTTAAAGGCGTGAAGATTCATCCCGATTTTCAAGAGGTTTCCCTTGCCGACAAGCGTCTTTGGGAGCTTTTCGAGATTATGGAGGGGCGGCTTCCGATTCTTATTCACACGGGGGATTACCGCTATAAATGGTCGAACCCGTCCTATGTTATAGATATACTTGACCGCTTCCCGAAACTCGAACTTATCGGCGCGCATTTCGGCGGTTGGTCGGAATGGGACAACGCGGAAAAAATCCTTGCTGGGCGGAAAATGTGGGTCGATACCTCAAGCTCTTTCTACAGCATGACCCCGGAGAGGGCGCATGAACTCATTAAGTCTTTCGGCGCGGACAGGGTTTTATTCGGTTCTGACTACCCGATGTGGAGTCCGAAAGAGGAACTTGCGTTTTTCGATAAGATTCCGCTTACCGAGCGTGAGCGCGAAATGATACTGCATGAAAATATTGAAAAACTGTTAAAACTATAATAGAAATTTTGGAGAAAAATAATGCTCGAAATAAAGGTAACTAAAACTTCAACCCCCAAGGCAAAACCCGCGCCCGGACAGGCTCTCGGCTTCGGGAGAATCTTTACCGACCATATGTTCTTGATGAACTATGATACCGGTGAGGGCTGGCATGACGCAAGGATTGTTCCGTACGGTCCGCTTGAACTTGACCCGGCGTCGATGTGTTTCCATTACGCCCAAGAGGTTTTCGAGGGCTTAAAGGCGTATAAACGCGCCGACGGTAAGATTCAGCTCTTCCGCCCCGAAAAAAATATTGCCCGCCTCAATCTTTCAAACGACAGGCTCTGTATACCGCTCGTTGACGAGAAATTCGTTATCGAGGCAATAAAGCTCCTTGTTTCGGTTGACGCGGATTGGATGCCGGACGGCGAGGGCGAGTCCCTCTATATCCGCCCGTTCATAATCGCAACCGACGCATTTGTAGGCGTTCACCCCGCCCATCACCTCATCTTCGCAATTATCCTCTCACCCTCCGGTGCGTATTACCCCAACGGCATCGAGCCTGTTAAAATCTACGTTGAGAAGAACTATGTCCGTTCGGTTGTCGGCGGAACCGGGTTTACTAAAGCTGCGGCGAATTACGCAATCTCCCTAAAAGCCCAAGATGAAGCCGAGAAGCAGGGCTATGTTCAGGTTCTGTGGCTTGACGGGGTTGAACATAAATACGTCGAGGAAGTCGGCGCAATGAACGTCTTCTTTGTTGTCGGCGACGAGGTTATAACCCCCGCGCTGCTCGGGTCTGTTTTGGGTGGTATTACCCGTATGTCCTGCGTTGAACTATGTAAACAGATGGGATATAAAGTCTCCGAGCGGAGGATTACCATTGACGAAATTATGGAAGCTGCGAAAAACGGCAGCCTCCGCGAAGCCTTCGGTACGGGCACAGCCGCTGTTATAAGCCCCATCGGCGAGCTCAAATACGGCGACGAAACGATAACGGTCAATAACGGCAAAATCGGCGAAATAAGCCAAACGCTCTACGACACATTAACCGGAATCCAATGGGGCAAACTCCCCGACAAGAACGGTTGGACAGACGTAATAGGCGAATGTAACTGTAAGTAATAACCAAACGCCCGATTTCCTTTCGGGCGTTTTTTTCATACTCTCAGTGCCTCAACCGGGTTAAGCGAAGCGGCTTTGTACGCCGGGTACGCGCCGAAAATTCCGCCGATTACAACTGAAATAATGAGGGTAAAAATGCAGATTGCCGGGGAGACGGAAAACGCTATTCCGACAATGGTACAGGCGGTGAGGGAGAGGAGAAGCCCCGAAACAAGCCCTATTGCCGCGCCGATTAAGGTTATGATTGCCGATTCGGAAAGGAACTCGAACATTATCGTAAGGCGGTCTGCGCCGATTGACTTTTTTATCCCGATTTCGCGTGTGCGTTCGGTTACGGAGGTTAGCATTACTGTCATGATTGACGTGCCGGAGACGATGAGGCTTATTCCCGCGACAGCCGAGAGAATGAGGGTGACAGTTGACAGAATGTCGAGCATATTGTCCTTTTGTTTTAAGAGGTTTTCAACCGACACGGAGGCGTATTCGTATTCCTCCGAAAGGTTTGTTTCAATCCTTGCGGCAACGCTGTCGCCGATGTTTGCGTCGGTTACTTTAACCGCGATTTCGTCGAAATTTTCGGTGCCGAGTGACGTCTGCATGACGGAATAGGGCAGATAAACAAAGTCGGGAACAAACCCGGAGAGCATATTTTGCAGCACATTTACGCCGCTTTTAACAACACCGACAACCTCCATTGTCTCGTAATGTGTTCCGAAGTTAATGTCAATTTTTTTTCCGACAATATTCGAGCGTTTATAGGAAGAAATTGCAAGGGCTTCGTCAACCATACAGACCCTATTTTCGGTCTTAACATCGCCGCGGTTAATCATACGCCCGTGGATAACATCAAGCTCAATAACAGACCCCGCGTCTTCGTTAATCCCCCACATCATGACCTGCGAGGAGCGGCTAAGAATCGTCGCATCGGTTACGATATTTAAGAGGGGCATTGCGTTTTGAACATCGGGGGTCTTCTTTATGCCTTGCAGGTCGGAGATTGTGAGGACGGCTTTACTCCCTTCATTTGCCATAACGAGCAGGTTGTCCATCCCCATACCGCTCATGCGGGTGTTAATCTCGTTCTTCCCGATTTCGCCGATTGCGGAGACGAGGACAACCGCGCAAACCCCGACAGAGATTCCCACAACGGTTAAGAAAAACCGCAGTTTTTGTCTAAAAAGCCCCCTGAGCATCTTTTTAACCATTGGAATCCTCCGGGGTTATAATTTTAACTTCATCGCCGTCCGCGATAATATCGGAAGCCTTAATAACCTCCTCATTTTCAAGAAGCCCGGAAATAACTTCAATACCATCGGGGAGTTCAGAGCCCGTTTTAATATACCGCTTGACGGCAGTCCCGTCTTTAAGGACATAGATAAATTCGCCGCCGTCATCTTGGTTAACCGCTTCGTAAGGGATAAGCCGCATATGTTCCGGCGAGCCTGTTATAATCGTTATATCGGCGGTGTAGCCGCTCTTTAATACTTCGTCGGGGTCAAGAATCAACGCCCAGACTTCAACGGCCGTTTTTGTCGCATTGCCGATGGTGATTTTTGAAGCAGATGAGGCTATGCCTATAACTTCGGCGTCATATGTTCTGTCGGGAAAGGCTGTCCCGGTAACGGAGGCTTGGAGCCCTGTGCGGATTTCGCTTATGTCCTTTTCGGGAATAAAGGTCTGAACGCAGATGTCGCCTGTTTCCTCGTTTTTAATAATATTCCCGGTAGTTGTAACCGATTTTGTGTACGCCACTTTTGCGATTTTAACAGGCTCAACGGTGGGGATACTCTTTTCGACAAAATCGGGGATAAGTAGTATTATAATAGTTATAACAATTGCCGCTAAGAGGCAGATTGCGATTCGCCTTGCGTTTTTGCTCATAAAAAAATCCCCCTGTTAATACTAATCTTTAATGCAAAATTAGTTTACCTTAACAGGGGGAATTTATTCTGTTATTTTGTTTGAAAAGCCTTAAGAAAAATGGTAATTTTTACGCCTTCTTAAGATGGAAGCGGGAAACGTGTTCGGTGAGGATAGCGGATTGAGCGTTGAGTTCCTCGGCGGAAGCGGCACATTCCTCGGCGGTTGCGGAGTTCTTTTGGACTACCTCGGAGACTTGAACAATGCCGTCGTTGATTTGTGTGATTGCGACGGTTTGTTGTTCGGAGCTGTCGGCGATTTCGGTTATGAGGTCGGTTGAGCGGTTGATGCCTTCGACTATATCGGAGAGGGAAGCTGCTGTCTGGGCAGCAATAGCACTGCCGAGTTCGGCTTTCTTCATGCTGTTTTCGATAAGCACGCCGGTTTCTTTAGCAGCGGCGGCAGATTTTGAAGCGAGGTTGCGGACTTCATCGGCAACGACTGCGAAGCCTTTTCCTGCTTCACCTGCTCTTGCTGCTTCAACTGCGGCGTTGAGGGCTAAGATATTTGTTTGGAAGGCAATGTCATCGATAACCTTGATTACTTTGGAAATATCTTGAGAAGCTTGGTTAATTTCGCTGACTGCTTGGGTCATCTGCGACATCTGCTCAGCACCCTTTTCGGCGTTGAGTTTAACTGTAGCGGACATTTCGGAGGCGTTAACCGCACGCTCGGCGTTTTGTTTTGTCTTTTGCGCAACGTCTTGGATAGAAGCGGAGAGTTCCTCGACGGTTGCGGCTTGCTCGGTCGAACCTTCGGCGAGACTCTGGGAAGCGTCGGAAATTTGATTAGCACCGAGGGCAACCTGTTCGGAAGCGCGGTTTATGTCACCGAACATTCTGTTGAGGTTATCAATCATCTTGACGATGGAGCCTGAAATAATATCTTCGTCCGACATGGGGGTGTGGTCAACTCTGAGATCGCCGTCTGCTACGAGTGTTAAGAGTTCTGCAACACCGTTAAGGGCACCGGTAACGTTTCCGAGGTATTGCGCACATTCTGCGGTTTCGTCCTTACCGGAAGCGAGGTTAAGCTGTCCTGATTTTTCTTCTTCGGTAAAGTTAGTTCTGCCGGTTGTGCCGACAACTTTAAGCATATTCGTTATAAACGCGACGGGGGTTGCGATTGATTTCCTGATTATTACAGCCATTAAGACGGAAGCGATTATTGCGATAGCAACGAGCCCGGTAACGGAAATAAGAGCGATTGTAGCCATGTTGTCGGACTCGGCGAGAGCCTCGTTAACAGCGTCGTTTTGGTCTGCAATTGTATCTAAAGCGGCGACTGCGGCAGCGGAATCTATGCGGAATTGTGCTAAAGCCGCTTCCGCTCTGACGTTCGCGTCAATATAATCGGAAAAATTTGTTTTATATGTACCCAAAGTTGTTATTAAAGCATCACAAGCGTCGATGTTCGACTGTGTGTCAAGTGTCGCTCTATAGGCGGTTGTTTGGGCAATAAAATCATCGATTTGGCTTACTACTGCATTTGCGCTGTCAAGGTTAAATGTTTCGAGGTTGACGTTTGCGGCAATTCGCAAGTTTGTAAGCAAGGTTGTAAGGTCATATACGCCGTTGAGTTTTTCTATACGTTCGGAGCGGACATTGTTTCTTGCTGTTCCTTCGGCGTTAGCGTAGTTATCAAAATCGGCGGAAGCACTCGCGAGCTGCCCGTCAAACAGCGCGTCAATCTCTGTTTGAATCTGTGAACCGACAGTGGTTGTTGCTGCTTTTGCCGCGTCGGAATCGAGAAGAGCATCCGTCATATCTGCGAGACCGCCGCGATATTCATCTACGTTCGTAACGGCATCTGCCATTTCATCAACTAAATCTGCAAGCTCGTCAGAATTTTCTTTTACGTAAGCTGTACCCTCCGCCGCTCTTGAATCGGTTGCGTCAAGGTATTTTACGGCTTCGGTATGTAAACTTTCCTGATATCCGTAGATTAACTGTATAGCCTGAACGCGGGCGTTCATGAAATTGCCCCTTGCGTCAACAGCAACATCCCAAATATCGGTACGAACAGAAACATTGTTTATGTTAGTTATCGTAATAAGATTAAGAGTCATAACTAATACAACAATAATAACCATTAACGCTATCGGTATTCCAAAACCGAGTATTAGCTTTCTGCTGATTTTCATGTTTTTCATAAAATCCTCCTAAAATATTAAGATTCTAATAACTTACGTCAATTATAATTTATATAAAAAGGATAAAAAACAATTTTGTATTGCTAAAATATGAATTAAATGTAAATTCAAGTATTATCGCGGAAGTAAACTACAAATCATAGAATTAAATCCAGTTTATTCTACAAAAAAGAGCGCATCGATTTGATGCGCTCTTGCATTATTAAGTCTTATTCAGCGGTCTTAGCGGCGTTCTTTGCTTCAAGCTGCGCAAGCGCGGCGATGAGCGAGAGGTTGATTCTGCCTTGACTGTCGATTTCCATAACCTTTACGGGGATTTCGTCGCCGATATTTACAACGTCTTCAACCTTTTCAACCCGCTGTCTTGCAAGCTTCGAGATGTGAACGAGTCCGTCTTTTCCGGGTGCAATTTCGACGAACGCGCCGAAGTTCATTATTCTTACAACCTTGCCCTTGTAGATTGCGCCGACTTCGGGGTCGTTAACGATTGTGTTAATTATGCGGATAGCCTTGTTGCAGTTGTCCGCGTCAATTCCCGAAACGAATACGCTTCCGTCGTCCTCAATGTCGATTTTAACGTTGCAGTCAGCTGTAATCTTTTGGATAACCTTGCCGCCAGAACCGATAACTTCGCGGATCTTGTCGGGGTGAATCTTAATCTGCATCATCTTCGGAGCGTACTTACCGACTTCGGGGCGGGGTTCACGAATTGCCTTAAGCATTATTTCGTCGAGGATATAATCGCGCGCCTTGTGGGTCTTCGCGAAGGCTTCCTTGATAATATCGATGGTTAAGCCGTCAACCTTAATGTCAACCTGAATCGCGGTGATACCGTTCTTGGTTCCGCCGACCTTGAAGTCCATGTCGCCGAAGAAATCTTCAAGCCCCTGAATGTCAACCATCGTCGCGTAGCTTCCGTCGTCCTTTGTGATAAGCCCGCAAGAGATACCCGCAACGGGTGCTTTTATCGGAACGCCCGCGTCCATGAGGGCGAGGGTCGAGCCGCAGATTGAACCTTGGGAGGTTGAACCGTTTGAAGAAAGAATCTCGGAAACGAGGCGGATAGCGTAGGGGAAGTCTTCTACCGGCGGAATAACCGGTTCAAGTGCTCGCTCAGCCAGTGCGCCATGTCCGATTTCACGTCTTCCCGGACCTCTCGAGGGCTTCGTTTCGCCGACAGAGTATGAGGGGAAGTTGTAGTGGTGAATGTAACGCTTAAATTCCTCTTCGTCGATACCGTCAAGCTTCTGTCTGTCTGAAACAGGACCGAGGGTGCAGACGGTTAGAACTTGTGTCTGTCCGCGTGTGAATATCCCGGAACCGTGTACTCTGGGGAGAACCGCAACTTCCGCCGCAAGGGGACGAATCTCGTCAATCCCGCGCCCGTCAACACGCTTGCCTTCGTATAACCAGTTTCTTACAATCTTCTTTTGAAGTTTGTAGATACATTCGTCAATCATAACTGCCTTGTCGGGGTACACTTCGTCAAACGCCGCGTGAATTTCGTCCTTGATGGGCTGCAAACGCGCTTCGCGGATATTCTTGTCGTCTGTATCAAGAGCGAGCTTAACCTTTTCGGCTGCAAGCTCCTCAATCTTATCGAACAGGTCGTGGTCAACGTCCATGGACTTAAATTCAATCTTCGGCTTACCGATTTCCGCCTGAATGGACTTTATAAACTCGACTATCTTCTTGATTTCGGCGTGTCCGAGCTCGATTGCTTCAACCATCTTGTCGTCCGGCACTTCGTTCGCGCCGGCTTCAATCATAACAACCTTCTCTGCGGACGCCGCTAAGGTGAGGTTGAGGTCGTTTTTACCGCGCTGTTCGAGGGTGGGATTTAGGACAAGTTCCCCGTCAACAAGCCCGACGGAAATTCCGCCGATAGGACCGTTCCAAGGAATGTCGGAGATTGAAATTGCAATCGAAGCGGCAATCATACCGGTAATTTCGGGTGAATTGTCCGGGTCAACCGACAGAACAGTCATTACAACCGAAACGTCGTTTCGCATATCCTTCGGGAAGAGCGGGCGAATCGGGCGGTCAACCACACGCGAGGTTAGAATCGACTTTTCGGAGGGCTTCCCCTCGCGCTTCATAAAACTGCCGGGAATCTTCCCGACGGAATAGAGGCGTTCCTCGAAGTCAACGGAGAGCGGGAAGAAGTCGATACCGTCGCGGGGTTTCGCCGACATGGTAACATTGCCCATTACGACGGTGTCCCCGTAACGAACCCAACAGGAGCCGTTCGAGAGTTCGCAGGTTTTCCCGGTTTCAACTTGAAGTTCGCGTCCGGCGAATGTGGTTTTAAATATTCTTGCGTTTTCAAACATAGTTAATCAAACCTTTCATTTCGGACGGCACCAAGCACAAAATCCTATCTAAAAGCCTTTTAGACACGATTCTATGCTTATAATGCTATCCTAAAAATAACAGAATATAGGGCGGTATATCCACCGCCCTTACTCTGAAAAAATTTACTTTCTGATACCAAGCTTCTCGATAATTGCTCTGTAACGGCTGATGTCCTTTTTCATGAGGTAGCCGAGAAGGTTACGTCTCCGCCCGATCATCTTAAAGAGACCTCTGCGGCTGTGGTGGTCTTTTTTGTGGGTCTTGAGGTGTTCTGTTAAGTCGTTGATACGACGCGTGAGGATTGCAATCTGTACCTCAGGCGAGCCTGTGTCCTTGTCTGAGAGCCGGTTTGCTTCGATAACGGCTGTTTTTTCATCCTTGAGCATCATGGTAGAATATACCGCCTTTTTAATATTTTTCCTCTGACTAAGACAGGGTAACTTGTTAGCGGTTTGACCCGTGTCTGAGTTCAGGGTATTGTTGTCACGTGTACATAGTGTACACTCTGCACAACGTTACTATTATACCATATTAATTTTGTTTTGTAAATGGTTTAACAAAAAAATGCGAAAAAATTTTTAATAAATTTACAATTTAAGCATCATTTTTTGTAAATATCTGCTATAATCCTCTCCATCGGCAGCTCTTTCACCGAAATATCGGTTATTTTAAGCTTTGAGGAAAGATTTAGGATGTACTCTCGTATGGAAACGTATTCCATATCTGCTTCGATTGTGAATTGAAGGTCGGATTGCCTGTCTATGATATTGAGCCCGGTTTCGTCGATTAAGGGCTTGGAAAGGGTGAGTTCTATTATTTTCTTCCGCCCGAGGTAGTGCTGCAGGTCGTCAAGTTCGCCGTCGAAGACTTTTTCGCCCTTGTTGATGATTATAACCCGCTTTGCAAGTTCGCAAACGTCGTCTAAGTCGTGGGTTGTGAGGATAAAGGTTGTACCCTCTTTGTTCATGTTCGCGATAAATTTTCGCACACTCGCCTTTGCGATAACGTCAAGCCCGATTGTCGGCTCGTCAAGAAAGACAATTTTCGGCGCGTGGAGCATTGCCATGATAAATTCGCACTTCATGCGTTCGCCGAGCGACAGAACGCGAGTCGGCTTCTTTACAACATCCTCAACATCAAGCAGCTTTGTCATGTTCGCAAGCCGTTCATTATAGTCTGCCCGCGGAATATCGTAGATAGCCCGATTGAGGTTGAAACTGTCCTCCGGGGGAATGTCCCAGATTAGCTGTGATTTTTGCCCGAAGACAGCACCGATTTCGTGAACGTAACGCTTTCTGTCGCGTGCGGGGGAAAATCCCGCAGCATCAATCCGCCCGGACGTAGGGAAAAGCGCACCGCAGAGCATCTTAACCGTCGTGGATTTCCCCGCGCCGTTCGGACCGAGTAGCCCGCAGATCTGCCCCTCGGGAATCTCGAAAGAGATGTCATTAACGGCGTTAACGATAACCTTTTCGCGCTTAAAGAAGCTCTTAACCGTCTCGCGAAAACCGCTTCCGCGCTTGTAGGTTGTGTAGGTTTTGGTTAAATTTTCTACCGTTATAATTGCCATTATCCGCCCACCCCCTCGTAGAGTTTAATCATATGGTTATAAAGCCAAATTGCAAAAATAAGGAATATTGCCGCCGGGAAAATAAGTAAAATGTTGATAAAATCGAACCTTCCGAGGAGAATTTCCGCCGGGAAGCAGCCCATTGCGGCAAAAGGCAGTATAAAAGTAACCGCAAAACGAATCCCGGAGGGGAAAATCTTGACCGGGTAAATCCCGAAGTTTTCAAAGCTCATGCGGATTTCGGAGAGGCGCGAATTCGCCACCCACTTGAAACTTGCGGCGGCGGAGATAAGCGCGGCGGCACTGTTAACCGCAAAACCCGCAAGGAATATGAGTATGCAGAGGGGTAAACGAAGCAGGAAGACTTCGCAGTTTGAAGCCGCAATAATCGTCAAGGCAAGACCCCCGAGGAGTCCTCCGAAGCTGTCGAACCTGAAACTTGTTGAAATCATGTAGAATATCGGCGGCAGCGGTTTTAAAAGAACCGTTTCGAGACTGCCTTCCCTTACGTGGTTCATCGTCGACCAGACTACGTTTTCGACAAAAACCGCGCAGAGTGCTGAGGACAGCTCAAAAAGCCCCTGCATTAACATTACTTCCCAAAAAGTCCAACCCGAAAAGGAAGCTCCCGAGCCGTAAATGAGGATTGTAACGAGCGGCGCGGCGACTGCCCAAACGAGGTCGAAGAGGTTCATCAGCAGGAAATTTGCACGATAAGCGGCGGCGGATTTCATGCTTGCCGCAATTCCGGCAAGATAAACCCGCCCAAAACTGTGCCGTTTCTTTCTGTATTCCGTACTCTCGCCTCTGTATTCTGTTTTCATGCTCCCACCCCCGAAAATCTGCGGATTGAAATACGATAGAATATCTCGCTTACTATGAACATTATGAATGCGGCGAAAAGCTGTAATCCTACCGCAAGATAACCGTCCATCGTTAATCCGCCGAGGGTAAAATGCCCGGTTGTCCATATCATCGCCGGCGCGTAACCCATATACGACATCGGCATGAAAAGAAGTATGTATTGCGCCCATTCCGGGAAGAGGGTCAAAGGAACAAGCGTTCCCGAGAAGATGCTCGTCAAGATTCCGACAAACCGGCTTATCCCACTCGCGTCAACAAGCCAAAACCCAAGGAGACCGAGGGTATAGTTGACGTAGAAGTTGACGAAGAAGGCTAAAATTATCGATATTATGGTAAGCGGAATGTTTACCGGCATCATATTAATATCAAAAAGCAGTACAAATATAACGAGGCAGGGGATAAACTCGACCAAAAGCCCGAGCACGCGATGCCCGAATTTTTGCGAAAGCGCGAAGAAACGATGATGAATAGGGCGGAGGGTAAACGTTAAAAATTTACCCGTCCGCACAAGCATCTGCAAGTTCCAGTCCGCGAAGTCCATTGTTATGTAGCCTATAAGCGAGGACGCGCCGAAATAGCGTATCATCTGCTCTAAACTGAGTCCGCCGAGGGTAGAGGTGCTGCCGTAAACAGCCGTCCAGATAAAATACTGCACCAAAAGGAAGACAGGACCGACCAAAATCGACACCATCGAATGTGTACGGTACGCTGCCCACTCTTTATAAGTCGCTTCCGCAACGGCAAGGCAGACGTCTATTTTGTGTTTTAGGGGTTTCATAAATAATAACCTTTAATAACCCACTACACAATCCCTGACCAGATTACGTTTTGAGTAGTGTAGTTTACGTGAGCATAGCTGTCGTTCTTGTCGAACGGGCTAAACCATGCGGCGACAAGGTGCTCTACGGGGTCGAGCCAAATCCCGGAAGGACCCGAACCTTCGTGCATATATGCGCCGGGGGAGTAGGTGAACGAAGGGGAGCGGCGCATATCGAAGCCTATACCGTATCGGCGGTTTTTTTCCTTCGCGCCCCAACAGTGGTCGGGAATACCGAATAGCTGTTCTGTCGTCATCATCTCGACGGCTTTACGGCTGATAATGTGTTCGCCGGATTCGGTTTTACCGTAGTTTAGGAAAACCTCCCCGAATTTAACGAGATCGGTTACAGTCGAAATAAGCCCGCCGCCTGTACGGGGGATGCGCTTTTGGAGTTTGTGTTTTTTGAGTTCTATCGGGTCTGTCGGTTCGAGTGATTCGCCGCGGGCGATTTTTTCAAGTCTTTCTTTGCCTTCTTCGTCCCATGGGTATGTATCGAGCGCGGTTTCCTTTGTCGGTTCCCAGCGTGTGTCGGACAGCCCGCAAGGTTTAATAATCCTCTCCGTGATGAAGTCAGCGGCGTCCTGCCCGGTAACGCGGGAGATTACCTCGCCCAAGACAGCAAAGCCGAATGAGCAGTAAAGCCACTCTGCGCCGATTTCGCGGAAACGTCCTTGAGAGCAAGCTCTGCCGACCCAATCGTAGGTCTCGGGGTCGATATTTTCATAATCAATACTTTGGAGTAACACCCAAGGCTGTTTTTCGCGGATATCGGGGTAGGTAGTCCAGTCGGGGTACATTCCCGAAGTGTGAGTTAAGAGATGGTAGAGGGTTACGCCTTCAAGCGGAAATTCGTCAATGTATTCCGTTACCGGGGCATCAAGGCGCAAAATCCCGTCTTCAACAAGTGCCATAACCGCAGTTGTCGTGAAAATTTTCGTGATTGAAGCAATGCCGAAAGGCGTTGAGGGTTTCATAGGCACAGAGTGGTCAATCGCTGAGCCCGCGCCGATACCGCCGTTTGAGATAAGCTTGCCCTTATGCATAATCGCCCATGAAACGCCGTGGATAAATTCTGTCCCGACAAGTTTTTCAAAATGCCGCTCTATTGCTTTAAACCGCTTTGGATTATAGCCGTTTCGGTAAATTTCTTCATTGCTTAAGTTAACATTTTCGATAATCTTGTTCATATTAAGCTCCATTACGCTTTGATCGCGGTACAAATAGTGATGTTTTTTTGCTTTGTTCCCCCCGCCACCGGCGGGGGAAACAAAATTTACCTCTCTTAAGAGCCGCTAAATAATCCCCGACCAGATTACGTTTTGCACATTCCAGAGCGGGTCGGAGCACCATTCGCCCTTGTTCCACGGCGCGAACCATGCCGCTGTTAAGTCATATGTACGGTCAACGTAGAGAGCGGAGGGTCCCCAGCCTTCGTGGGAGAATGAATCGTCGGAGAGGGTGAATGCGGGTGTGCGGCGTTTGTCGAAACCTACCCCATATGCGCGGTTGCGGTCGCTCGAACCCCAACAGTATTCGGGCACGCCGGAAAGTTGGTCTGCCGTCATAACGGTTACGGCAGGTCTTCCCAAGATATGAGCACCATTCGGAGCGGTTCCGTAACGCTTAATCGTCTCGCCGAATAAAACGAGGTCTTCGAGAGTGGAGAATGCGCCGCCGCCCGTATCGGGAATCTTGCTCCAAACGGCGTTTTCGTCGTTGTCCTCTTCCTTAAACGTCCCGTCGGCTATAGCGTCGAACTTTGCGCGCTGTTTATCATCCCAAGCAAAAGTTTCTTTCGCAAGAGCTTTTATCGGTTCGAGTGCGGTAGATTTCATGCCGATTGGCTTAAAAATACGCTCTGCAAGATAGTCCTTGGCGTCAATTCCGGTAACGCGGGTAATCATCTCGCCCAAGATACAGAAAGCGAAGGTGTTGTACATCCATTCTGCACCCGGTGCTCTGCGGCGTCCGGCGGCAAGCCCTGCCTTAATCCACTCGACATCTCTGCCGTGAATCTTAACCGCATCTTCTATTAATTGCCACCAAGCCGGAACATGGTCATCGGGGAAACAACCTTCGTCGGGTTGGAGCCCGGAGGTGTGTGTAAGAAGCTGATAGGGGGTAATATCGCCGTAAGGGAATTCTTTTATGTGTGTTGCTATAGGCTGATTAAGTTGAAGTAACCCGTCTTCCTCCAGTGTCATAACGGCAGCCGCCGTAAAGAGCTTTGTTATCGAAGCGATACGAAAGGGAACGTCGGGTTTCATGTTTATCGCCGGGTCATAGGGCGAACCCGCACCGAGCGCGCCTTTTGCGATAATGTTCCCCTTATGGGAAACGCACCAAGCCGCACCGTGAACACATTCGTTCTCCACAAGGCGTTCAAAGTGCCTTTCAAGTGCTGTTAAACGGTCAGGGTTATAACCGTTTGCAAGAATTTCTGCGGCGTTTAAGCCGACATCGCCTATGATTTTGTTCATTATGTATACCTTCCTTATAATATTTGCAGCCGCGAAGGTAAGGCTAATTATATATCATATAAGCTATAATGTCAATACAAAATTTACATTTAAGTATAATATTCACAAAAAGTTTAAAGAATGTTCTGCAAAAATAGTAACAAATCACAAACATTTACATAAAATGAAAACACTATAGTTTTGCTTCCCCCACCGAAGGCGGGGGAAGCAAAATAAAAAAACTCATTACATTTTGTGCCGATTTTGCGGCGGAATGGAACTTTATATGAGAGACATGACGAGAGGCAAATCGTGGGGACATATCTTAAGGCTTTCTTTACCGATTTTAGTCTGTGTAATCTTCGGGCAGAGCGGTCTTATTAACAGCTTCGCGGCGGGGCGGTATTTAGGCGAGGACGCGCTTTCGGTTATCGGGAATGTTGCCGCACTCTCCGAAATTTTCATGCTCTTTGCGTACGGAATGAATGTCGGCGGGTCGGTTGTTGTGTCGCAGCTTTCCGGCGCGGGGCGAAATGAAGAAAAGAACTTGGCGATTTGTACCCTCTTTATCGCGGGAGCGGGGTTTGCGGTAGTTATAACCGTCCTCGGCGTGATACTTTCAAAACCGATGTTAACGGCAATTTCTACCCCGGCGGAAATTTTTAACGACTCACATGAATTCTTGCTCGTAATACTTCACAGCCTTATTTTTATGTACATATTTAACATTGCGAGCGGGATTTTTACAGCCCTCGGCGACAGCCTTACCCCCGCCGTTTACCTTATCCTCTCGAATGTGATTAACTTCGCGCTTGACCTGCTTTCGGTTTATTTTACCGACCTCGGTGTCGTCGGGCTTGCGTGGGCGGGGCTTGTTTCACAGGCGATTGCCGCAATTTCGGTGTTCTTGACGCTTGCCGTAAAACTTCGCGTGAGACAGAAGCTTAAAAGCGACACCCCCGTGTTTACGTTTAAATGTTTTACATATTTAATGAAAAATATTGTTCCCGCGATGCTTCATTCCTCCGTTTCGGCGATAGGCAACGTGCTTATCCAAGGGGTTATAAACCCGATGGGAACGGCGGTTATCGCAGGTCTTGCCTTGGGCGGGAAGATTAACGGCTTTGCCGGGAACTGTATCGACAGCATCCCCGACGGGAACTCCGCCTTCGCTGCACAAAACATCGGCGGCGGCGACCTTACCCGCGTAAAAGAGGGTTTCCGCGCCGGGCTTGTAATGGTAACTATCCTCTCGGTTTTGTTTTCCCTTGCGATAATATTTTTCCACGACGAGGTAATAAATTTCTTTGTGGAAAAAGGAACCTCCGAAGAAGCGGTAAAGATTGCAACTTATTACATAATTACCGCCGCGGCAGTCTATCCGCTCATGGGGATAAAATATCTTTGCGACGACATTTTACGCGCCGCCGGGCGAATGAAACTCTATCTCTTAACGACGGTAAACAATCTCGCAATTCGCGTAGCTCTCGTCTATATTTTAACGCCGAGATTCGGTGCGGCGGCAATTTATTTTAGCTACAGCACCGCGCTTGCCGTAACGGCAATTATTTCAATTATTATCTACCGCAAAGGAATTTGGAAAAAAAGTCTTTATAATATACATAATTTACATTGAACTTCCATGAAAATATATGCAATTTGCACAATTAATTTAATAAATATTCTACAGAATTAGGCTTGATTTTACCTTGCTATTGTGTTATAATGTGCTTAACAGAGTTTTAATCTGCTTGTATCTCGATGTGAAAAGGTAAAATTTATGTATTCGGCTTTAAAAGTTCTTCTTTGCGATGATTCGCTTATGATTATCAAAAAAATGGGCGATGTTTTAAAGTCATTCGGAGTCGGCGTTGTTCAGACGGCACTCGATGGTGAGCAAGCCGTAAAGCTCTTTAAGCTTACAAAGCCCGATATAGTTTTCATGGATCAGGTTATGCCCAACAAAACCGGTCTTGAAGCCTTAAAAGAAATCAAGGCTTATCATCCCGATTCAATCGTTTTCATGCTTTCTTCGATGGGTACAATTGCGAAGCGTGATGAAGCGGAAAAACTCGGCGCGCGCGGTTTCCTTCAAAAGCCGGTAAATGCCGATGATATTAAAGCCATACTTGAGCAGGTGACGGCTGAGCTTGACACTCACGACGAATAAAGGGTTTCGGCATAACATTTCGGAATAAATTAGAATGGAGAAAGAGCTTATATGTTGACTCAACTTTTCGGCAACTATCTGCTAAAGCAACATTTAGTTTCGCCGTCGCACCTTATAGAAGCACTTCGCGAAAGCTCTTCGACCCGCGTAAAACTCGGGGTTTTGGCTATTGATGCGGGGCTTATGTCTCCTGAACAGGTTGAAGAAATTCACGAACTGCAAAAGACCATGGACAAGCGTATCGGCGACATAATGATTGAAAAAGGTTTCTTAACGCCCGAACAGATTGCTTCTCTCTTAAAATCCCAAAAGAGCGGGCATCTTGTCTTAGGGCAGGCTTTAATCGACCACGGACACATGACCACAGCCCAATTTGCGGACGCTATACGCCAATTTAAGATTGATAACGATATTACCGACGACGACTTTTACGACGTTAAGGACGAACTCACCGAAAAGATGCTCGGAAGGTTCTATAAACTTAACGGGAATGTTGCCGGGGAAGAACACCTCGTCGAATATGTTTCGCTCCTATTTAAAAATCTCATACGCTTTGTCGGCGACGATTTTGTTCCGAATAAGATTGAGAAGCTTGAAACAACCGCTTCCGGTGCGAAACAGCGTATCCGTTCAGGGTTATCGGCGATAACAATCATTGATGCCGACGAGAATACGATGGTTGAATTCGCGTCGCGATTCTCGAACGAATCCCTCTCGATGAACGACGACTACACAAAAGCCTGCATAAGCGAATTTCTTAACCTCCATAACGGTCTCTTCGCCGTTAAACTTTCAAACTCTGAGGGTCTTGAAATCGAACTTGAGCCCCAAAAATACTACGAACAGATGGACCTTTCGGGACTCGGAAACCTCTACGTTTTCCCCGTTAACTTCACCTTCGGGAACGTTAACTTTATCGTCGCGATGTAGTAATGTGCAAACGAGAATGACTATATTGACTTTTTTCGAGAAAAGTCAATATAGTCATTGTCATTATGCTTTGTAGTTTATATTCACGATTTTTAATGTAAATTAACAATAAACGCGAATATATAACATAAAATTACAATCTCGGGCAATAACATACTAATCACATATGATATTTCAGTTTAATTCGCTAAATTAATTTATATAAGAAACGATAAGAAAAACTCTAAGAATGACATTGACTATAATGACTTTTCTAAGATAAAGTCAATATAGTCATCCTCTTTTTTAAATTTTACATTTAAACACTTGACTTTAACCTTAAACTATGTTACACTTATATTTTGTGATAATAGAATAAAAAACGGAGAAACTATGCAATTTAATGAAATCACTTGGGGTGAGGAGCCCCAAACCCTTCCCGAGCACATTCTCAAGGCAGTTAATGACTTGGGCTACACGGAGATGACCGAAATCCAAGAGCGAACAATCCCCTTAATCCTTTCGGGTAAGGACGTTATCGGGCGTTCGCATACAGGTACAGGGAAAACCGCTGCATTCGGTATACCGACGATTATGCAGGTTGACGAGAGCGTTCGCGGGGTGCAGATTTTAGTGCTCTGCCCTACGCGAGAGCTTGCTATGCAGGCGGCTGACGAGATAAGAAAGTTTGCGAAGTTTATGCCCCATATCCACCCCGTCGCAATATTCGGCGGCGCGGATATTGAAAAGCAGATTTGGAACCTCAGACGCGGCGCAAATATAGTTATAGGCACGCCCGGAAGGGTTATTGACCATCTTGAGCGAAAGACTTTGAAGCTTGACGCGGTGCGGACAGTTGTCCTTGACGAGGCAGACGAGATGCTCAATATGGGCTTCCGCGAGGATATTGAAAAGATTTTGGCGACGGCACCGGAAGAGCGGCAGACTATTCTCTTTTCGGCGACAATGCCGACACCGATACTTAATATTACGAAAAAGTTCCAGCAAGACCCGGTGCTCGTCGGGGTTGAACAAAAATCCCGCACCGTTGACAGCGTATCGCAATACTACGTTGAAGTCCCTATCGGGCACAAGGACGACGCGCTTAAGATGCTGCTCTTGTCCCTTGAGCCGAAACTTTCGATAATCTTTTGCAACACGAAGATAAAGGTAAGCGAACTTACCGACCTCCTTGTAAGCAACAATTTCAAGGCAGCCGGACTCCACGGCGACATGAAACAGCAAAACCGCACACAGGTCATAAACTCCTTCAAGTCGGGGAAATTAGGCATCTTAATTGCTACCGACGTTGCGGCGAGGGGGATTGACGTCGATGATGTTGACATGGTTTTCAATTACGATATCCCCCAAGACAACGAATACTATATCCACCGTATCGGGCGAACCGGGCGCGCCGGAAAAACAGGCGTCTCCTACACCCTTGTCTCGGGGCGGAAGCAGTATTACGAACTCCGCGATATAATCTCGTTCATAAAGGCAGAGATTGTCAAAAAGCCCCTCCCGACCCGCGAAGATATTATTGAAAACAAGCTTAAGCACCTTGGCGAGCGGATTTTAAGCGTCAACGAAACCGGAAGATACCAAAAATACAACGACTATATAACAAGGCTTTTAGACAACTCCGAGCTTACAACCGACGAAATCGCACGCGCCCTTCTCGGTATGCGTATCTCGAAGGAGATTAAAAATATCCCCGAAAACATCGCGGCGGCAACCTTTGAAGAGCGAAGGAGAACTCACGACAGGAGCGGAGGCTACAACGGTAGCCGGGACGGCAACAATTACGGTGGTTATGGGAGAGGCAGGACTTTTGACCGCGGAGACCGGGGCGGAGACCACAGGGGAGACCGGGGGGGGCGCAAGAATTTTGACCGCGCACCCCGTACCAATATGTCGAAGGTTGAAATCTCACTCGGGAAGGAACAGCGTATTGAACCGCGTTTCGTTCTCGGTGCCTTAACCGATGCAACCGGCTTGCCCGGGCGTTCTTTCGGAAAGATTGACATTAAGGGAAGCTACACAACGGTAGAAGTACCCGCAACCGACCGCGAACACGTAATATCCTCCATGACCGGGAAATCAATCGCCGGACAGAAGATTAAAATTAAACCTTATAAAAATACTTGACAAATTATTTAAAATGCATTAAAATGTTAATATACGTTAGAATTTACGGTAATAATAATATCCGAGGTTTTAAGAAATGAAGATAGCTAAATTTTTGCCGGCGGCAATTTTATCTCTGCTTTTGCTTTCCGCCTGCGGGGCAGATACAACCACATTCGGAACGGTTAACGGCGAGACTATCCCTGTCGGTGTCTATATTAACTTCCAATACATGGCATACAACACCGCCGTAAGCAAGATAGCGGAAAAAGAGGCGGCGGAAGCGGAAGCAGCGGTAACTGCTGCGGTTACTCTCCCGACACCGGGTGCGGTTACGACAGCGGCATCGCTTCCGTTTTTACAGGAGACGGTTGACGGAATACCCGTCCGCGACTATATAACCGATGAGGCAATCGAAGACGTTCGCGAATACGTTGCTATAAACAAGAAATTCGCGGAGCTCGGTCTTTCGTATAGGGACGACGAAGACCTTATGGTTAAAAACTATATTGACCAAAACTGGGATGCTTTCAGCGAGACTCTCGGGAAATTAGGTATCAGCAAGACTTCGTACGAAGACGTGATGCTTTCAAGCCTTAAACGTCAGGAAGTCTTCATGTACTATTACGGTCCGGGCGGAGAAAAAGCCGTTCCCGATGACGTGATTAAGAACAAACTCCTTGAAGACAATGCGCGGATTAACTATATTCCGATGGTTCTCAAAGACGGGGAGGGCAACCTTCTTAAGTCTGAAGGCAAGGCAGAGCAGATGAAGATGGCGGAAGACTTTGTTGCCCGTGCAGAGGCAGGCGAAGATTTCAACAGTCTTCTTGCCGAATACCACGACTACTTCGCCGGATTAGAAGCGGCGGCTGACGACGGAACGGTTGATGTTAATCTCGGTGAAGAAAGCGACGAACCGGACCCTGCCGCAGAAACCCCGCCGCTAACCTATGAAACGATTATAACGAAGGACAGCACAACACCGACCGCAGATGTTGTAACTAAAGTGTTTGCAGAGCAGGCGGCGAACCCCGGCGTGACAAGTTATTTTATCGTCGAGGATGCGGGCGGCGAATACTACTATGTTGTAAAGGTTTCTGACCTTTTCTCCGACCCGACGTATCTTGATGCTAACCGCGAGGCGATTATAAGCGAACTCTATTCGGAAGAATTCGACGAGACGGTGAAAGCTTGGGCGGCGGAGATGCTGGTTGTCCTGAATGAGAAATCAATCGCACGTTATAAGATTGAAAAATTTGAAGAACTTAATGCATAAAATTAAGAAAAACGAGGGACCATGAATCCCCCGTTTTTTTGTGCGAAAAAGAGTACAAATATTGCCCTCGGTTATGCAAGCTCGTTAATCTTATCAAGTAAATCTTTCTTCGAGTCGATTGACGAAAGCCCGGATTTAATAACCTTTTCGGCGCGGAAGCGAATGTATTTTTCAAAGAGTTTCGTTGCGAAAAAGTTTTCGATAACGAATTTGTTGTATGAAGCGGCGTCCATGTTGCCGGAAACAACCGAGAGGAGAAGCTCTAATACATAGAGTTTCGCGTCGTTGCCGGAATCGTCCGCCATAACCGCCTTAATCCTGTCAACAAGGTCTTTTTTATCTTTACGTATAACAAAGCTCGAATCGGGAAGCCCGCCGAGGGTACGTACAACATCGGTCTTGAATGCGGGTGTAGCAAACTGATACCACGAAAGCGGAAGGTCGTTTTCGTCTATCGGAGTGTAGATGTTGTCGTGGAGAGAGGGGAAAAGGTTATAAAGGTAAATTTCCGAGATGTGATAAATTCCGGCGGATTTTGTTATAAGCGGGTAAAGGAAGCCGGTAATGCTCCCCGAGAGGGAATAATCGGCGTGGAAACGGGTTTCGTCCGAATAGTTCGCGTCGAAATCTTCGGTGCATTTGTTATTGATAAGCTCGGTTATGTATTCGGGGGTGAAGATGCCGAAGTCTTCGCGGTCGCCGTCGGCGAAGTTTCTTATGCCGCCGAAACTGGTGCGGAAGAAGCTGTCGGCGAAAGCGGGTGCGGAGACGAATTCTTTCCCGAGTTTCTCGAAAATATCGCTGATAACACTGTCCTTAATAAGCCCGTCATTAATGGTATAATCATAATCTTCGGTGATAATACCCTGAATCTCACTTCTGATTTTGATTTTTTCTTTGTCGGTAATTCCGGCGAGGTTAAAACGCCCGGTAATAATATCAAGCACAAGAGAGAGCGGAAGTTCGCCTGAAATATACTTGAAGCGATCATTCTCAAGAAGCTTGCTCATGCGGGGGAGCATCTTCATGCTTGCCGTCCCGGAAGACGGAATCTTATTCGACATAATTCCGAGGCAGACAAGAAGCTCGGCGTAGTCGCGCATAATGAGCTGTTCGGATATGTAGTTGAAGAAGTAGCCGTAGATATAACCCGCGAAGAAATCTTTTAGGGCAACGTAACTTTCGGGAGTTGTCGAAAGAAAATCTATGTATTTCTTTTTAACGGCGGGAATATCGGTAACCGTTATCTTCGGTGAACCGTCATTCGCGGCGATGAAATACTTTTCTTGGGACTTACAGAAGAGTTTAAGATAGTTGAAGTAATTTTTATCCGAGTCGGTGTCGTTGTTGTTAAAGGTCCAACAGAGGAAAGCGCGCTGCATATTTGTCAGGGTATCTTTTGATGAATCGACGAGTGCGGCGGTGTCAATCTCCATCCCGAATATACCGGTTTTGTTAAATTCAGAGAGAATTTTAACAATCTCCTCGGAAAACGCCATGTACGCCGGACTGTTGTCCATGAAAACGACAAGCTCTAAAAGTTCCGCGCCGATTACCGTAATATCAAACGTTGCTCCCACTATTAAAACCAACCCTTCAAATTATAATCGTTTAATTTCTATGCACCGTAATTTTCGCGATAGTCCGCAATTTTTGTTAAATATTCCGCACCCGGGATAATTCCGCCCTTTATAGCTTCAATTATGTCAAGGATAGTTACAATCGGGTATATGTTAAACCCGAATTCATCGTAAACGTCGGCAACAGCGGATTTCCCGGAAGCAGTTTTTTCCATCCTGTCAACCGATATAATCATTCCTGCAATCGTCACGTCCGCTGCCGCTTTTAGCACCGGCAAAGTCTGCCTTATAGCCGTTCCGGCGGTTATAACGTCTTCGATAATCAGAACGCGTTCACCATCCGATAGCTTTTTCCCGACAATAATTCCGCCCTCGCCGTGGTCCTTGGCTTCTTTTCGGTCGAAGCAATAATTAAGGTCAATATTATATTTGTCATAAAGCGCGGAAGCGGCGGCAACGGCAAGCGGAATCCCCTTATAAGCAGGACCGAAAAGCGTGTCCGCCTTCAAGTTGTTATTGTAAATACATTCGGCGTAAAATTCCCCGAGCTTTTTAATCTGCGCCCCGGTGCAGTATTCGCCTGTGTTTATAAAGTACGGCGCAATTCTTCCGCTTTTAAGGGTAAATTCCCCGAATTTCAAAACGCCGCATTCGTGCATAAATTTTATGAATTCATATTTGTACGCCATGTTACCTCCGATGTGCTACAGTATCACAGATACATTGTAACATAAATTTTTCATATTGTCAAGAGCTAATTTTGACAAAATTTTTAACAACAAAAAATATGTTCGATTTTTTTGCAGATTGCTATTGCATTTTCAAAAAAAACATGGTATACTGTTAATAGAATAAAACAGCACAAATAAACTGTAAAATATGGGAATAATATGATAGCAGAAGAAAAGACAATTTCATCGGAGCTTATATTAAAAGGTAAGATTATTGAAGTCAGGGTCGAGAAGGCGAAGCTCTTTGACAAAGAAGTTACGAGGGAGCTTGTGCTTCATAACGGCGGCGTTTGCGTTGCGGCGTTTACCGATGACGATGAAATAATGCTTGTGAAACAGTTTCGCTACCCCTTTAAGGAGGCTTTAATTGAGCTTCCGGCTGGGAAACTTGAAGCGAATGAAGACCACTTCACAGCGGGGATTCGCGAACTTGCCGAAGAGGTCGGAGCAACGGCGGATGTTTACGAATATCTCGGTGTGATTTACCCTTCCGTCGCATATCTTTCTGAAAAAATCCATATATATTATGCAAAATCTCTCCATTTCGGTAAGACGAATTTTGACGAGGACGAATATATCGAGACGCTTAAGATACCGTTTGAAGAGGCTGTAAAAATGGTTCTTAGGAACGAGATTAAGGACGCGAAGACGGTAGCGGGGATATTGATGGTTGCGGCAAAAAGAAATAGAAAATAAACAACGAAACCCGTACGGATTTCGTTGCGAAAAAATATTTCGTTATCCTGTCTTCTTAGAGACCCATTTCATCCGCTTCTGATTCAGCGGCAATCTGAGCCATATGTTCCTCGTAAGCCTTGAGGATAGTACCTTCGATAATTGCGCGGGCTTCCGGGCTGATGGGGTGAACAATATCTCTGAAATTATTGCTTTCATCTTTACGGGAAGGCATTGCAACAAAAAGTCTCTCCTCGCCTTGAACTACCTTAATGTCATGAACGGCGAGCATATTATCAATTGTGATTGAAATAACTGCCCTGAGTCTTCCGTCGGGTATGATTTTCCTGATTTTGATATCTGTAATGGTCATGAGTATGACGTCCTCCTTCGAGTAATCCCGATAATGAAATTTCGTGCTGTAGTTTTGTTTTACCCCGCACGCGGTAAGATATTCAAGGATAATTTTTATTTCCAATTAAACAACCATGTATAATTGCCCGAATTCCTTACTCGACATATTATAACAAAGATTTATTAAATAAGTTAGCTCCAAATATTGATGAGGTGTGTTTTTTGGATAAATATTTTATGAACTCGAACGAAATAAAAACACAATTTGGTAATAAAGTGTTCGATTTAAAGGAGCGTTTTGTAAGTGAAATTGACGCTTCTCACATACATTTTATCGGAATCGGCGGATCGGGAATGTACCCTCTTGCGCAGATACTTCATAACGCCGGATTTTTCCTTACCGGATCGGACAATAACGAGACAGAGACAGTAGAAGCACTAAGAAAAATGGGGATAGAAGTTACTATCGGACAAAGGGCCCAAAACTTAGGAAATGCCGACCTTATTATCTATACAGAGGCTGTGTCGGAAAGCAATCCCGAGCTTCGTACGGCGCGTGCAAGCGGAGTGAAGCTTCTTGAACGAAGCGAACTTTTAGGGATACTAACCGGGTTTTTTGACAATACAGTCTGCGTGTCGGGGACACACGGGAAGACGACTGTAACGTCGATGATAACCGAGATTTTAATTGACGGGGGGGTTGATGCGAGTGCTGTTATCGGCGGGAAACTCCCGTGTATCGGCGGCTCGGGGGTCTTCGGGAAGTCTGATATTTTCGTTGTTGAAAGCTGTGAGTTCAAGGACCATTTCCTGAAACTTTCGCCCGACATCGCAGTTATCCTTAATATCGACGAAGACCACATGGACTATTTTCACAGTTTAGACCGTCTGTGCCGGTCATTCAGGGCGTTTACGGAGCGCGCAACCCGCGTTTTGATAATAAACGGCGAAGATATAAATACCGCTCGGACGATGGAAAATATAGACAAGAAAGTGTTAACATTCGGCGGTAATTCATTGTATAATTTTTATCCGAACAATATACAAACGATTAACCCGTTATTAACAAAGTTCGACATTTTTAAGGACAAAAAATTATTATGTCAAGTGGAACTGCACGTTCCAGGACGGCATAATATAATTAACGCTGTAGCGGCTGCTGCGGCGGCAGATTTCCTCGAAATCCCGCCCGAACTTATTTCAAAAGGGCTGTCAAACTTCCATGGCGCAGGCAGGCGTTTTGAAAAATACGGTGAGGCGGGAGGCATAACGGTTGCGGACGACTATGCACACCACCCGGCGGAAATTTCCGTAACACTCGATGCCGCGCTTTCGATGGGGTATAAAAACGTCTGGGCGGTGCATCAACCCTTCACCTTCTCAAGGACAAAAACTTTACTTGACGACTTCGCGAAGGTACTTGGCAAAGCCGATAAAGTAGTGCTGACGGCAATAATGGGCGGGAGAGAGGAAAATGTTTACGATATCCATACCTCCGACCTTGCGAAGCTTATACCCGGAGCTGTTTACTTTGAAGACGAAGAGCATGACTATAACTTCGACTTGACGGTAGAGTATTTATTAGAAAACGCTTCACCCGGTGATCTTATTTTGACACTCGGCTGCGGGGACATTAATAAAGTTGCAAGAAAGATTGCGGCGAAACTTGAAGAAAAGTACAGCGAATAATGCAAATAAATTGTAGAAAATGCACGAAAATACGGAAATAATGTGTAGAAAATGCACAAATTATTTCCGAAAACTTGCGGAGGTTTATAGCTATGAAAGATAAACTGAGGGCGGTTTATGATTTTATTAAGGAGAAGATTGAATCGGAGGGTTATGCCCCGTCCGTAAGGGAGATTTGTTCGGCACTCGATATCGGCTCGACTTCTACCGCCGCGAGGTATATAAACAGCCTTGTGGAAGAGGGTTTGCTCGAAAAATCGGACGGGAAAAACCGTGCCGTAAAGCTTACGGGGAAATCTTCTACCCGTATCCCTTTAATCGGAACAATTACCGCAGGGCGGCCTATTACTGCTCTTGAAGATGTTACGGACTACATAAATTTCCACACAGACAAGAAATATTACGGAAATTTATTTGCCCTTCGTGTCCGCGGTGACAGCATGATAAAGGCGTATATAATGGACGGCGATATTGCGGTAATCGAAAAGGCTCCTACCTGTGCGAACGGGGAAATTGCCGCTGTAATGCTTGACGGTTCCGCAACTCTTAAACGTTTTTACAAAGAAAACGGGAGATACCGTCTCCAACCCGAAAATGATACAATGGATCCGATACTTACCGACAACTGCGAGGTTTTAGGTAAACTCATCTCTATCCTAAGATATTATTAAAACCTCTTGCATTTTAATGCTTTTTGTGGTATTATAGTATTTAGCAAATCAAATTTTGGAGTGTAAATAATGAAAGAAATAAAAACCCCCGACAATGATTGTCTTATCGGTTATCTTAAAAAATACGCGCCGCTTGCCTGCGCTCTCCTTGTTTTTCTGCTTTCGGCAGGGTTCATATTCTGCAAGCTTATCAGCATGAAACGTTACAACGAGCGTTGGGCGGAATACGATGAGTGCGGTGCATTGTAAATGAACACTATTGAGGTAATTTACAGCGACAGATTATATATGCCCGACGGAAAATTCAGTTCCGGCACGATTTTTATTGAAGATGGGAAGATAAAAGAAGTTCGTGCTCTTTCTGATGAGGCTGTAATCATGCTTGCATTGACATTATCGGAATATTCAGCGATAGACGCGAGAGGTTTTACAGTTTACCCCGGTTTCATTGATTGCCACACGCACCTCGGGCTTTACGGTTCCGGAATCGGTATTGAGGGCGACGACATAAACGAAGACTCCGACCCCGTCACGCCTCAGCTTCGTGCGGTTGATGCGCTTGACCCGTTCGACGCGGAGTTTGCGGCGGCGCGAGAGGCAGGAGTAACAACCGTCGTAACCGGGAGCGGTTCCGCTAACGTTATCGGCGGTGACCTTATCGCGGTAAAAACTGTCGGGAATATTGCCGACGAGATGCTTATAAAAACCGTCGGAATTAAATTCGCTCTCGGCGAAAACCCGAAGGTTCTACACGGAGACAAGAATTCACCACCTGTTACACGAATGGGGGTTGTCGGGCTTATACGCGAGGCACTGACAAAAGCGGTGCGTTATCGTGACGACCTTCTTGCGGCAGAAAACGACAATGAAATTGACAAACCGGAATACGACATTAAATGCGAAGCCCTCTTGCCGCTTCTTCGCGGTGAGATTAAGGCGCATTTCCACTGCCACAAGGCAAACGACATCGCTACCGCAATTAGGATTGCCGAGGAATTCAACCTTGACTACACCCTCATACACTGTACCGAGGGGCATAAGATTGCGGATTTTCTTGCGAAAAAGGGTGCATCCGCTGTTGTCGGACCTATTATTTCTTCAAAATCGAAGCCGGAACTTGCGGAAATTACCGAAATAAACGCCGGAATCCTGAAAAACGCCGGGGTGAATGTTGCAATCTGCACCGACTATCCCGAGATTCCCGAACGATACCTTTTCCTCTCAACGGCTATTGCGCGTGAACATGGTTTAACCGACCACATTGCCGCGATAACCTCCGAGGCGGCGAAGATTGCGGGGATAGGCGACCATGTCGGTTACATAAAACCCGGATTTGACGCGGATTTTGTAATAGCGGAGGAAAATCCGTTCAAAGTTAAGTACACTATTGTTAACGGAAAATTGGTATATAATGAAAACACGCAATGATTTTGATGTTCCCGTTTTTGAATATTACGACAACGGCGGTAAATACAGCGGTTGCAGACGCGGCACAAAAAAAGACGATTTTAACTATAAAACAGAGGTAGTTAAAGCCGACGATAAAAAGCTTATTGCAGCCGATATTTGGTATGGGATTATGAATTTTGAGTCTTCCGAAAAAGTTTCGGGCGAGATGTTTTCTTTCGACAGCGAAGGGCTCCGAAAAGCATACGAGTACATTGACGAAGCATATGAGCTATGGCTTACGGCACATGAACCGATAACGCACGAAATTGCCGAAGACGAAACTATAGAATAAAGCGAGTTAATGGCGCGGAAAATAAGAATCCGCGCCTTTTTTTATAATCTTGTAACTAAAAATCAAACTGTCCATATTATAATAAAAAGTAATGCTTAGGAGTGTGGACACTTTGCCGAAAGTTTTTTTAAGCCCATCAACACAAGAATGGAATAAATATGTCAACGGCGGAACCGAAGAACAGTATATGAACATCCTTGCAGACTACATGGAACCGCTCCTTCAGTCTACCGGTATCGACTATGTTCGCAACGACCCGGCGAAAAATGTGCTGGGCGCGATTGAAGATTCTAATGCCGGGCAGTACGACGTGCACCTTGCGCTTCATTCAAACGCCGCAGGCGGCAACTATGCGGGGCGGCTACAGGGGGTTGATGTTTACTATTCTCCCTACTCGGAATTTTCAAAGAAGCTTGCCGATATAATTGCCGGCAATATGAAAGACGGTACATATCCCGACCCCTCGAAGGTTAAGACCGAACCCACAACAAGCCTTGCGGAGGTTAACCGCACAAAAGCTGTTTCCGTTCTTGCCGAACTCGGTTATCACGACAACGTAACCGATGCGGAATGGATAAAAAACAACATTCCGCAGATGGCAGAGTCGCTCGTTAAATCCCTCGCTGATTACTTCGGAATACCCTTCATAAACGGCGGAAACGTCAGGTACGGAACGGTTGTAACGGACGGGAGCGGACTTAATATCCGCGAATTCCCCGCCTCGACCGCAGGTGTTGTCGGTTCTATTCCGGCAGGAGCAACCGTTACAGTCCTCGGCGACGCGGGTGACTGGTATGTGGTAAACTACAACGGCACACGCGGTTACTCCTCAAAAACATACATACAGATGAATTAGGCTAAATAAAAAAGATTTGTTTTGTTACAAATCTTTTTTATGTTGATGTCAAAATGGCATAATAAAATAAACATACAATATTAATATATTATGCATGAAATATTTTCAGAATAAGAGTATAATTAACTAAAAGATGTATTTTTCGCAATTAAAACACAATGATGCGTCAAATTGAAACATAACGGAGGTTAATAATGAAGGGCAGGTCAAGTATTAAGGACAAAATAATGTTCTCGGTATTAACAATTATCATAGTATTGATGCTCATTATGGTTGTAACGATTTCGGTTGTTTCGTCAAGTACAACTACTTCTCTCGTGACCGATTTGGTAGACAATCGTGTTCAGGCATACGCTTCACAGCTTGAAACAATTAACGGAAAATCATACGCGACGGTTGAACTTCTCCGCGAGGAGGTTTATGAAACTCTTGCTTCCGGCGATACCGATTTGCAGAAAGTTGCTTCAATCGTCGGTACACTACAAAGTGCGCTTGCTTCAAACTCAGATGCGGGAGCGTATTGGGCGGCGTTTGAACCCGATATTCTGCCCGATTCCGTATTTTGGGACAGCTATGTTGTCTCAGACGGCAATATGCGCTTTGTACCGTGTGTTTCCCGAAATGCGGACGGTTCATTCTTAATCGAGCCTCTCGCAGGAATCGGTGACCCGGCAACCGAATTTTACGAAGGCGCGAAAAATTCCGGCAAGCCTTACATAACAGAGCCCTTTGCATACGCTTACGGCGGTGTTGAATCTAACGTTTATTCAATCTGTCTGCCTATGATACAAAGCGGAAAGGTTATCGGCGTAATCGGCGCGGACATAATGCTTGTGAGTGCCGACGAACTCATGGCGGACGCAGCAATCCTTGATAACGGCTACGTTTTCCTCCTTTCTGCCGGAGGGACTGTTATAACAAGCCCCACGCCGGAATACGTGTTAAAGCCTTTTACTGCGATTTCGTATCTTGAAGCTGTCGGTGATAAAATTGACGCGGCGGCAAAAGACGGTACAGAGTGGTACGGCGAGGTCGAAGGGCGGATGCTTTACTTCTCTCCCGTTAAGACAGGCGATGTTCCGACAAACCTTGTTATGGGCGGAACCGTCCTTAATTCGGAGTTTAATTCTTCCACAACGACTCTCACTGTCATAATAGTAATTTTCGGCGCGGCAATATTGCTGCTTGTTGCACTGTCGGTTTACATTACCGTTAATCGGGCAATTAAACCGCTTGAAAAAATCATCGACGGTGCAAAACACATCAGTGTCGGCGATACGGCTGCAATTAAAATTGAGAAGACCGACGGCAATACGAAGAACGAGATTGAGCTTCTTGCTAACGCGTTTGTTGATATGGCGGAGAGCATTAAGGAGCAGGCAAGTCACCTGACAGCGGTGTCTGAGGGAGATTATTCCTCCCATTTAAAGGAACGTTCAGACGGCGACATAATGAATAAAGAAATCAACCGCATGATTGATTCGCTCAATGTTACATTTGAACAAATCCGTTCATCTTCACATCAGGTTAAAAACGGTGCGGAGCAGATAAGCAACGCGGCAGAGGCACTCGCGTCAGGTTCGCAAGAGCAAGCTGCAACCGTCGAGGAATTGGGTGCAAGCCTAACCGACGTTGCGTCCCAAGCTAATGCCAACGCCGAAATGGCGCAGGACGCTTACAAGCTTTCCGAAAAAATCCGTGTTAATGCTCAAAAAGGCAACGCACAGATGGATGAACTTAAGGTTGCAGTGGGTGAGATTGAGTCGGCTTCACATGATATATCGAAGGTAATTAAGGTAATCGACGACATTGCGTTCCAGACCAACATCTTAGCCCTCAATGCGGCTGTCGAAGCGGCAAGAGCGGGCGAGGCGGGGAAAGGCTTCTCGGTTGTCGCAGATGAGGTTAGAAACCTTGCTTCAAAATCCGCCGAAGCGGCGAAGGAAACAGGCGCGTTAATCGAAAATTCAATTCAAAAGTCGAACCAAGGTGCTTCAATAGCAGCAGAAACCGCGGCGTCCCTTGACGAAATTGTTGCGGGGATTAACGAGAGTGCGAATGTTGTTCACAAAATTTCGGAAGGTTCGCTTGAGCAAAAAACCGCACTCGCGGGTATCAGCACTGCACTTGAGCAGTTTTCCGACGTAGTATCAAGAAATTCCGCAACCGCCGAAGAGAGTGCCGCCGCAAGCGTTGAGCTTACGGAACAGGCTGAAATACTTGACGAAAGCATAAAAGATTTTAAACTTGCGAAGTGAATAAATAAGTGCTTAGCCGATTGACTAAGCACTTTTTTGTGTCTATAAAATGTTGAGTTTTTTGGTGAAAACATGGTGTGCAAAGATACAAAAGGCAATTGTCACAATCACTCCTACCGCGAAATCAACGTAGAAAACAATCGCGTTGCTTCGGAGTCCGAGGGTATTTGTGAAGCCTTGTAAGATATAAGAGTAGAACAAGTATAATATGATTATCGATATTATGAAGATAAATTCGCCTAACCTATTATGTTTACCGAAAAGATGCCCGAAAGCATACCCCGCCATATTTAAACCATAAAGCGTTATGAAAGCGAGTATAATACGCAGCACCCATACACCCCCCATAACAAATTCGCCGACTGTATCGGTCTCTTGAAGGTTGTGAGCTATATAGTCAAAAATCCGCGGAAAAACCGAAAAATCCATGACGGAAAAGCAGGCGCAAAGAAGCGTGAAAAGAATTGATAGTGCCGACCAGATTATGAAGAACAGCGTTTTTGAAATCATAAACGTACTCATTTTTACCGGCAGTGTATGATAAAGATACGCATTTTTTGTGGTAAAATCCTTTTCAAATCCGAGTGTTGTCCACGCGAGTGTAACTATAATCACAGCAGAACCGCCGAGTACCGCGACGAGTATGCGAAATGTATTTTGATCACGTTCAATTACGTTTTGTGTCGCTAAGTAAACTAAAGCCGGAAGGAATATTGCCGCCCCGAAGAGCACCGCGTATTGCAGCCAAGTATTTAAAAACTCGTGTTTTATAACCTTTCTTAACATCTGAACACCTCCCGAAAGTAAGCGTCAACCGACATTCCGTGGTTTTCGCGGATTTCGTCGGAAGTCGAGTGCAAAAAGAGTTTCCCGTACTTTATAAAGATAACTTCGTCAAGCGTGTTTTCAATATCGCTTATGAGATGCGTTGAAATTATCACGCTCGAATCGGCGTTGTAGTTGCTGATAATTGTGCTTAATATGTAGTCACGCGCCGCCGGGTCAACGCCGCCGATAGGCTCATCAAGGAGATAAAGTTTCGCTTTCCTGCTCATTATAAGTACAAGCTGAACCTTTTCCTGTGTGCCTTTTGAGAGGGTTTTGAAGGTCTCCGAGCCGTCGATATCGAGCCGTTTTAACATCTCGTGCGAAGCGTTAATATCGAAGTCGGCGTAGAATTCTTTGAAAAAATCAATTATCGCAAAAACCTTCATGTTTTCCGGCACAAAAGTTTTGTCCGGGAGATACGAAACAATCGCTTTCGTCTCGGGTCCTATAGCCTTCCCGTCAATGGTTAACTCACCGCCGGTAGGGGTCAGTAAACCCGCCGCAAGCTTTATGAGCGTGGTTTTTCCGCTGCCGTTCGGACCGCAAAGCCCGATAATCTTCCCCGATTCAATGTTAAGGTTTATGCCTTCTAAGGCGTATTTTTTCTTCCCGTAAGCCTTAGAAAGCTTAACAGCCTCTAAAATTGCCATTACTTTTCCTCCTTAATTTCGGTCAGATAATTTTGCGCCTCGCTTCTATTAAAACCGAGTTTTGACATTCTATAAACATAGTCAAATGCGGCTTTTCGCGCAAGGTCGTGTTTTAGTTTATAAAGCACGTCTGGGTTCGCGCTGACGAACCGCCCGCCGTTGCCGCGCTCGGACGCGACAAGCGCGGAGGATTCGAGCTCGGAAAGGGCGCGCTGAACTGTATTCGGGTTAACCCCCGCAGTCTCTGCAATTTCACGGACTGTGGGGATTTTTCCGCCCGGAGGTAACTCCCCGGAGGCAATCTGCGCGCGGATTCGCTCCGCTATTTGAAGGTAGATAGGCGTCCCGTCGTCGAATTTCCAACTCAATCTCTCATCTCCTTTAGTATTATTGTACTAATGTATTAATGTCATAATACAATAATATACCCCCCGACGGAATTTGTCAAGGGGGTTTTGTGATTGTTTACAAAAAATTAATATTTTTTGATTTCTAAATGTAAGCTCTGCAAAGTTCAGCCGCGTGTTCAAATTCGGCGTGCAATATCTCCGCCGTAATTTCAGCTAATCTTTCGGAAGTTTTTTCGCTCCAATTGTTCTTGTCAAGCTTTGCAAGGAGTTTGTCGGCACGATCTGAATCGTAATTATCGCAGGCATCGGCAATTTCAACAAGCGTTTTATGCAGGAGTTCGAGGTCTTCTGCCTCCGTATCGGTTTTCTTTTCGGGCGAGATTTTTTCGGTAAATTCGTAAAGTTTTTCGATAAACGCCGGTGTATTCGCTTCGATATATTCACGGTCATTTTCGCGTCCGGCTGCTTCGAGATGCTTTGCAAGCTCGGAAAGTTCGGCGTTTCCGACGTTCGCGAGGGCTGATTTCATAGCGTGGGCGGTTGTTACAAAAAGGTCGTTCTTCCACAGTTCGGAGAGTATCGGAATTGCCTTTTTAGCGTCGCGTATAAATACTTCGGCAAGTTTTTGCGGAATACCCGTGTCAGGGGCTGTTAAAGCCGCCGTGCTGCCGGCACCCTTAAACTCCGCAGCCTTTTTTTCATTGCGTACAAAGCGATTGAGCGTTGTATTAAGGCGGCGGATATCAATCGGTTTCGAGATAAAATCGTCGAAGCCCTTTGAGCGGAACATTGCCTCATTCCCCGTAAGAGCGTTCGCCGTAAGCGCGACAATCGGTAATTTATAACCGACAGCACGGAGTTTTTCGGTTGCTTCTATTCCGTCCATTTCCGGCATCATATGGTCCATAAAAATTATGTCATAGGTTTCGCCTGAGTTTACAAGATCAATTGCCGCAAACCCGCTTGTGACGGACTTAACCGCTATTCCGTACGGTCTTATAAGCCCCTCCGCGACATAAAGATTTGTCTCAACATCATCAACAATAAGCACCTTACCATATGGCATATATTCGCGGATAATCTGGAGTTTCGCTGTCTGTTTATCGTGGGAATATGAGAAGTCGGCAAGCTTCGCGGCAAGCTCCGCGCCGATTATCTTTTCAGAGGCGAGGTTTTGCGGAATTGTGACTGTAAAGGTACTGCCGACACCGTATTCCGATTCAATTTTCATCTCTCCGTTCATGAGGACGAGGAGGCGTTTTGTAATGCTCATACCGAGCCCGGTGCCTTCGGTTGTGCGGTTTGTTTCAAGGTTAAAACGGGCAAATTCGTTTCCGAGAGAAGCCGCGTCTTCCGGCTTCATGCCCTGCCCGGTATCACTTATACTGACGATTAGGTTAATCCCGGTCGCATTTTTTTCAGACCAAACGTTCATGGTAACGCTTCCTCTGTCGGTGTATTTGAAAGCGTTCGTTAAGATATTGCCGAAGATCTGCTTTATACGAAGTTCATCGCCGAAAAGTTTCGCGGGGGTATCTTCATTTACACGAAGATAAAATTCAATCGGTTTTGAACCTATACGTGTAATGTTAAGCTGGATTGTATCGTTAATGAGCGACGGCAGATCATATTTCGCCGGAAGTATTTCAAGCTTACCTGTTTCAATCTTTGAAAGGTCTAAAATATCGTTTATTATCCCGAGAAGACCGTGACCGGAAGCGTAAATTTTCGTATTTGCTTCAACCGCTTCGGGCGGGAGATCGTTACGCCCCATCAGCATCTGTGATATGCCGATAATTGCGTTCATAGGTGTACGGATTTCGTGGGACATTGTAGCTAAAAATTTCGATTTCGATATGTTGGCGCGAACCGCATTTTCCTTTTCCGTCTCCGCTTCAATCTTCGCTTCAACAGTTGCCGTCACATCCGCAACGTCGATAAACATTCCGGTTGTCTGCCCCGCAAGTTTATCGCAGACAATCTTGAAATAATGGGGGACACCGTCTGTGTCAATCTTCTGTATATCCTCATAAAAGCCTTCGTTTTCGATAATATCCGCGAACATCATCTTAATATCGAAATTCCTAAAGAGATCAAGGACAGGTCTCCCGACAGCGTATTTTGACGGGCAATCGGCAAATTTCGCCATCTTTTCGGAGATGTAAGAAATCCTCCGCATATCGTCAACGATAAGCATCATATTCGGCGTTGTCGCAAGGAGCGAGGCAAGCGCATCTAAACCTTTTTGGGCATCGGTATTACGAACCGAAAGGCGATACGCAAGAATAAGCAGGAACACAAAACCGTAAAGGAATAACAAACCGTCAATTACCATCTCCCTGAGGTTGGCAAATTCGGGATGCTTAAAAACGGTGAAATAAAGCGGAATATTAACGGCAACGGTGAAGAAAAAGAATATGATAACGGACTTGAAGTTTAGATAAATGCAGACTATTCCGACGACGCAAAGCATCGATATGTAATAATACTCGAAGTCACGAAATGCATAAGCACCGACAAGAAAAGCCACCATAATTATCATGCCGGTAATTATCGGAACGTACCTGCTGCCCTTAAGACGCATCTGCATTAATATCAGAACAGCAGTTGTAATGCTGCAAATTATGACTAAACTCTCGCCGTGCTCAATGTTTATCCCGGTAATTTTTCCTTCGAGATACCGTAGAATTCCATAGAGCATAACGCCGAATCTTCCGACGTGATTTGCAACTTTATATTCATTCGTTATCATTTTTGTAACTCCTTGAAGGGTTTGTACGATACCCCTTCCGGGGCTATTATGCGGAGTGCATTCGGGAAAATTTCTACAGACAATTCGGAGGTATAGAATGCTTCGCCGTCGACGCATATTCGTATCGGTTCTTCGGAAGCGGCGTAAAGTTTTTTAAAGCGAACGTGAAAAAAGTCGTCGGGGTATTTTTCAAACTTTCCGCGTGTGAAAGCACTGACTCTTAAAAGGCTCTTTATTATCGGCATTTTTTTTATGAATACTGCATCTAAGAAACCGTCATTCGGCATGGCATAGGGGTTAGAAGTATTTTTCGCACCATTCCCGAAACTGTTAGCCATATTGATACCGGTATATTCTCCGGAATAGTCTTTTCCGTCAATTTCAACGGAGTAGTATTGTGAAATAAGCTTTTTATTGAATATTGCAACCACCGCACCGACGGCATATAGCATCGGGATGAATTTCCGCAAAAACGGCATTTTTGAAAGACGTTTCGACATTTTATCGGTGACTAAAACGGCAGTGCTTTCAATCCCCACAGACGCTATTGAAATACCGTAATTCTCTCCGCAGCGGTACACATCGGTTAAAACCGACGGCGATTCCGAAAGCAGTTTTATATCGCGGAAAAGCGACATATTTTCGCTGCCGAATGAGCGCAAAAAATCGTTTGCGTTACCATACGGGACACTTGCAAGTTCGTGTTCCGGGTGCCTTAACACGCCGCCGATGCAGTCGAAAAGTATTCCGTCTCCGCCGACAGCGTAAACACGAACCTGTTCTCCCCGCGCTGACGCCTCCCCCAAAAAATCGGTAACTTTTGAGATTGCATAGCGGGGATAAAGCGAGATAATCGAGGTGCCTTTTTCCCCGAAAATTTCCGCTGTTTCATTTATGAAATTCTGCATTTCACGCTTATCCGGGAAGGATTTCGGATTAATAACAAAAAGATGTTTCATGTAAATGACTGAAGCTTTCCGATTATTTTTACTGTATATTCCGGAGAGTTGTTTCCAAAAAGAAACTAATATAGAAAAAAGCGGATTAGACCGCGTTTTTCATGTTTATATTAAAAATATGTAAGCAATTAACATATAAACGCTCTATCAACGTTCATTATATCACATTTTTGTGTCTATGTCAAGTATATTACAGATTTTTTGTCAAAATTTCATAGCTGTCCTTAATCTGCTTAATTAAAACGCAAAATTTGTATACAATGTACAAAATAACAATGTTGAATTTGTGTAATATCGCGAATTTGGAAATTATCGAAATATTGAAAAAACACTTGCATTGTGTCGTCAAATATGTTATAATTGATAAGGGTTAGTTTGATATGCGGGTAATTGAATTTATGGAAACGCTTGATAAAAACATCTTAGGTGAATTTGTTTTTGATAAAGAAACAGCAGAAAATATCCTTGAAAAACTAAAGTCTGCGGAAAGTTACCATGATGAAGTTTTACACAGTTCTGACAGTGCTGTTTGTTTTTCATTGTGTGATGAAATAACCGGGAATTTTGCTGAGATTTTGCAGTTAAAACAAGAAACAAAGCTTCCGGAAAATCGCATATTCAAACAAGCTGAATGTGTAATCTATTCATTGCAGAATGTTGCCGAAGATTTCAGTAAATACAGCTCCCTCGAAAAGGCTTTATACAGGCTCGAATTTGAAACTTTCCCGATTATCGAAGAGACTACAGCAACATTTTATTATTTCAATTTCGCCGCTCTCGACAAAGGATCCGAAGAGGAATTTTGGAATCCCGAAACCGGGAAAGCGAAGGATTTGTATTTTAACAGATATATCGCGGATAGCATAAAAACCGGGGAATATAAATACGAACTTTCGGTATTGATTATTGCATACAACAAATGCGATATGACAAAAGGTTGCGTTGAAAGCCTGTTAAAATGGATGCCGGAGGACTTAAATTACGAACTTATTCTTTGCAATCACGGTTCGACCGACGGTGTTAAAAGTTATTTTGAGAGCGTTCGTCCTACAAAACAACTCGATATAAAGATCAACTCCTGTTCGCTTTTACAGTGCTATCTGAGGCTGGTTGAAGGAAAATACTATCTTCAAGTTTCAAATGACGTCGTATTTACTCCTAACGCGGTTGAGAATATGTTACGCGCTTGTAAGGACGATCCGAAAATCGGTTATCTTGTACCCTCAACACCGAATGTTTCGGGATATCAGGAAACAAACATCGGGGAGTATACGACGATAGAAGAACTCAATGTTCTTGCGGAGAAAAATAATGTATATGATCCGCGAAGGCATGAAGAACGGGTGAGCCTTTGCAATCCGCTTGCATTATATCCGACGAATATTTATTTTGCTCCCGATCTTCTTATCGGCGGCAGATATTACAGGTTAGATGAACATAAATATGCGTTCCCTGACGACTTAACTTCGACTCTTATCCGCAGGAAAGGATATAAAGCCGTACTGCAAAAAGATGCGTATTGTCACCATTTCGGAAGTGTTACGCTTGGGGATGAAGTTACGGATGCCGATAAGGATAAGTCGTTTCAAAAATACACTCTATGCAGTAAAAAATTCAAGGAATATTACGGCATAAATCCATGGTCTATCGGTAAGGCTGCCGCACCACCCTTTTTCGAGGCGATGGAGCACGTTATTAAACTTGCAGGGATTGACGGACATATAGAGATCCTCGGAATAAACTGCGGACTCGGTTCGGACCCGCTTAAAATTAAAACACTGTATAAAGAAATTAAAGGGAATACCGACGTTCACATAACAAACTATACGCAATTTCCGTGGCTTTTAACCGACCTTGAAACTGTCAGTGACAAGGCGGTTTACGCCGAAGATTTAATGACTCTCCTGAAAGCAGAAAAACCGGAAAGCTATAACTATGTTGTCTTGGAAATTCCCGCGAATTTAGAATATCATACAAAAGAGTTTATTGACCGATGCACCGAACTTGTTGTATACGGCGGAGTGTTTTCTATCTGGTGTATTGAAGATTATGACATTAACGCTGAAAACGTGATGAATTATATTGAATATCCTTTTCACAGTATGGTGAAGAAATAACCCGAGGTTTACATGAAAAAAAGAGTAGCAGATTATATTGCGGACTTTCTTGCCGATAATGGTATAACACAGCTTTTTTCCGTCGTTGGCGGGGGTGCTATGCACCTTAACAACGCTTTCGGAATAAACGAGCGGATTAATGTTATATACAATCATCACGAACAAGCGTCAGCAATTGCGGCTGAAGGGTATTTCAGAGCTTCAAATAAGATTGCGGCTGTCTGTGTTACGACCGGACCGGGCGGGACAAATGCAATTACCGGGGTTTTAAGCGCATGGCTCGACAATGTACCCCTTATTGTAATCAGCGGACAGGTCAGAAGCGATATTACCGTCGATAGCACGGGTCTTAACCTTCGTCAGCTCGGTGAACAGGAATACGATATAGTCCGCTCGATAGCACCGATGACGAAATATTCCGTTATGGTTAAAGACGCGAATATGATAAAATACCATCTTGGAAAAGCTCTTTACCTTGCCATGCATGAGCGAAAGGGTCCTGTTTGGATTGATGTTCCGCTTAACCTCCAAGCAGCGACAATTGAAACGGATGAACTGCCGGGATTTACCCCCGATGAAGAAACCGGCGTTTCGGACGAAGTTATTGGAAAAATCATTGAAGAGTTAAAGAATTCAAAACGCCCCGTCATAATTGCCGGTTCGGGTATAAGAATGAGCGGGAATCTTGAGCCGTTTATTAAGCTTTCAAAAAAACTTAACCTTCCGATAGTCAGTCCGAACTCAACAACCGATTATTTCACGGCTGACGATGAAAATTACTATGGTATGTACGGTATTGTCGGGGGACGCTGCGGTAATTTTATTGTACAGAATTCCGACCTTCTTCTCTGTCTCGGAGCAAGAATGAGCCTAACACAGATCGGTTTCAACTATAACGAATTTTCACCCTTTTCCCGCAAGATTGTAGTCGATATTGACAATGAAGAGCTTAAAAAGCCTACGATGAAGATTGATTTACCGATACTTGCCGATGTCGGCGATGTTATAAAGAAATTGACAGATGCTTCTTTTGAAGTCAACTTAAGTGCTAAACAGGATTGGTTTTTATATTGTAAATCTATAAAATCAAGATACTATTACGAGAAGCGGGTTTGGGGCGACAATATAAGCGTCTATCAGTTCGGCGATGTATTTTTAAGTAAAGCAGAGGATGATGCTTTAGTTGTTCTCGGCACTAATACCGCCTGTGTCAGCTTACTCCAGCGCGGAATAAAGAAACAAGGTCAACGCCTCATATTCAACGCAAATTGCAGGACGCTCGGATACGATCTTCCGGCAAGTATCGGCGCATACCTGTCGGCGGGGAAGACTGTGTACTGTATAACCGGGGACGGAAGCTTCCAGATGAATTTACAGGAAATGCAGACTATCGTTCATCATAAACTCCCGATAAAAATCATAATTTTCAACAATTTTTCTTATCAAACTATCGTTAACACACAGAAAAATTTTTTCGGCGGTGTACTTTCGGGCTGTACCGGCGAAAGCGGAATAACATTCCCGAGCAATGAAAAGTTGTCGTTCACTTACGGCTTTCCGTTTAAGAAAATCGAGAAATCGAGTGAAATCGAAAGCGGAATAGAGTGGCTTTTAAACGAAAAATCTTACTGTCTTCTTGAAATTGTACAGAATGAGCCGGACCCGGTTATACCGAAGCTTTTAAGCAAGAAACTTCCCGATGGCAGTATGATATCGCCGCCGATTGACGACCTGTCGCCGTTCTTATCGGAAGATGAATATAAAGCTGCTAAGTTTGAAAATTTTAAAAGGTAGTGAATGAAAATGCTTGATAAAAACATCTTGGGCGAAATTGTTTTTGATAAGGTTACGGCAGAAAAAATCCTTGAAAAACTAAAGTCTGCGGAAAGTTATCGCGATAATATTTTACAGAGCTCCGACAGTGCCGTCTGTTTTTCACAGTGTGATGAGATAACCGGGATTTTTGACGAGATTTTACAGCTAAAACAAGATACAGAACTTCCGGAAAATCGCATATTCAAACAAGCTGAGTGTGTGATCTATTCGGTGCAGAATGTTGCCGAAGATTTCAGTAAACACGACTCCCTCGAAAAGGCTAAATACAGGCTCGAATTTGAAACTTTCCCGATTATTGAAGAGACTATAGCAACATTTTATTACTTTAATTTCGCCGCTTTAGATAAAGAATCCGAAGAGGAATTTTGGAATCCCGAAACGGGGAAAGCGAAGGATTTGTGGTGCAACAGATATATCGCGGAAAGCATAAAAACCGGGGAATATAAATACGAACTTTCTATAATGATTTTAGCATACAACCACTGTGAGATGACAAAACAGTGCGTAGAGAGTTTATTAAGATGGATGCCGGAGGGATTAAATTACGAACTTATCCTTTGCAATCACGGTTCAACCGACGATGTTAAAAGTTATTTTGAAAGTGTTAAGCCGACAAAACAGCTTGATTTGAAGATTAACTCCTGTTCGCTATTACAAAGTCTTTCACGGTTAATAGAAGGTAAATATTATCTTTCAATCTCCAATGATGTTATTATTACCCCTAATGCGGTTGAAAATATGCTGCGCGCCTGTAAGGATGATCCGAAAATCGGTTACCTCGTACCCACAACACCGAATGTTTCCGGATATCAGAATACAAATATCGGGGCGTATACGACGATAGAAGAACTCAATATTCTTGCGGAAAAAAATAATATATATGATCCGCGAAGGCATGAAGAACGCGTGAACCTTTGCAATCCAGCTTCATTTTATCCGACGAGTGTTTATTTTGCTCCCGATATTCTTATTACCGGTAAAACCTACCGGATTGATGAACATAAATATTCATTCCCGGACGACTTAGCATCGATGCTTGTTCGCAGGAAAGGCTATAAAATTGTACTTCAAAGAGATGCATATTGTCATCATTTTGGAAGTGCAACGCTTAGTACGGAAGTTACAGATAATGATCTTATTGAAAGCGGCAATAAATACAAAGAAAGCAGAAGATTATTCAAAAAGTATTACGGTATAAATCCATGGTCAGTCGGTAGGGTTGCCGCACCGGCCTTTATCGAGGCGATGGAGCACGTTAATAAACTTGCAGGGATAGAAGGACATATAGAGATCCTCGGAATAAACAGCGGACTCGGTGCTCTTCCGCTTAGAATTAAAACACTTTATAAAGAAATTACAGGGAACACCGACGTTCATATAACAAACTATACGAACTTTCCGTGGTTTTTAACCGACTTGAAAACTGTCAGTGACAAGGCGGTTTACGCCGAAGACTTAATGGCTCTCCTGAAAGCAGAAAAACCGGAAAGCTATAACTATGTTGTCATGGAAATTCCCGCGAATAAAGAATACCATACAAGGGAATTTATTGACCTATGCACGGAGCTCGTTGTATACGGCGGAGTGTTTGCTATCTGGTGTATTGAAGATTATGACATTAACGATGAAAACGTGTTGGATTATCTTAAATATCCTTTTCGCACTATGTTGAAGAAATAACCCGAGGTTTACATGAAAAAAAGAGTAGCAGATTACATTGCGGATTTTCTTGCCGATAACGGTATAACACAGCTTTTTTCTGTCGTTGGCGGGGGTGCTATGCACCTTAACAACGCTTTCGGAACGAACAAGCGGCTTAACATTATCTATAACCATCACGAACAAGCGTCAGCCATTGCGGCGGAAGGTTATAGTCGGATTGACAATAAAATTGCAGCGGTTTGCGTTACAAGCGGACCGGGCGGAACGAACGCGCTCACCGGCGTTCTTTGTGCGTGGCAGGACAGCTTGCCTATGATTATTATCAGCGGTCAGGTCAGAAGCGATATTACGGTCGAGAGTACGGGTCTTGATCTGCGCCAATTCGGCGAACAGGAATATTACATCATTCGTTCCGTCGCGCCGATGACGAAATATGCCGTTACGGTTAACGACGCAAATATGATAAAATACCATCTTGAAAAAGCTCTTTACCTTACCATGCACGGGCGGAAAGGTCCTGTTTGGATTGATGTTCCGCTTAATATTCAGGGTGCTGTAATTGAAACGGATGATTTGCCCGAGTTTATCCTCGAAAATGATACATTGCCGTCTGATGAAATTATCTCGAAGATGATTTCAATGATACATGATTCAAAGCGTCCTCTTATTATTGCAGGCTCGGGAATAAGAACAAGCAACAGTCTTAAGGCACTTGAAAACCTTTCGGAAAAACTTAATATTCCTATTATCACTCCTACATCAACGGTCGATTATTTTAACTCCGACCATGATAATTACTATGGAATGTTCGGAACAGTCGGCGGACGCTGCGGAAACTTTTTGGTTCAAAACGCCGACCTGTTAATCTGCCTCGGCGCAAGAATGAGCTTTAAACAGATTGGATTTAACTATCAAAAATTCTCGCCCGATTCAAAGAAGATTGTTGTTGATGCGGACAGCGAAGAATTGAAAAAACCGACGATAAAAATAGATCTTTCTGTTTGCGGTGATGTCAGTGACGTTATGGGGAAACTCTCGGACGCTAATTTAGATTCAGAAAAGTCTGATAAGAGGGAATGGATTTCATACTGTAAATTTATTAAGTCAAAATACAGTATTGAAAAAAGAAATTTCAGCGAAAACATCAGCGCGTATCGTTTCGGCGAGGTGTTCTTTAACAAGGCAGAAAGCGATGTTATAGCGGTCTTGGGAAACAACTGCGCGGCGGTTAGTCTTCTCCAACTCGGCATAAAAAAGCAGGGTCAGCGTATGTTCGGCAATGTTAACTGCGGAACGATGGGGTATGACCTTCCGGCAAGTATCGGTGCGGCAACTGCTGCCGGAAGATCTGTGTGTTGTCTGACCGGCGACGGCAGTTTTCAGATGAATATTCAAGAACTTCAAACAATTGTTCATAACAAATTGCCGGTGAAAATCGTTATCTTTAATAACTCCGCTTATCAGGCGATTGTACAGACACAAACTTATTTCTTTTCCGGTGTTCTTTCAGGCTGTACCGGAGAGAGCGGAGTAAGCTTTCCGAGTTTTGAAAAAATCGCGAATGCGTATGGTTTTCCGTTTAGAAAAATCGAAAGAACAAGTGAGATTGAGTCTGCTGTCGATTGGCTTTTTTGTGAGGAGTCTTATTGTATTCTTGAAATTGTTCAGAACGAATCAGACCCGATTATACCTAAACTCTCAAGCAAAAAACTTGCCGACGGCGGAATGGTTTCACCGCCGATTGATGACCTGTTCCCGTTCTTGCCGGAAGATGAATATAAGGCTGCTAAGTTTGAAAATTTTGCGGGCGGTTTGATATGAAAAACTTTAATATCGGCAGTATAAAAATAGGGGAAGTTCCGCTTGTTATTCCCGAAATAGGGATAAATCACGGAGGTTCACTTGAAACTGCTTTAAAGATGGTTGATGCAGCAGCAGCAGCGGGAGCGAGGCTCATAAAGCACCAGACGCATATCGTCGAAGATGAAATGTCGGCTGCCGCAAGAAAAATTATCCCCGGGAATTCCGATAAATCTATCTACGAAATAATGGCTCGCTGTGCACTTGATGAAGACGAAGAACGCGAAATGATGCGTTATACGGAAAGCAAAGGGCTCGAATTTATAAGCACTCCGTTTTCGAGGGCGGCGGCGATTCGCCTTGAAAAATTCGGGGTTAAAGCGTACAAAATCGGCTCGGGTGAGATGAATAATCTCCCGCTTATAAGACATATTGCGTCGTATGGAAAACCGATGATTGTTTCTACAGGAATGAATACGATCGAAGCAATTGAAGAAACGGTTAACATATTGGAGCAAAAAAATGTGCCTTTCGCGCTCCTTCATACGACGAATTTGTATCCGACAAAACCTTCGGAAGTGCGCTTCGGTGCGATGATGAAGATGGCGGAGCATTTTAGCGGAGTTCCCTTCGGGCTTTCCGACCACACTCTCAATAACAACGCCTGTATCGGTGCCGCGGCACTTGGAGCGAGCATTCTCGAGCGGCATTTTACCGATGATAAAAGCCGCTCGGGTGAAGATATAATATGCTCAATGGACGGGCGTGATCTTTCCGAACTTATTAAGGCAAGTCATGAAGTTTATCTTATGCGCGGCGGTGAAAAAAAGGCTCTTGAAGAGGAACAGGTAACGATTGATTTCGCGTTTGCAACTGTTGTAGCAACTAAAGATATAAAGAAAGACGAGAAATTTACCGATGAAAATATCTGGGTAAAACGCCCGGGAACAGGCGAAATTCCGGCAAAAGATTTTGATAAAATTATCGGAAAAACTGCTGCCTCAGATATTACAAAAGACACGCACATTAAAAAGGGTATGATATGTATAAATTAGTCTTTTTAACGGGTACGAGAGCCGATTACGGTAAACTGAAATCTATCATGCAGTTTTGCGAAAAAGACCGTTCTTTTGAAGTTTACGTTTACGTTACAGGTATGCATCTTCGTAAGGAATACGGTCAAACGGCAGATGAAATAAAAAAAGACGGTTACAAGAATATCATCATCAATGAAGACTATACAGTGACCGATAAGATGGACGAAAATGCCGCGCTCACAATCCTCTCGTTTTCAAAATTCGTTCGTAAGATTAACCCCGATTTAATCATAATACACGGCGACAGGACCGAGCCGCTTGCAGGCGCGGCGGTAGGTGTATTAAACAATATAAAGGTCGCACATATCGAGGGCGGAGAGGTGTCGGGGACGGCTGACGAATTTATGCGGCACGCTGTTACGAAACTTTCGAGCTATCATTTTGTTGCTAACGACGAAGCAAAATTCCGCGTACTTCAACTTGGCGAAAAGGAAGATAATGTGTTCGTAATCGGTTCGCCGGATATTGATATAATGCTTTCCGAATCGCTTCCCGCACTTAAGGGAATTAAAGCAAAATACAGTATGAATTTCGACAAATATGCAATATGCATTTACCACCCGGTAACGACCGATAATGATACTGCAAAAAAGGCGGAAAACTTAGTAAACGCTCTCGAAAAATCGAAACGAAATTACATTGTTATAAAACCGAATAACGATATAAACAATGATATAATCTGCGAGAAATTCGACAGATTAAAGGGGAACAAAAACTTTCTTTTTTATGATTCACTTCCGTTTGAAATTTTCTTAACGCTCCTTAAAAATGCGGAATTTATAATAGGCAATTCAAGCGCGGGAGTAAGAGAAGCTTGTGTTTACGGGGTCCCGGCGATTGATTTGGGAACACGTCAAAACAGACGTTATAACTCGCAGATCCTTAAGAATATAATCCACACAGAAGAGACGATAGAAAATATTTTAGCCGCAATTAATAATACAAATGAGCATAGATTCTACTCGAAATATTTCGGCAACGGTAATTCCGCCATACAGTTTTGCAAGGCGATTAAAAACCGGTTGGCGAAAAATGAAAACGTACAGAAAGTTTTTGTTGATCTTGAGGTTACATCAAAATCTATCGCGAATTACATTAACGAGGTTTGCTATTGAAAAAAGTCGTTATTACGGGTGCGACGGGGTTTGTCGGGTTTGCCTTGACAAGAGAGCTTGTAAAGCAGGGTATTAGCGTCACTGTTCTTTGCAGGAAGGGTTCGTTAAGGCGGCGGCGGCTTGAGGGACTGCCTGTAGAAATTATTGATTGCGACTTACAGGACGCGGACGATTTCACCTTGCAGGGTGAGTATGATACCTTTTATCATCTTGCTTGGGAAGGTGAGCGAAACGATTTTGAAGGTCAATATAAGAACATCGGGCGGACGATTTTTTGTCTTGAGCTTGCGAAAAAATGCGGCTGCGAAAGGTTTATCTGCACCGGTTCGCAGGCTGAATACGGCGAAGTTCCCGGCGACGTTTTAATTACCGAAGATACCGCTCTGAATCCGGTAACGGCGTACGGTTCGGTGAAGGTTGCGGCGTATTATCTTATGAGAGATTTCGCAAAGCGGCTGGGGATTGATTACACGTGGGTGAGGATTTTTTCCGTCTACGGACCTAACGATAATCCGGATACGCTTATATCGCAAATTTTAGCCGCAAAGAAAGAAAACCGCACATTCAAAATGTCAACCGACGGCGAACATATCTGGAACTATCTTCACGAAGAAGACGCGGCAAGAGGACTTATTGTTCTCGGGCAGTGCAGTGAAGCAAACACGGTTTTTAATCTTGCCGGGAATGAAAATTTGCCGCTTCGAGAGTTCATATCGAGGATTTATGGTAGGGTGGAATTTGGGACGGAAAAATGTTCCGTTAATTTGAATGTAAATGTACAAAAGATGAAAAAGCATATTCGATTCGATGATTTTTCACCGTTAATATAAGAGGGAATAATATGGCTGTCGTATCGGATATGTACAACAAAAACCGTGTCGATTTAAGCGAAGCAATTCCACTTAAAACGCCGTTTATAATTCAACTTGAACCTTCGGGATTCTGTAACTTAAAGTGCGTTTTTTGTACTGTGAATGACCCTATTGCGGAGCCTTTTCTTAAAAAAGATACAATGACATTTGAGACGTTCAAGAAGTTTACCGATGACTGCAAATTGTTCCCCGAAAAGATAAAAATCCTCCGTATTATTGGTAACGGCGAGCCGCTTATGAATAAGCAGATTGTCGATTTTGTCAGTTATGCGAAACAGAGCGGAACCTTTGAAAAAATCGAGATAACAACCAATGCTACACTGTTAAGCGAGAAGCTGAGTTTGGATTTAGTTAATGCCGGACTTGATATTTTAAAAATCTCACTTGAAGCGATTGATGACGAAACATTCAAGGAAGTCACAAAAGTTGCGGTTGAAACTGAAAAGCTAAAGGAAAGAATCAAGTTTTTTTATCAAAACCGCGGAAACTCCATAGTTTACATAAAATGCACCGACATCGCGCTTAAAACAGAGGAAAAAAGACAGCAATTTCTTGACGAATACGGCGAAATTTCCGACTATATTTATATCGAAAACGTGGCGAATATATGGTACGATTTCGGTGAAAAAAGCGAAGACATTAAGAACCGTTATGGACGTGAGGGCGGCGGGGACGTATGCGTACAACCGTTTAAACTCTTAGCCGTTTGCGCAGATGGGACGGTACTTCCGTGCTGTGCGGATTGGAAGCGGCTAATCCCGCTCGGGAATATCAGCGACAAGCCGCTTACGGAGATTTGGAACGGAGAAAATTTACGGAATTTAAGGCTTAATCTGCTTGAAGAAAACGCCGGTTATCCATGCAGCGAATGCAGTTTCCAAAAGGTCAGCCAGAATGATAATATAACCGAGAAAAGAGCGATAATTGCGGAAAGACTTAAGGAGAGATAATGAAAGCAACGATTACAACCCCGACATTATCGAATACAAAACGGGAAGTGCTTCATGAAGTTGTTCCGCTTGTTACGCCGTTTTGGATTTGCATTGATCCGTCAAGTCTATGTAATATAACCTGTAAATATTGTGTTCAGCATGATATAAAAAAAGATAAAAGTCTGCCTTTTGTTAAGTCAATGATGTCTGTTTCTTTAGCGAAAAAAATCATTGATGACCTTAAAGCGTTTGAGAAACCGATAAAGGTTATTAACTGGTATGGTTGGGGCGAACCGCTTCTTAATAAAGATTTGCCCGAGATGATTGCGTACAGTGAAAAGCAGGGTGTAACACTCTCGAATCAGACAATAACGAACGGTATATTACTCACTCACGAAATGTCTGACAGACTCATTGCTTCGGGTATTTCTCGTATAAATATTTCCGTCCAATCCGTAACCGAAGACGGCTACTATGAAATTTGCGGCAAGAAAATAGGCTTAGAAGATTACGTAAATAACATTCGCTATCTATATGAACACAAGGGCGATAACCTCACCGTATATATTAAAATCGGTGACATGGCACTAAAAAACGCCGACGAAGAAAAAAAGTTTTACGATATGTTCGGCGATATTTGTGACGAAATTTTTGTCGAGAAGATTATCAATGTTCGTGAAGACAGCCTTGCAAATGTTAATATTCCCGTGAATAAAGAAAACAAGAGCGTTTTGGGGTTTGAGGCGATTGACAGAAAGGTTTGTACATATCTTTTTTATCGTATGTTTATCTGCCCCGACGGCGTTTGCGCGCTTTGTAACGCCGACTGGTACAGGGATTATATCGTCGGCGATGTTACAAAACAGAGTGTGAAAGAAATTTGGACAGGAAAGGCACTTAGAGATTTACAGATAGGGCATTTGCAGGGCAGGCGTAATGAAAACACTATGTGTTCAAAATGCGGAAATATTAAATACTACCCAAGCCCGAATGATAACCTTGACGCATACGCAGAAGAAATATTAAAACGTTTTTAAGGAGCTAAAAAATGAACGCGAAATTAGGTATACCCGTCAGCGAAGGTAAGATTAATTTGGGCGAGGCTGTTCCTCTTCCCGCACCTTTTTTGATATGGATGGAGCCGAGCAGGTTTTGCAATATAAAATGTAAATTTTGCCCTAACCCGAAGATGGATAACAGCACGAAATCATTTATGCCGGATAAGATTTTTGAGAGAATTCTTTCAGATATAAAAGGTCTTGCAGCAACGCCGAAAGTTGTTAGATTTTGCGGTGTGGGCGAAAGCTTAATGCATCCGAAAATAGTAGATATGATTAAGGCGGTGCATGATAACAAGGCGGCAGAAAATATCTTAATGTACACGAACGGAACACTTCTTAAACCTGAGCTTAACAGAAAAATTGTTGATGCGGGGTTAACAAAGATTTATATTTCAGTAAACGCACTTAATGATGACGATTATTTCGACATAACCGGGGTTAGGATTAATTTTGAAAATTACGTAAATAACATCCGCGATTTATATGAAAATCGTAAACAATTAAAAATATATGTTAAAATCAATCACCTTGCTGTTCCGACAAAAGAACAACAGCAGTTATTTTATGATACTTTCGGTGACATAAGCGATAATATAAATATTGAAGGTATATCACATATCTTCCCCGAGTTTTATTCATTCGGCGAAAGACGCGGTATGGTCAGATACCACAACGATGAATCAAAAAAGTATCAAATCTGCGCAACCTGCTTTAAAACTCTTAATATAAACTGTGACGGAACAGTTTCACCCTGTACTGTCGATTGGGCACACAAAGTTATTGTCGGGGACATTAAAGAAGAGTCGCTTAACGACATCTGGAACGGCGAAAAACTTCGTCAGCTTCATAAACGATTCTGCCTTGGGACAATCGGCAAAGACGAGGCTTGTTATGATTGCGAAGATTATTTTGTAAGTGATCATGAAAACATAGATGCGTATGCCGAGGAAATATTAAGAAGGCTGTAAAGAGTTTCTGTATACACGAAAGGTAACAAAATCATGCGCTACATAATGATAAACGGCGGGCTCGGCAACCAACTTTTCCAGTATATCTTTTACCGCTTTCTTGAAGAGATAACCGGCGATGAATGTATCTTGTGCGACGATGAATTTGCAGCATCAGAATATCATAACGGCTATGAAATCGAACGCATTTTCGGGCTTAAAGCTAAAAGGCTTTCTGAGATTATGCCGCCCGATGAATGGGAAAGATTACTTGAACTCAGTCATAAAACTAAGACAAAAACCGTTCCAGAGATTTTATCCGAAAAGGCACCGCTTACAGTCGTTCAAGAAGGATTGCTTTTTTCCGAATACGCATCATCATTCACAAACAGATTCAACGGAAAAATATTCGGTGCCGAAGCTAACTCATATACACCGCAAGTCGGCACAGTAGAAGGAAATGTTTATTATTTCGGTTATTGGATTAACGCATTTTGGTTTTATTACATACGTGATTTAATACTAAAAGATCTGACATTCCCGCCTTTCACAGATGATTTTAACATCAATATGCATACACGGATTCGCCATGCTAACTCCGTAGCAGTCCATATGAGGCGCGGCGACTTCATATCATACGGCAGACTCATTGATATCAGTTATCATCAGATAAGTATTGAAGAAATGCGCTGTAAGGTTAAAGATCCGACATTCTTTGTTTTTTCCGACGATATACAGTGGTGCAGAGAGAATTTTTTGACAATGGGATTTAACATAAACGACAATATCGTTTATGTTGACGGCAACAGCGGTCTCAATAATTATAAGGATATGCAGCTAATGTCATACTGCCAGAACATGATTATCGTAAACAGCAGTTTTAGTTACCTTGCATCTCTTCTTAACCAAAATCCCAATAAATACATCATTAATCCGACAACCCGAGATATAATTTAACTTCTGTAAAGGGATGGTCAATAATTTGAATAAAGATAATATCCTTTCCCTCGTGCGTGAATACGCCCGCGAAAAACACTGTCGAGAACCTTTCGTCGGCGGCGATAAACTGGGTTATTCCGGGCGGGTTTATGACGAAGAAGAGATCGTTAATTTAGTCGATTCCGCGCTGGAATTTTGGCTGACAAGCGGGCGTTACACAAAGGAATTCGAGAGAAAACTTGCGGACTATATCGGCGTAAAATACTGCCTTTTCGTTAACAGCGGAAGCTCCGCGAATCTTTGCGCATTTATGACGCTTACCTCTCCGCTCCTCGGGGACAGGGCAATAAGACGCGGCGATGAAGTTATAACGGTTGCGGCGGGCTTTCCGACGACAATCGCGCCGATAGTACAGTTCGGAGCGGTTCCTGTTTTCGTTGACATAACCATTCCGGGATATAATATCGACTGTTCACTGCTCGAAAATGCAGTTACGGACAGGACGAAAGCGGTAATCCTTGCGCACACTCTCGGTAATCCGTTCGATTTGTCACGCGTAAAATCGTTTTGCGAAGCGCATAATCTCTGGCTTATTGAAGACAACTGCGATTCGCTCGGTTCGCTCTATTTTGGAAAAAAAACCGGCTCTTTCGGCGACCTTGCAACCTCAAGTTTTTACCCGCCGCATCACATCACGACAGGGGAGGGCGGCGCGGTTTATACCGACAATCCGCTCCTTGCGAAGATAGCAAAATCAATGCGCGACTGGGGACGCGACTGCGTTTGCGAATCGGGGCAGGATAACCTTTGCGGTCACAGATTCGACGGGCAATACGGACAGTTGCCGAAAGGTTACGACCACAAATACGTTTACTCTCATTTCGGTTATAACCTTAAAGCAACGGATTTGCAGGCAGCTGTCGGTGTTGCGCAACTTGACAAAATAGATGATTTTACAAAGAAACGGCGTGCGAATTTCGATAAACTTTACAACATTTTTAAGGATTATGAAGACAAATTCGTATTGCCGCAGCCTGAAAAAAACAGTGAGCCGTCATGGTTTGGCTTTCCGCTTTTGTGCAAAGAAAATGTTGACAGAGAAAAGGTTGTTCGCTTTTATGAAGAAAATAATATTCAAACGAGGATGTTATTCGCCGGGAATATTACAAAGCAACCTTGCATGAAAGGTGTTTCCTATCGCAGCACAGAACTTAAAAATACCGACCTGATAATGACGAATCTTTTCTGGCTCGGGGTTTATCCGGGTCTTGATGATAATGCCGTAAGTTACATTTGTGATGTAGCGCGTAAAATGAACAGTATTCTTAATTAAGGGGAAGCAAACATGAATTCCGTTTCAAAGATGATAACCTTCATCGCAGCAGGCGCAATTATTCTGACTGCCTTAACGCTTATTATAATAACCTCAGTTACGTCGTATAACTTGGAGATTGAAGCAATCGGGCAGACCGCCGAAATGTGCGCAATGACTGCGGCGGCGTTTGTTGACAGCGACCTTGCAGAAGAAATAATGGCAGCGGGGGAGATGCCGCCTGAAAAGTTTGCCCTTTGGGAAAAACAGAAAAAGGATATGGACTATGCCCTCGCGACGCTTGAAGAGAATAACGCAATCTACCTTTACGTTATGGCGCCTCTTGACGAAAACGGGAACACGCACTACTACATATCTGCCGACGACCGTGACGGTCCGATCCCTTATTGGACCGAAGAACCGGCGGACGTTTTTGATGCGGAACTTTTCGATATTGTAATCGGAGAAGGCAAGTATTATCACGGCGGAATTTACGACAGCGGCGATTACGGTATGTGTCTTTCGGGTTATGCACCGGTCTTTAATTCCGACGGGGAGGCAATTCTCGGCGTCGGGGTTGATATGTCGATTGATCAGGTCACAAGCGAGGTAACCCGCTTCGTAATTATCTGTACTATCAGTGCAATCGCTCTCCTTATTTTAGAGATAATCGTTATCTCCGCGTTAATCCGCAAAAATATTGCGAACCCTATAAAAGAGCTTACGGGTTACGCAAAGGCAGTTGCTTCCGGCAACACCGGTATTAAAATCTCCGATATTACAGGCAATAACGAAATATCGGAACTGAAGCGTTCTTTCGCGTCGCTCATCGAAGTTGACGAAAAACAATCTTCTGAAATCACGCGTATAGCTTCCGGCGACCTTACAACCGAAATTATTATCCGCGACAAGAATGATACAGTCGGGAATTCACTTGCGCTGATGGAAAAGTCACTTCGTGAACTTATCGGTAAAATTACCGCCTACGCGAAATCTCTGGGCGGAAATACTTACGAACTTGACAAGGCAACCGAGGAATTTTCCGTCAATGCTTCAAACGGTGTTAAGTCTGTCGGGCTTATAAAGGAAACGACAACCGACTTCCAAAAGCAGATTACTTCCATCGCCGAAAAAACGGTAACAGAAGCGGAGAACTGCATGAAGACCGCAGCCGTTACCGACGCCGGTAAACAGAAGATGGAGGAGCTTTCCGCCGCTGTTGCCGATATAAAGGACTCGGGGCAGCAGATCGGAACAGTAATTAAGCTCATTGACGATATTGCGTTCCAGACGAACATTTTAGCACTGAACGCTTCGGTCGAGGCGGCGCGCGCAGGGGTTCACGGAAAAGGGTTTGCGGTTGTTGCGGAAGAGGTTAGGAATCTTGCCGCGAAGAGTGCCGAAGCGGCTAAGAACAGCCAGAAGCTGATTAATTTAACCGTCGAAAAAGCCGGTGCGGGTGTGGAAGTATGTTCTGATGCGGAGAGTTATTTCGATAAAATTTCCGACAATGTTAAGGCTTCAAACGCGGGAATTTTAGAGCTTTCGGACGAAATGCGAAAGCTGAATCTCGCAACCCAATCGATTAATCGCGATATCGACAATCTTTCCGGCGTTTTAACTTCAAACTCGAACGATATCGATAAGATTAACGAGCTTTCGGAGGAACTCAAGAAAACCTCCGCAAACCTTACCGAACAGGCGAATGTGTTTAAGGTTAAGTAAACATAAAAAATCCCTCGTCATGAGGGATTTTTTGTTTTGCTAAGCTGGGGTACAGGGATTCGAACCCCGGAAGTGCCTGAGTCAGAGTCAGGTGCCTTACCGCTTGGCGATACCCCAAAACAGAGAACAGAGTACAGAAGACAGAGTACAGAAATCGCCTGCGCACCGTTTGCCCACTTTGCCGACTTGTAACCTTAAATTGCACCGGGACTGGGATAGGTGGATTTGAACCACCGAAATGACGGAGTCAAAGTCCGTTGCCTTACCGCTTGGCTATATCCCAATGTTTAACTAATATATTATAGCACTTTATGTGTGTAGTGTCAATATTGTAATGAAAAAATCAGCAAAATAACTAAAAAGGGGACAGTAAAATTGTTAGATGTTATAACTCATTGCGATTTTGTAGGGCGCGGAAAAGGGTAATGCTGTCGGTGTATTCTAAAACCGCGCCTACGGGGATACCGAGTGCAAGACGAGTAACCTTTACGCCGAGAGGTTTTAGGAGCTTCGCGATGTACATTGAGGTCGCTTCACCCTCGACGGTGGGATTCGCCGCCATGATAACTTCGACTACTTCCGATTCGCCGGAGATACGCTTAAGGAGCTCCTTAATGCGGATATCGTCGGCGGTAATGCCGTCCATGGGGGACAAAAGCCCGTGGAGAACGTGATACATACCGTGGTATTCGTTCGTTTTCTCGAAACTCTCAATATCTTTCGGAAGTTCTACCACACAGACGGTTGAACCGTCGCGGCGCGGGTCGGAACAGACGGAACAGATTTCGCGGTCGGTGAAATTCCGACAAACTTTACATTCGTGAAGTGAACCGTGCACGTTAATTATAGAGTCAGCGAAATTTTGCGCGTCCTCTTTCGTCATCCGCATGACGTGGTAAGCAAGCCTCCCGGCGGTTTTCATGCCGATACCCGGGAGCTTCGCGAACTGTTCGGAGAGGATTACAAGCGGTAGGGGAGTTGCCATATTTGCACCTATACTATATTAAAATAAACCCGGAAGCGAAACTCCACCGGTAACCTTTTCCATTTCGGTTTCGGTTACACGAGCGATTTCGGACACGCCTTGGTTAAACGCGCTTAAGATAAGGTCTTCAAGAGACTCAACATCAGCCGGGTCAACGACTTCGGGCTTAATTTTAAGGGACTTAACCTCTTTTTTCCCGCTCATAACCATCTCGACCGCGCCGCCGCCGACGGAAACGTTAAAATCGCGTTCCTCAATCTCGGTTTGAAGCTCGGTAATCTTCGATTGCATCTGCTTTGCTTGGGTTATCATCTGGTTCATGTTCTGGGCTCCGCCCTGCTTGAATTCGTTCGGTAATCTGACCTTCATTTAATGAAACCTCCGTGGTTTTTTTATTCATCCGTATTAATGGGAATGTTGTTGTTTCTTGCGGTTTCGATTATTCTTGCCGCCGGGCTTGCCTGTGTCGAAACGTCGGGGGTAGTGCATTTTGCGCGCCTGTAAAATCATCTGATTCATATTCTGCGCGCCGCCCTGCTTAAATTCGTTCGGTAATCTGACCTTCATTATTATACTCCTATATTTATATAGTATTAACTTGAATTTTTATGTTCCGTTACTACACAATATTAACCGGTATTTTTATCCCATTATT
>JAISGY010000034.1 GCA_031262835.1 Ruminococcus sp.
ACGGAGCGTTATTTCGCTGTCCGCCCCGAAATTTATATTGTCCGCGCCGTTAAGGAACACCCCGAACTATTTTCGGGTCTCCCGACCGATTTTGTCGATAATATAATCGACTTTAATAACAAACTCTTCGGCTTTATTGACCTCGGACAAGTCCCGAGCTTTAACCCCGAAGGCGGTTGGAGCGCGGCTGCTGTCGGGCTCATTATGATTCCGTTCCTTTCGGGGTTGGCACAGCTCGCCTCTTCCGTTTATATGTATATCCGCCAGAAGAAGATGCAAGCCGCAGGCGGCGCAGCGCAAGGCGCGGAAGGTATGCAAAAGAACATGATGAATTCGATGAATATCATGCTCTTTGTTATGCCCGCTTTCTCCGTTTATATCGCAATCGGTTACCCCGCCGCAATCGGTTTTTACTGGACTTGCTCGGCTTTAATCGGTTTCCTCCAAAGCGTTCTTCTCAATAAAATCTACACCCCGGAATACGTCGCGAAGCTCGTTGAAAAGGACAAGCTTAAAAAGAAGGACAAGAACAAAAAACGCTCCGCCGCCTTTGAACGCTATCAACAGATGTTGGCGGAACAAAACGGCACAGCCGCGCCCGAACAGAAGCGTATTACCGTTTCCGGCAAGCTTAAAAGTGATGATGATGATGAAGACTTACCTGACCCTGACCACCCTGAGAAGATATCAAAATCCAAACAACGCGATATTGAACGCAAACTTATAAACGAAGCCCGCCGCAGACAAGCCGAAAAGTACGGCGAGGATTACACCGAAGACTAAATATGGGGGTTTATTTTTGAAACAGGAATTTACCGCAAAAACTATAGAAGAAGCCAAGACCTTGGCAGCAGCTGCCTTTGAAGTTCCCGCAGACGAGATTGTTTTTACCATACTCGAAGAGCCGAAAAAGGGTCTTCTCGGAATCGGTTCAAAAGACGCGAAAATCCTTGCCGAATATACCCCGAAAACCAAGGGGCAGATTGCCGCGGCGTACGTTAAAACTATCCTCTCGAAGATGGGGATTGACAACGAGCTTGAGCTTCGCGAAGAGAAGGAAAACGCTTTCATCGACGTTATCGGCGAGGTTTCCGGGACCGTTATCGGGCGGCGCGGCGAAACTCTCGACGCTATACAATACCTCGCCTCAATGTCGGCAAATCGCGGCACCCGCGACTATTTCCGCGTAACCCTAAACTGCAACGGCTATCGCGAAAAGCGCGAGGAGATACTAAAATCTCTCGCAACCCGCCTCTCCCACACGGTTATGAAGTCCGGCGGCTCGACAACCTTAGAGCCGATGAACCCCTACGAACGCAGAATTATACACGCAACCGTCTCGGACATCTCCGGCGTTACAAGCAAGTCAATCGGCGACGAACCGTACCGGCGCGTTGTAATTTCAAGCACGCAGGCTCCGAAACGCCGTAACACGTCTGACAAAAACGACGGGCAATTCCCGCGCGTTACCGGTCCGAAAACCTTCTCCCGTCCCCCGAAAAACCTTAGCGACGTGCCTGTAAGCCCCCGCCCCGACCGCAATTTCGACAGGGACCGCCGCAAACAGAGCGATGATATTCAGCTTAAGCAGATTGAGATGCCGAAGTCTTCATTCGAGCGCGATTACAAAAAGCCCAAGACAGACGACTCAATCCTCGGCGCAGGTTCCCTTTACGATAGACTTGATATATAAAAAACCGCCGGTATCAGTTGATACCGGCGTTCGTTTTGCCTTAAACGTAATACTGCGCTTGCGCTTTCCACATTTCGCTGTAGAGGGCGTTCTTTTTAAGGAGGTCCTCATGCTTGCCGTACTCTGAAATGGTCTTGTCCGAAAAGACCGCAATTACGTCGCAGAACTTGCAGCTTGACAGGCGGTGGCTGATATAGAGGGCGTTTTTGTTTTCAACGAGGGAGTTGAAATTCCTGTAGATTTCGTATTCGGCGATTGGGTCGAGAGCGGCGGTAGGTTCGTCCAAGATTACCACGGGGGAGTTGCGGTAGATGGCGCGGGCGAGGGCGCATTTTTGCTTCTGACCGCCCGAAATGTCAACCGCTTCTTCTTCAAAGGACTTCGCAATCGGGGTATTAAGCCCGATTTTTTCAGCGTCGGTGCGGGATAAGCCGGACTTTTCGAGGGCTTCATAGACCGAATCGTCGGGCACATCGCTCGAAAAGGCAACATTCTCCTTGAGCGAAAATGCGAAGGTCGCGAAGTCTTGGAAAACAACCGAAATGAGCTTGCGGTATTCGGTTTCGGAGAATTCGTTGATGTTAACGCCGTCAATTAAGATTTCGCCTTCGGTTACGTCATAAAGTCTGCAAAGAAGCTTAATAAAGGTTGTCTTCCCCGCGCCGTTTTGCCCGACAATTGAGAGGCGTTGCCCCGCCGGAATGATTATGTTAACATTTTTAAGGGAATATTCCTCTGCGCGGGGATATTTGAAACTAACGTTCTTGAATTCGATTTGCGGCGTTTTTGAGGGAATAACCGCCTTCCCATCTTTGTTGTCGGCGGAGGGGAGAGCCATAAATTCAATGTACGCGTAGGCGTAAGCGCATTTGGTTAAAATATCCTGAATTACCCACGCGGAGCTGAAAACGGCACTCATGAAAGAAGCGGTTGCGGTTATATACATTGTGAACGCGCCGGGGGTTATGGTTTTACGGAAGGCAAGGATTCCGATATAGAGGTAGCAAATCCCGTCGCGGACAGCGTCCACAGAGTTCATTGCGAAATTAAGGGGGACTTTTTTCCGCCGCTTTTCATTCCAGATATCGCAAACGTCGTCGATATACTTCCCGCATTTGCCGTACATCATGTCCTTTGCGCCGAAAAGGCGGATGTCTTTCGCGTGAACGTAGTCGGCAATCTGCCAGAAAAAGTAAGAAAAGCCGCGGTTAATCTTCGCCGCCATCATTCGCGACTCCGCCTCTATGCGGTTAATTTTACTGTAGATTATAAACATAATCACGAGGGAGATAACCTGTATTACAAGGAGTAAAGGCGTTCCCGTAATAACAATAACCATGATTGAAACTATTACAATGAAGTTCGCGGCAAGCTGTTCGACCTGATTGAGCACCCCGATAACGCCGCCCGTCATGTTTATCCCCTCGCGGGCTTTCGTAGGGAGGGATAGAGCTTCGGGGTCTTCGGTGAGGTGGAATTCAATGTTCATGCACTTTTCGGATAAGCTTCTCTCAAAATAGAGGTTGAACCAGTCGCTGTAGTAGTCCTTAATTTGGTTCGTAATGTTCATAATAAGCCAAGGAGTTGCCGAAACCAAGAGGAAAATTATACCGAGAGTATAAACGCGGTTAACGTCCATATTGCCGCCCTTAAGGAGCTCGTCCAAGAGCGGTGCCTGAACAAGCATCGGCGCAACGGGTTGTGCGGCGAGGGCAATCATTCGGATTATGTATACTATTATAAGCGCGGGTTTTTCCTTTAGCATAACCGAAAAGAGCATCTTTACCGCTTTAAACGAATGTTTTATATCCCGCATCGCGAACCGCTTCTTGTCGGACTCTTCACGCTTTTTAAGATGTGAAGCCACTTGTTACCGCCTCCGTTTCTTTGTAATACTGTGCCTGTGTTCTAAACATCTCGGCGTATTTTCCGTCGGCTGAAAGTAAACTTTCGTGGGTGCCGTATTCGATTAAGCCGCCGTCGTCAAACATCGCAACATTGTCGCAAAACTGCGTTGAACTGAGGCGGTGACTTATGTAGACAGAAGTTTTCGCTCCGATAAGCCGGTCGAAACTCATGTACAAATTCTGCTCAGCAAGCGGGTCAAGGGCGGAGGTCGGCTCGTCCAAGATTACGACCGGCGCGTCTTTGTAGAGTGCGCGGGCGAGGGCAAGTTTCTGCTTTTCGCCGCCTGAAAGGTCTGTCCCCTCGTCGTAGAGAATCTTAAGAAGCTGGGTATGAATACCGTCCGACAGCGAAGAAATCTTTTCGCCTAACCCCGCGTCGTTGAGGGCGGTGAGGGCTCTCTCATTATCGGTTTCTTCGCTCATCGAGACATTTTCGGCAATCTCAAACGCGAACATCTCTATGTCCTGAAATACCGGCGAAAAAATCCTAAAATAGTCAGCCTTTTTGTAGCGGTTAATGTTAACGCCGTGAAGGAGGATTTCGCCTTCGGTAGGCTTATAAAGCCCGCAAAGGAGCTTTATGAAGGTAGATTTCCCCGCGCCGTTCAGTCCCACAACCGCAAGCCGTTTCCCCGGCTTAAGCGTAATATTCATCTTTCTTAACGCGTAATTTTCGGTATTCGGGTAACGGAAGCTGACGTCCCTGAATTCAAATTCGTATTCAGAATACTCCGGCAAGGGGATTTTATCGTCTTCGATATCGTCAATCGGGTACTCCAAGAATGTGCGGAAGTCGTTAACCTGACGGGAGCAGTTAATCCCACTGCTGACTTGTGACAAAAAGTAGGTTAAGTGGTTGATAAAAGTGTTCCCCACGCCGAACATAAGCGCGAAGTCGGAGACCGAAACCTCCCCTTTTATTATTGAATCAAGGAGGATGAACACGATAATCGTGTTCCCGGTGAGGCTTATAATAATGTTCATGCCGCTTTGAAAGCCCCAATATTTCGCGTTGAGTTTGGACTTGCCAAGCCTCTCTTCGTGGAGCTTCGAGAGCTTTTTAAGGATAAAACCGGCGATATTATAGACGCGGATATCCTTCCCGTATTCAAAGTCTTGGGCGGTTCGGGTCGCATATTCAGCACGCCGCCACCACGAATCGAGCGCGTCCCAGACGTTCTTTTTCGCAAGTTTTCGGATATGGTTTTCAAGGAAGAAATTTATCACGCCCGAAACCACGCAAACCACGATTACAAGCGGGTTTAAGCCACCCAAGATGATTACGGCGGCAAGAACGGTGCAAAACTCGCGGAGAGCGTACTCCCCGTGGATTAAGAGCCCTTGAACCCCGTTGTAGTCGCTGTTATTAGCCTGCTGCGCCTTGGAGTGGAGGGCTAAAACTTTGCTGTCCTCAAGGTACTCGTAGTTTACGGACAAAATTTTCCCGATACGAAGCCGGTCTATCCGAAATCTTGTGGATATGTACGAAGTGCTTAGAAGCTCATTTAGATAGTTATAGATGCTCGACAGGGTAAACTGGGCTGCAAACCCCGCGCCGACGATAATTAAGACTTTCCCAAACGGTTCGGAGTTAATAAAAACATCGAGTAAAAATTTCGCCGCGAAACTCCAGACATAGTTTAACGAAACGCTGCTGATTACAATTAAAATGAGAAAAACAACCGATTTCGGGAAGAAATCGAGTTGCTTTTTCATCACCCAGATAAAGTTTTTTACAAGCGAGTAGTCCTTGCGGTTAAGGTCTTTTCCTTCGGTCTTCTTTTTCACGTTATAATTCCTCCGCCGACGACATATTCCCCGTCGTAAAGGACGACGGATTGCCCGGGCGTGACTGCCTTTTGCGGCTCGTCAAATGTTATCGTTAATTTGTTATCGGAAAGTATTGTCCGGCAGGGTTGCGGGGCTTGGTTGTAGCGGGTTTTTGCCGCCAAACTGCCGCCTAACTTGTCCGGCATTATTATGTTAATATCACGCGCCGTTAGACTTTTTGTATAAATTTCGTCAATACTACCTAGAGTAACCGTGTTGTCCGCCGCGTTTATTGCCTTGACATACATGGGCGTGCCGAAGGCTGCGCCTAAGCCTTTGCGCTGTCCGATTGTGTAATGGATTATGCCGAGATGTTCGCCGATAATGTTACCGGCGGTGTCGATAAAACTTCCGCGGGGGAAGGTCTTCCCGGTCTCGCTTTCGATAAACGCGGCGTAGTTGCCGTCGGGGACGAAGCAGATGTCTTGGCTCTCGTGCTTAGAAGCGTTGACGAAACCGTTCGCTTTCGCAAGGCTTCGCACCTCCGGCTTTGTTAAACCGCCGAGAGGGAAGAGGGTTTTTGAAAGCTCATCTTGCGTCATTGTGTAGAGGACGTAGGACTGGTCCTTCTTTTCGTCAACCGCCTTGCGAAGGAGGAACCGCCCGCCTTTTTCCTCGATTCGGGCGTAATGCCCGGTTGCGATTTTGGTGCAATCAAGTTCTTTTGCACGTCTTAGAAGCCTGTCGAATTTAAGCTTGCGGTTACATTCAATACAGGGGTTCGGCGTTTCGCCCCTAATGTAGGAAGCGCAAAAAGGCTCGATAACGCTGTGTGTAAAATCCTCCGCGAAGTTAAAGACATAATGCGGCAACCCCAAACCAAAGCAGACGCTCTTCGCGTCGAACGCATCGTCGGCGGTGCAGCAGGCTTTTTCGGAATGGTTAACGTTGTCGAAAAGCTTCATTGTCGCGCCGATAACATCGTACCCGGCGTTTTTAAGGAGCAGGGCGGTAACGCTCGAATCCACGCCCCCGCTCATTGCGGCTAAGACTTTTTTCATTTTAGGGGAGGGAGGGGGTCAATATCTTTTAAGCCGACACTCAGTGCTTTTTTTCTTGTTTTACTTGCAAGTTTTACAAGAACATTATGTCCATCAACATTGTCGGGGTATTTTAAGTCAAACAGCTCGATTTCTGTTAAATAATCCAAGTATTGGTCTGTCAATTGAAGCGCGAGTTCGTATTCTGATGCCATAATTTTTACCTCCAAAGGTTTACTCAATATAAACCCCAATTTTCCTAAATTTATTATACCGTTCCCGTAAAAGCTCGTCCACCGAGAGTTTGCCAAGTTCGAGAAGCGTTCCCGATAAAAACGCCGAGATGTTTTCCGACGTTTCTTCGGCGGAATTTTGCGCGCCGCCGACCGGTTCGTCAATTATACTTTCTATTATGCCGAAGTTTTTGCAATCGGTTGCGGTAATTTTAAGGACCTCTGCGGCGTCCTTTTCTTTTGCCGCATCTTTCCATAAAATCGAAGCTGCACCTCGGGGGCTTATTACCGAATAGACCGCGTTTTCAAGCATCGCAAGCCGGTCGCAAACCGCAAGCGCAAGCGCGCCGCCGCTTCCCCCCTCCCCCAAAATTACCGTAATAACCGGCGTCTTGAGTTTTGAGAAAAGGTATAAACTCTGTGCAATCGCTTCGCCCTGCCCGCGCTTCTCGGCATCTACGCCGCAAAACGCCCCGGGTGTGTCCACGAAACATATAACAGGTCGGCGAAACTTCTCCGCTTGCGCCGCAAGCCGCATTGCCTTGCGATAACCTTCCGGGTGCGGCATTGCGAAATTCGCGGTCTTGTTTTCTTGGAGGTTTCGCCCCTTGACTTGGCAGATAACGGTAACGGGCGCACCCTCAAACGAAGCTATACCGCCGCGTATTGCCTTGTCGTCGCCGAAATGGCGGTCGCCGTGAAGCTCTATAAACTCGTCGAAGATAAGCGGAATATAGGTTTCAACCGTCGGGCGGTTTTTGTTTCTTATAAGCTGTAAACATTCCCATGCGGTGTTCTTGTCAGGCAATTTTATCCCCCCCAAAGCCGTGCAGCCTTAAAATATGACGGATAGTTCTCCTTAATGCTTTCCGCTCGGTTATCATGTCTACAAAACCGTGTTCGAGTTGAAATTCGGCGGATTGGAAATCTTCGGGGAGATGTTGCTTTATCGTTCCTTCGATAACTCGCCGCCCCGCGAAGCCGATTAAGACTTTCGGTTCGGCTATAATTATATCACCGAGGGAAGCGAAAGACGCCTCAACGCCGCCGGTTGTCGGGTCGGTTAAGACGGAGATAAAAAGCCCGCCCGCTTCCGACAGCCTCGCCGCCGCCGCCGATGTTTTCGCCATCTGCATAAGGGAGATTATCCCTTCCTGCATCCTTGCGCCGCCCGACGCCGTAAACATGACGAGGGGAAGCTTGTGAGTTTCGGCGTATTCAAAAGCGCGGGTAATCTTCTCCCCGACAACCGACCCCATCGACGCCATCATGAAGTTCGAGTCCATTATCCCGATAACGAAGGGTATTGAGTGAATCGACGCTGTGCCGGTAATTATCGCGTCGACAAGCCCCGTCTTTTCTCGGAGTGCCCCCATCTTCTCGTCGTAACCCGGGAAATCAATGGGGTTGAGGCTCCTCATGTCCTTGTCGAATTCGCTAAAAGTCCCGCCGTCGACGAAAATGTTAAGCCGTTCCTTCGCGCTCATTCGCCCATGGTAGTTACAAGCGGGGCAGACTTTGAGGTTGTCGGCGTACACCTCCGCCGGCGTAACCTGCATACAGCGAGGGCATTTGAAGGTTGGTGACGGTTTAGGCTTATCAACCGGTTTTTCGTTTTCAACCGGCGGCTCTGTTGTAACCGTTCCGGCGGGGGATTTCCAGCGTTCTTTAACGAGGGAAAATAGGTTTTCAAGTGCCAAAATGTGTATCTCCTAAGTCGATATTTTTATCCGAGGAATAATAGTCCGACAATCGAAAGTATGCCTAAATCAGTGATGAATTTTAACTTCTCGCTTTTATAGCTGAAGAATGAACCCGCAACCATAATAGCCGGAATGAACCAAAAGAACGGTAGCAGCACCGAAAGCAGTATAAACCACCAATATTTTGCAAACTTATCCCCGAAAGTCATCTTGTTGTAGCGCGTGTAAAAGTCCTCGGGGGCAGGCTTTTCGTATACAATATCGTCTGTGACCTTTATATTCGGGTAGACGGTCTGCGGCTCGTTGTAAGCGGTCTGCGTAGCTTGCTGCGCGGTTTGCGGCTCTCTGTAAGCAGTTTTCGCCGGTTGAACCTCTATTCCGCAAGAATAACAATATCCGTCAAGAACGTCGCCGCCGCACTGCGGGCATTTCTGAATCTGCGCCATATTCTGCTCCTACTTCATTTTTTCGGACAGATACGCTATGGTATAATCCCCGCGCTCAAAGACGGGGTCGGTTATAAGCGAAAGTTCAAAATCAATGTTCGTCTTAACGCCGTCAACGATAAATTCGGCAAGACTTCTTCTCATCTTCATTATCGCCTCAAGCCGACTCGGCGCGTGAACGATAAGTTTCGCAATCATGCTGTCGTAATAGGGAGGAATCGTGTAACCCTGATAAACGGCGGAATCTATCCGCACACCCGGTCCGCCGGGAATATGAAGCGCGTTTATTGTCCCCGGGCAGGGGCGAAAATCGAGCTTCGGTTCTTCCGCGTTAATTCTGCATTCAATTGATGCGCCTTGCATTTTAATGTCTTCTTGCGCGAACGGCAATTTTTCACCCGCCGCAATCTTAAGCTGCATCTGAACAAGGTCAATGCCGGTTAACATCTCCGTAATCGGGTGTTCAACCTGAATCCGGGTGTTCATCTCCATGAAGTAAAATTCCCCGGTTTTTGATAGCAAGAATTCAATCGTCCCCGCGTTTTCATACCCCGCAGCTCTCGCCGCATTAACCGCCGCCGCACCCATCTTTGCACGAAGTTCGGGGGTCATAACAGGGGAGGGGGTCTCTTCCAAAACCTTTTGGTTGCGCCTCTGCATTGAACAGTCGCGCTCGAAAAGGTGGACGACGTTACCGTGTTCGTCCGCAAGGATTTGGAATTCAATATGCTTGGGGTCGATGATGAATTTTTCTATATAATAGTCGTCGTTGCCGAAATAATTCTTCGCTTCCTGTCGGGCGTCCGCAATTAAGCTTTCAAGCTCGGAGGGGCTGTCAACCCTTCTTATCCCGCGCCCGCCGCCGCCTGCCGCCGCCTTAATCATAACGGGGTAGCCTATCTTTGCGGCTATTGCTCTTGCATTTTCAAGCGAGGATACCGCGCCGTCCGAGCCGGGTATAACAGGAACCCCCGCAGCTTTCATCGTCTCTTTTGCGGTTGCCTTGTCCCCGAGCATATTAATGCAATCGGAGGAAGGTCCGATAAACTTAATGCCGTTTTCCGTGCATTTTTTCGCGAACTCCGCGTTTTCGGAAAGGAAGCCGAAACCCGGGTGGAGTGCGTCCGCGCCGGTTATCTTACAGGCGGTTATTATCGCATCTTCGTTAAGGTACGAGAGCTTCGTCGCCGCACCTCCGATACAGAGTGCCTCGTCCGCAATCTGCGCGTGGAGGGCTGTCCTGTCCGCCGTCGAATAGACCGCAACCGTCGGAATGTCAAGCTCCCTGCAAGCCCTTATGACCCGTACGGCAATTTCGCCGCGATTTGCAATTAAAACTTTTTTCATGTTAACCTTTTGTCGGAATTAATTTTTCTTTGTTGCCCATATAAGGGCGAAGCGCAACAGGAATATTAACGCTTCCGTCTGCATTTAAATTGTTCTCCAAAAATGCTATTAACATACGCGGAGGTGCGGCAACTGTGTTATTAAGTGTATGGGCAAGGTATTTCTTGCCGCCTTCGCCATTCACGCGGATTTTTAAACGTCTTGCCTGCGCGTCGCCGAGGTTAGAACAGCTCCCGACTTCAAAATACTTCTTTTGCCTCGGCGACCAAGCCTCAACGTCAACCGACTTAACCTTCAAATCCGCCAAGTCCCCCGAGCAACATTCAAGCGTCCTAACGGGAATATCAAGTTTCACAAAAAGCTGCACCGTTAAGTCCCACATCTTGTTGTACCAAGTCATGGAGTCTTCGGGCTTGCAGATAACAACCATTTCCTGCTTTTCAAACTGGTGAATACGATACACGCCGCGCTCTTCGAGACCGTGCGCGCCCTTTTCCTTGCGAAAACACGGCGAATAGCTCGTGAGGGTGTGGGGGAGGGTTTCCTCTTTGAGAATCGTATCAATGTACTTGCCTATCATCGAGTGTTCGGAAGTGCCTATGAGATAGAGGTCTTCGTTCTCAATCTTGTACATCATCGCTTCCATCTCCGCGAAGCTCATAACCCCGGAAACGATTTCGGAGCGAATCATAAACGGCGGTATGCAGTACGTGAAGCCGTTGTCAATCATAAAATCCCGCGCAAAGGTTGTCACAGCCGAATGTAGTCGTGCAATATCGCCCATGAGGTAGTAAAAACCGTTACCCGCAACTTTTCTTGCCGAGTCAAGGTCAATCCCGTCAAAGCGCGCCATAATATCGGTGTGGTAGGGGATTTCAAAATCGGGAACTTTAGGCTCGCCGAACTTTTCAAGCTCGACATTCTCCGAATCGTCCTTGCCTATAGGCACAGAATCATCGATAATCTGCGGAATACGCCGCATAACCTTGTCTAAGGCTTCCCCGGTTTCCGCCTCAATCTTCTCAAGCTCATCAAGCCTTGCGGCGTACTCCGCAACCCGCTTTTTCGCTTCCTCCGCCTTCTCCTTCTCACCCTTCGCCATGTACCCGCCGATTTCCTTCGCGGTCTTGTTCTTGTCGGAGCGGAGCGCGTCCCCTTCGGACTTTGAAGCGCGGAACTTGCTGTCGAGGGCAATCGCCTCGTCAACTATTTCAAGGTTTGTGCGGAACTTCTTCCGCATATTTTCTTTAACTGCGTCCGGGTTTTCCCGAACAAATTTTATATCAAGCATTTTTAATCTATCCTTTTTTTATTTTTTCAAGAGCGTGGGCAATTGCTTTTAAATCATCTTCGCCGGAAAAGTCGAGAGTGATTTTACCTCTTTTACCGTTACCCGTTATCTTAACCTTCCGCCCCAAAATCTCGCGGAGTGAAAGTGCGGTTTCGATGTAATAAGTATTTTTGACGGGCGGGGAAGGGGTTTCACCCCTCTTCAAAGCCGCTTCAAGCTGCCTTACCGTCAACTTCCCGTCTTTTGCCGCCTCCGCAAGGGAGAGCATCGCTTCTTTGTCTTCAAGCCCGGCAAGAATCTTCCCGTGCCCGACCGAAAGGCTGCCGTCTTCAAGGCTCTCTTTAATCTCGTCCGGGAGGGTAAGTAACCTCAACGAATTCGCAACTGCGGAACGGGATTTCCCGGTTGCCTTCGCCGTTTCTTCTTGTGAGAGCTTGTACTTTTCGACAAGTTCGGCGAGCCCGGCGGCTTCTTCAATCGGGTTTAGGTCTTCACGGAGCAGGTTTTCAATTAACGTTGCTTCGGCAGTCTGCTTTTCGTCAAAAGGTTTAACAACCGCCGGAATCTCGGTTAAACCGAGCATCTTACAGGCTCTGTAGCGTCTTTCCCCCGCGATAATCTTATAGCTTCCGCCGCCTGTGTCTCTTACCGCAATGGGCTGCAAGAGACCGTTTCGGGAGATGCTGTCGGCGAGAGATTTAAGCTTTTCGTCGTCGAAATTCTTGCGCGGTTGTGTCTTATTCGGCTCAATCATTGAAAGGCGGATAGAAGTTATCGCCTCATGGGAGCGGTTGTCGTCAAAGAGGGCATTTAAACCCATTCCCAACCCGCTTTTTCTTGCCATTCGTTTATACTCCTACTTATTTTGTTTTGTTTCCCCGCCTACGGCGGGGAAATAAAACCTACTTTATGTATTTCCTATGTTTCGCGGTAATTTCGTCGGCGAGGGTTTCGTAACTTTGCGCGCCCTTGCTGTTTTTATCGTAATATATGCAGGGCATACCGTAGCTCGGGGCTTCGGACAGCCTTACATTGCGGGGGATAACCGTTTCAAAGGTCTTTGTCGGGAAGTGCTTTTTAACCTCATTAACAACCTGTGCTGTAAGTTGTAATCGCCCGTCATACATTGTAAAGAGTATTCCTTCAATGTCGAGGTTGGGGTTAAAACGGAGTCTTACAAGCTTAATTGATTCGACAAGCTGGGAGAGCCCTTCGAGGGCGTGGAATTCGCACTGCATCGGTATTATTACGGAATCGGAGGCGCAGAGCGCGTTGACGGTAAGGAGAGACAAAGACGGCGGGCAGTCGATGAAGATGTAGTCGTATTCCGCCTTAACGGTTAGGATTTGCATCTTCATGCGGCTCTGGCGGTTTTCGAGCTCGATAAGCTCAATATCCGCGCCGGCAAGGTCGGAGGTTGCGGGGACTACGGAAACGTTTTCAAAATCGGTTTTAACAATGGTTTCCGAAAGGGGCTTGCGCCCGAGGAGAGCGTCGTAGACACTGTATTCGAGGGATTTTTTCTTAATACCGAAGCCGCTTGTGAGGTTGCCTTGGGCATCGGAATCTATGCAGAGGACTTTTTTGCCGCGTTTTCCGAGAGCGGCGGCAAGGTTCACGGCGGAAGTGGACTTCCCCACGCCGCCTTTTTGGTTCGCGACAGCTATTACTACAGCCAAGCCGTTACCCCTCCTGTTAACTTCATACGTTATTATTATACCATATTTAGTTTATCATTGCAAGCACAAAATGTTAAAAAATAAAAAAGCCCGATAAAAGGCTTTTTTTAAGAGGCGCCACCCGGAATTGAACCGGGGATCAGGGTGTTGCAGACCCACGCCTTACCGCTTGGCTATAGCGCCATACCAGAGGACAGAGGCGAGAATACAGAGTACAGAAAAAATTAAACGAAAGCTTTTTGTAAATAACTAACCGCTCGTAATTCTGTATTCTGTATGCTGTATTCTGTGAAGCGGATTACGAGGCTCGAACTCGCTACCTCCACCTTGGCAAGGTGGCGCTCTACCAAATGAGCTAAATCCGCAAAAACAGAGGACAGAGGCGAGAATACAGAATACAGAAATTGCATGGTTACATTATATGCCGCTTCCGCTGCAAAGTTACGATCCGGATGGGACTCGAACCCACGACCTCCGCCGTGACAGGGCGGCGTTCTAACCAACTGAACTACCGGACCAGAATACAGATTACAGAGTACAGAATACAGAAAAGAGTAAACGAAAGCTTTTAGTTAATAACTAACCTCTCGTAATTCTGTATTCTGTATTCTCGCCTCTGTTTTCTGGGAGTTACAGGGCTCGAACCTGTGACCCTCTGCTTGTAAGGCAGATGCTCTCCCAGCTGAGCTAAACTCCCGGGGATTTTGCGGACAGTATTTGTATTATATATTAACGTGGAGAAGATGTCAATACTTTAGTTGTAAAATCGTTAAAATTAATAAAAATTGGTTGTTAAAGTTGTGCAAATATACTAATTTACAAATTAAACTTGAAAATTTAATATTCGGGGTTTATAATATTAATATGGAGAAATTTTAGTTAAGAGGGATTTACATGAAGATATATGCGGACAACGCCGCGACAACTAACATCACGCCGGAGATACTTGACGTGATGATACCCTGCCTCACGGAGAATTACGGCAACCCCTCGAGTATATATACCCTCGGAATGAACGCTTTGCGCTCGATTGAAAAAGCGAGGGCTCAGTGCGCGAAGGCAATCGGCGCGAAGACGAACGAGATTTATTTTACCGGCTGCGGGACTGAGGCGGACAATTGGGCGGTTAAGGAGACGGCAAGGCGGCTTAGACGGACGAAGGGTAAGACCGGTGTGATTACGACGAATTTTGAACACCACGCTATCCTTCATACCTGCGAAGCTCTCGCAAAAGAAGGCTTTGAAATAACGTACCTGCCGGTTGACAGTGAGGGTTATATAAGTGCGGAGGACGTTAAGAACGCTTTAACCGACAGCACCGCGATTGTTACGATAATGTACGCTAACAACGAAATCGGGACAATATTACCGATTGCGGAAATCGGGAAGGTGTGCAGGGAAAAGGGCGTAGTTTTCCATACCGATGCGGTTCAGGCTGTCGGGAATGTGCCGATAAACGTTGTGGAGCAAAATATTGACATGATGTCGGTTTCGGGGCATAAGATTCACGCGCCGAAGGGCGTCGGCTTCCTTTACAGCAAGAATGGCTTAACCCTCGACAGATTTATCCACGGCGGCGCGCAAGAACGCGGAAGGCGCGCCGGAACGGAGAACACCGCCGGGATTGTTGCCCTTGGGGAAGCGATAACGATTGCCTGCGAAGGGATAACAGAACGCGCGGCAAAAGTCGCAGTCTTACGGGACAAACTTATTAGGGAACTCTCAAAAATCCCCGCATCAAGGCTTAACGGAGGTACTTCGTCTCGCCTCCCCGGCAACATCAACATGAGTTTTATCGGGATTGAGGGAGAGAGCCTGCTCCTTAATCTTGACCTTACGGGAATTTCGGCATCTTCGGGCTCGGCGTGTACAAGCGGCTCTCTCGACCCCTCACACGTGCTTTTAGCCCTCGGGCTCCCGCACGAAATCGCCCACGGTTCGCTCCGGCTTTCGATTAATGAATATAACACCGAAGAGGAAATAGACTATATAATAGAAACAGTTCCGAGGGTTGTCGCAAAAATCCGTGCAATGAGTCCGCTCTGGGAGGAGTTAACCCAAGGCAAGAGCGGCTGGGAGCGTTTTGCGCCGCTGCTTTCACCGAAAGAATAGGAGAAATTTTATGTTATACAGTGATATAGTAATGGAACATTTTGCTAACCCTCGCAACGTCGGTGAACTCGAAAACGCAGACGGAATCGGCGAAGTCGGGAACGCAAAGTGCGGCGACATCATGAAGATGTACCTTAAAATCGACAACAACGTCATTACCGATGCGAAATTTAAAACATTCGGTTGCGGGGCGGCAATCGCCACAAGCTCAATGGCGACCGACATGGTTAAGGGCAAGCCCGTCTCCGAAGCCCTAAAACTCACCAACAAGGCGGTTGTCGAAGCCTTGGGCGGTCTCCCCGCGCAAAAACTCCACTGCTCGGTCCTCGCCGAACAGGCAATCCGCTCCGCCCTCTCGGACTACTACACCCGTCAGGGTATCGACCCGCTGCCGATTGTAGGGGAAGTAGGGGAATGTGCCGGTTGTTCGTAAACAGTTTTGACGGAGGTTTATATGAAGATTAAGTTATCTGCAGCAGCAATAGCCTTACTTTTAGCGGGTTGTCAAGCCGATGTTCCGGTTGCAAATACCGATACAACCCCTTTGGAAACAACAACCGCAACGACAACCGCACCTAAAACCACCGTCACCACAGCAACAACCGCCGACCCGCTCGAGACCGGGCAGGTTATACATATCTTCGTCAACGACGACAAATATTCCGACCTAATCGGCAACGCCTATTCTCTCCCCGACGGCTATTCATATAAATTCTCGTCCGTTGCGAAAAGCTACGAAAAAGTCCTTGAGAACAAGCTTGACGACAACGAAAAGAAAAAAAGCGACGAGCGCATCGACCTCTTTTTGACGGATTTTGAATATATGCGAAAATACGTCGAATCCGATTACAGTGTGCCATTAAACGACCTCGGCATAACCGCAGAGGACACCGCAAAGATGTACCCCTATACCCTCGCGTACGGCACCGACAAAAGCGATAACCTCAAGGCTCTGACGTGGTTTGTGTCACCGGACGTCTTTGTTTTCAGACGCTCAATTGCTGAGGACTGCGGTTTCTTCAGGGGGAACCACGAAACTATGGCGGCGAGGATTTCTACTTGGGAAGACCTTATCGAAACCGCAAACATCGCATATATAGAAATTCTCACATATGAAGGCGGTCCGCATTACCAAATGTTCACCTCCGGCGCGGAATTTTACCGCCCGATGATGCAAAACGCAAACGAACCCCTTCTTACCGGCAATATCTTCAACTACCCCGAAAAATGGCACGAATTCTACAGGCTCCTCCTCCTCCTCTCGAACCGCCGTTACGTCGGGCGCACCCTCCCGGGCTCGGACGAGTGGAAAGCCGAAATGCGTATGGACGGAATGACCATGGCTTTTATCGGCTCGAAAGATTTCATTGACGGCGTTTTAACGGAAGAGGCAAGCAGTGAGGGCGACGACGGCACCTTCGGCGATTGGGCAGTATGCGAACTGCCGGAACAGTCCGCGTCAGGCGGCATCTTCATCAGTATTGCAAATGGTTCGGACAACCTTGACATTGCCGCCGATATAATAAAGGAATTAACCTGCAATCCCGAAGTCCTTCGCAACCTCGATTATATCCCGAATAACACCGACTTAGTCACGGAATTTTCCGGCTCTGATGAATACAAGTCGGACATTTTAGGCGGACAAAACCCCTACTCCGTCTTCCACGCCGCCGCAATGGGCGTCCCGACAACCGACATGACCGAATACAACTACTTCGGGAAATACTACGCCTACAACTGCGTTGCCTCTTATAACAACCGAGACATCGACGGATTCGATGCGCTCGAAGCCTACATAAACAAAAACTACCCGCAAATAAATGTTCCGAGTGAAGAAGACCCCAAATACGCCGGAGGCGGCGTTTCATTCTCCCCCGACACATCCCTTCTCTAAAATATTAATTTTTTGTAAATTTTCAATTTCACAGTTGACTACAGCAAATTTTCATGATATAATAATAAAGCTGTCGAGAAGACTGCGAAGCAGCTTCGCGACACGCTGGTGTAGCTCAGTTGGTAGAGCAGCTGATTTGTAATCAGCAGGTCGGGGGTTCGAGTCCGTTCACCAGCTTTTTGGAGGAATTCCCGAGCGGCCAAAGGGGGCAGACTGTAAATCTGTTGCTTTCAGCTTCGATGGTTCGAATCCATCTTCCTCCAGTACGAGGCGGTATCATTGCGATGCCGCTTTTTTTTATTTGAAAAGGTTGCAATTAAAATTTATCTATGTTATAATATAGATTGAAGTTTTTGTAACAGGATTAGTTTATGGACAATTCAAAACGCGAAATATTAAACCTCTTGGGCAGTTTTAAAGAAAAATATCCCACAGCCGCGCAGCGTTTTATTGCTCCGCATTTTGCAAGCGACGACGGTTTCGCCGACATAATTTTACCCCCCACACAAAAAGATTCCCCCGAAATAAAAAAAGTTTCGTCTTTCCTCGATATAAAAAATTTAGTCGCCGGCAGCGGCAGCGACAAGGCTTCCTTCAAGCGGATTTCCGAAGCGGCTTGGGGTTATTCCGAAACGGGTTTTGAAGATATCTATATCCCGGGCGGAGCGGTTATCTGGCGGTATCTTACCGACGAACAGCTCCACTCTTACTACTCAAACAGGGAAAATTTTAAACAAGGCATATTTAACACAAAATACCCGACCTACATCTATATCTACATTGCGGAGTGTTTAATCCGAGACGAAGCACCCGAAAATCTTGCGTTTATCCTCTCGAACACCGCCACTAAATACCCGAATATCAAGTCGGACATCTGTCGTTTCCTTAAGGACTACTATATTGTTAACGATATTAATATAACTTTTTCGGATTATATAAAGAACATCGGCGCGGAGAATTTTTTCCCTTCCTATATGAATCCGCCGGTTGACGACGCCGGCGCAAAGCTTTACGCCGCCGGGGACTATGACCTTTCAAAGAGCAGGTTCTTAGGGGAACATTTTGAGATACGGCGGGACTTCCCGAAGATTTTTAACGCCGTTATAAAAAACCTTGAACCGCTTTTTTCCCTCTTTGATTTGCGGGTCGAAAGCCTACGCACAGAGGGCGGCGAAGCGGAGTTTTACTATCCCTTCACCGGGGTTTTGTACGCCGGTGAATTCACGCGCCAAGGCACGGCGGAGCTCACAAAGGCGGAGACTTACACGCGGCGCGGAACATGGTTTATGCGAAGCGTTTCGGTTATTCCGTCCTATACGCGCAAGTTTTCGGGGTTTATAAAAAGGCAGATTGACGAGCAGTTCAGGGCTCTGGTAAACTATAAATACCCCCTTACAGACAACGCAAAACCCCTCGCCGAAAGCCTTTACGCCTTAGGCGGAACGCGGATTACTACGACGCTCGCAAAGATAATTTCGTCGGAATACCTTCACGGTATTTTGCGCGACATCTGTGAAGCGTACCTTGCTATGGAAAATGAGCTTAATTCGCGTACGGGACAGCTTCTTCTTGACAAGATGAAAACAGAACCGCTCCTGTCCTACAGAGAAATTCAAAGAAGCGAAACAAGTCCGCTTAGAGGTCTCGGGATTGACGAATATACCGACTACCTTTCTTGGCGAAAGAATATAGAAAACGGCATCTACGAAAACTCGGATTTTATTAAGACTTATATCGCGGAGATTGTTTCCGACCCGAATGACGGCTTTGAAAAGCTTGCCCTTATCGCCGCAAACATAGATACGGCGGCGGTTAGAAAGCTAATGCGAAACACCCTCAGCGGTTATTATAATTTCCGTAAACCATCTGCAAGTTTCCCCGAACTCTTAATAAAATATGAGCTTACAGGACTTTTCCCGGAGATTTTTATCAACTCCGAAGATAAAGTTTTACGTGCAAAAGCGGTTATAAAACTTTCCGGCAAAGGAGTTAAAATCCCGCCCGAGTTGGAGAAGCTTTTTATAACGGTTATCGACAGGGTTTATGAAAATATAGATAAACATATTAAAATCAGCGCACTGTCCGCCGACAAAAAGCTCCTGCCCTTTGTGCTCAGTTTTTTTGTTAAACTTTCCGAGCAGATTATAAAGCGCGAGCTTTCCTACCCCGGGAAGATTAACTTTGAAAACCACGCTTATTTTAAGGTAAAGTTTGAAGAGAAATTCCGCTATGGAGTCAGTGACTACGGGAAGAAGTATCTGTTATCCGATGATTTCCCCGGGATGATTGAAGGAACCGTAACAGCAGTCCTCCGGGAAGACTTCCCCGAGATTAAAACCTACCCCGGGAGGAAGGCTGTGAAAAGGCTTTTTGTGCCCGAAACAGTTATAGAACCGATAAAGGTTGAGGTTGACTTTACCAAGCTTGACAGGGTGCGCGAAGAGGCGGAGGAGATTACCAAGAAGCTTGCAACAGAAGAACCGGAGGAAAAACCACCAGTTGTAACAGTGCCCGAAAAGCCGCCGGAGATTGGCGTTAACCCGTTTGAAGACTTCTACTTCTCGCTTGACGGCGTTTACAAAGAGGTTTTAGCGTTAATACTATCGGGCGGGGACGTTAACGCATTTTTGCGCGGGAAGAACATTCTGCCGGAGGTTGCGGCGGAGCATTTGAATGAATCGGCACTGGAGTTTATCGGTGATATTATTCTTGAGGACATGAATATTATTGACGATTACATTTCGGACATAAAAAAAGTTGTAAAGATGTGATTTTATTGGCTATTCCAAAACGCATAGCGGGCGCGGTTCTTAACTCGCTCAAGGGCGGGGTTGTACCCAGAATCGGGCTTGAATATGTACAGGTCGGGCGGACAAATGAGATTAACGCCCTGCTTCATGATGTTGAGCTTATTGAGGACGGCGGGTCGGCGTTTCGGTTTGTTGCGGGGAAGTTCGGCGCGGGGAAAAGTTTCCTGCTCCAGACTATCCGTAACCACGTTATGGAGCGCGGCTTCGCGGTAATTGACGCAGACCTTTCGCCCGAGCGGCGTTTTTCGGGGACGAAGGGACAGGGGCTTGCGACCTATCGCGAGCTTATCCGCAATATGTCAACGAAAACGCGCCCGGAAGGCGGAGCGTTGCCGCTTATCCTTGAAAAGTGGCTTTCGGGGATTATGGCGGAGACAGCGGCAGAAATTGACGTCGATTCGGAAGGTTTTAATACGGCGGTAAAGCGGCGGATTTTTGCCGTTACGAGCGAAATTGAAGGAATGGTTAACGGCTTCGAGTTCGCAAAGGCACTTGTAACCTATTTTGACGCTTACAGGACCGGGGACGACGAGAAGAAGTCAGCTATAATGCGTTGGTTCAGGGCTGAATACACGACAAAAACCGAATCTAAGGCGGCTTGTAATATTAACTTTATTATTACCGATGAATCGTGGTACGACTTTATAAAGCTGTTCGCGCTGTTTTTGGTTCGGGCGGGGTATAAGGGGCTGTACGTCATGATTGACGAGCTTGCGTACCTTTATAACCTTCACAATCGAACGACAAGGCAGAACAATTACGAAAAAATTCTTGCGATGTATAACGATGCGCTGGGCGGTAAGGCACGGTATTTGGGAATAATAATGGGCGCGATTCCGCAGTGCATAGACGACACCGAAAAGGGGATTTTCAGCTACGGGGCGCTGCGCTCCCGTTTAACAGAGGGTAAATTTTCGCGCGGGGACACGCGAGACCTTCTTGCGCCGATAATCCGCCTTAAGCCGCTGTCGATGGAGGAGATGTATGTGCTCCTTGAGAAATTATCTACTCTGCACGGCACGCTTTACGACTACACGCCCGATATCGGCGAAACCGAATACGTCGATTTCTTGAAGGCAGAATACGAGCGAATCGGCGCGGTGGAGCAGATTACCCCGCGAGAGATTATACGCGATTTTATTGAGGTCCTCAATATCCTTTCGCAATCCGATAATATGCGCGTTTCGGATGTGCTTAGCTCCGCCGGATTTTCTTATACGCCGGTGGAGGCGGAAACTGTCGCGGAGGAGTTCGCGGATTTTGAGGTATAAGCGTTGACAAAACCGTTTATAAAGTGGTATAATATAGATGAGGTGATTTTTGATGTTGTCAGCAAATTTGAATTCAACAATTAACGGGGACTATTTTACCGTTAATTTTCCTATTTCTTTTTTACCTTCTTATATAAATAAAAAAAACGTAGTTTTAAACGTCACTGAAAATGACGGTGTAATAAGTATGCGTCCGACAGAACTTACGCCGGAAGAAAAATACGAAATAAATATGCGTGCACTTATGAAAATTCAAAAAGAGATGGAAGGCGAAGCCGAAAAAGCCGGAATATATTCCGAAGAAGACGTCATTCGTATCTGTAAGGAAATAAGGCGCGAAGGTTCTACCGAAGCGGAGCTTGAAAAAATTCGTAAGGAATACGGGTATAAACGTTATGAAAATAATGATTGATGCGAATATCCTTATTTCTGCTTTCATAAAAACAGATACTACTCCGCATAAAACGCTCGTTCGTGCGTTTACACCGCCGAATATCTTGGTTTTATCCGAACAGCTTGTTTATGAGCTTAATAAGTTTTTTGCTCATAAATTCACTTATAGAGCAGCTGCCGTTGCCGACTTTATCCACACCGGGCAGTACGAGTATATTGAACTCACCCCCACCGACAAGCCATACCCCGACGAAGCCCTAATTCGCGACGAAAACGACCGCCCAATCCTTCGGGCAGCGTTAAAAGCAGAGGTTGACGTTTTAGTTACAGGGGATAAAGATTTTTTAGAGAGCGGCGTTAAAATTCCACGAATCTTAACCGCCGCCGATTTTATAAATACATAAAAACAGGAATTAAAAGCCATGACCGAAACCGAATGTTACGCCTCCCTCGCGCCGTTTATCCGCGACTATATCTACCGCAAGAATTGGGACACGCTCCGTCCTATTCAGGTTGCCGCCTGCGACACCATATTTAACACCGACAACCACCTCCTGCTTTCCTCCGGGACGGCTTCGGGGAAGACCGAGGCAGCGTTTTTGCCCGCGCTTACAGAGCTTTTTAACCACCCGTCGCGCTCCGTCGGGATTTTATATATAAGCCCGCTCAAAGCTTTAATCAACGACCAGTTCGGGCGGATCGAAAACCTTCTTGAAGAGGCAAATATCTCCGTAACAAAGTGGCACGGCGACGCAAGCGTTTCGCGCAAAAATAAGCTTATTAAAAACCCCTCCGGCGTCATGCAGACCACACCCGAATCAATCGAAAGCCTCCTTATGAACAAATCGGGGGCGATTTATTCCCTCTTTTGCGACCTGCGCTTTATTATAATTGACGAGGTTCATTACTTTATGGACTCGCCGCGCGGCTTGCAATTACAGTGTCAGCTCGAACGAATCACAAGGCTTATTAATTCCGGCAAGGGTAAGAACGAACCGCCCTTTATGCCCCGCCGTATCGGGCTTTCCGCGACAATTTCGGACTTTTCGGGCGCGGAAGAATTCCTCTCCGGCGCAACGGGAATAAGAACGGTTACGCCGGTATTAAATGAACCCGCAAAGCGCGTCAGGCTCATGGCGGAACGTTTTACAATGAGGCATACCGCCTCGCCGAAAGTCGAACAGCTTGTTGACGAAATCGACTACACCAAAATTGCGGAATTTTTGGTGCAAAAGACTATGGGGAAAAAGGCGATAATTTTCTGCAACACCCGTGCGGAGACGGAGATTTATTGTTCGCGCTGCAAAAAATACGCGGCGGACAATAACCTCCCCGACGTTTATCGCGTCCATCACGGCAGCCTTTCAAAAACAATCCGCGAATCCGCCGAAAAGCAGATGAAGTCGGAGGACGCCCCGATTGTCACCGCCGCAACGGTTACGCTTGAACTCGGGATTGACCTCGGTTCCCTCGACAGGATTATTCAGATAGGCACACCCTTTTCGGTTTCAAGTTTCGTCCAACGTCTCGGGCGGAGCGGACGTTCCGAAACTAAAGTGCCGGAGATGATTTTTTGTATAATTGACGAAGAAAAGAGGGACACCGTAACCGCTCTTGAAGAGATAAACTGGGATATGCTCTTTGTTATCGCGATTGTTGAAATTTATACGAAGGAAAAATGGGTTGAACCTATTTCAGTCGGGCGGTTTAACTTCTCGCTTCTCTACCATCAGACGATGAGTTACCTCTGCACAAACGACGTTACCGCCGCGAAACTTGCGGAGGACATTTTAACGCTGCCGCCCTTTTCTCATATTACGAAGGAAGACTACAAGTTTTTACTGCAAAACCTAATCGACCTCGGGCATATTGTCAAGGACGACCGCGGGCATTTATCCGTCGGCGTCAAGGCAGAGCGCGTTGTCGACAATTTTCAATTTTACTCCGTTTTCGAGACGGAGGAGGAATTCACCGTTAAATGCAAGGGCGAAATTATAGGCTCCGTCGCGACGCTCTTTACCCCCGGTTCAACCTTTGCTCTCGCGGGGAAGGCTTGGAAGGTCACGGCGGTTGACGAAAAGGCGAAGGTTATTGTCGTCGCGCCCTTGGAGGGTTCGGCGCGGATTTTTTGGCTCGCGGAACAACCTATCGCGTTCCACACGAAGGTTATAAGGAAGGTTCGCGAAGTGCTGCTCCGTGAATTTACAGAAAGCGACTATCCCTACCTTACAAAATCATGCAGAGACAGGCTTTCGCAGATGCAGACCATTGCCAAAACCGCCGAACTTGACAGAGAGCGCGTAATAAAAATCGGTGCGGACAAATACGCAATCTTCCCGTGGGTCGGGACGCGTGAGCTTTTTACGTTAACCTACGCAATGGCGGCGAAAAACGAAGACATAAAAATAATCCCGAAAAACAACCTTTACGCCGAGTGCGATTTTGAAGGCACGGCAAGCGAACTTGAGCGGTTTATTGACGAAATTACAGCGGGGGAAATTAACCCGTATAAATTCCATATCCCGAAAGAACAGCACGACAAGGCGGACTCCGACCCGAAGCAGACTATCCCGAAGCAGTTTCAAGTTCCCGGGAAGTTTAATAAATTCGTCCCGCCTACGCTCTTGCGGAAGCAGTTCGCGGAGGATTTTTGCGATGTACCCGGCTTAAAACTTGATATAAATGAAAGCTGTTAAATTTTTAACAGCTTTCACTCGTATTAAACCTGATCGGGAGGGGTTGTTTTTTGGGATTGGCGGTTTTGTTGGAAATTCATTTGGTCGATTGCGTCGAGTCCCGAGAAGTCGGTGAAAGCCTGTGAATAGTTATTGCCGCAGTTGTCGGCTTGGTTTGAAGTCTGATTTGATGTCCTGTCGATTGTTGACTGATCACCGGTTGTCTGAGTCTGGTTTGAAGTCTCGTTTGAGGCTTGGTTAGACGTTTGGTTAGAGGTCTGATTAAGAAGGTCAGCCCACTTTTTTGTGTTATAGCTGCCGTAATCGTTGCTGTAATTATAAGCCATTTTATGCTCCATTCCACCGCGAACGCGGCACAAAAAGTAATAAATTTTTCTGTTTTGTTTCCCCCGCCTCCGGCGGGGGAAGCAATACATATTATTTTTACATTAATTGCTTGCATTTTGTTTCGTAATGTGGTATAATAATGTCAGAATCTAAGCTTTGGTATTGCTGATATTTTATCCGGGGAGAGTATTATTATGCGTACAGCCGGTATTTTGCTACATATTTCCAGCCTGCCCGATCCCTACGGTATCGGGACACTCGGGAAGGAAGCATATAAATTCATAGACTTTTTAAAAGCGTCCGGGTGTTCGTATTGGCAGATGCTCCCGGTCGGTCCGACAGGCTACGGGGACTCGCCATACCAGTCCTATTCAGCCTTCGCCGGGAACCCGAACCTCATCGACCTTGCCACTCTTGTCGCTGACGGTCTTCTTTCCGAAGATGACCTGCCCGAGGCAACCGAATTTGACGACTACGAAGAGCTCTTTAACGCCAAGAGTAAGCTGCTTCATACGGCTTATCTTAACTTTACCGGCGACTTAACCGGGTTTGCCACAGAGAACCCTTGGCTTGAAGACTACGCGCTTTATATGAAGATAAAATATTCCCATGATATGCATATGTGGACCATGTGGGAAGACCCTCTGCGCCTTCGCGAGCCCGAGGCAATTGCGGCGGTGATTAAAGAGGATTCCGAAAACCCTTCAGCGGAATATTCGATAGGCTTCTGGAAATTTTGTCAATATATCTTTTACAAACAGTTTGCGGCACTTAAGGCGTACGCCGCAAAAAACCGCATTAAGCTTATCGGCGATATGCCTATCTACGTTTCAACCGACAGCTCCGACATCTGGGCGAACCCCGAGCTTTTCGAGCTTGATACGGACCTTCGCCCCGTTAATGTTGCCGGATGTCCGCCCGACGACTATGCAAAAACCGGGCAGCTTTGGGGCAACCCTGTCTACGCTTGGGGCGAACACCTTCGGACGGGTTACAGATGGTGGATTTCGCGGATTATGCAGGCGGGGAAACTTTTCGATGTGCTCCGTATCGACCATTTCCGCGGCTTCGAGAGCTTTTATGCAATTCCCGCTGATGCCGAAACTGCCGAAAACGGCGTCTGGAAAACGGGTCCGGGCGCGCATATGTTCGATGTTATTCGCGAAAATTGCCCTGACGCACCCGAATTTATTGCGGAGAATTTGGGCTTTCTGACCGACGATGTTAAGAAGATGCTTGACGATGTCGGCTATCCCGGAATGAACGTGCTTGAATTCGCATTCGGCGGGGACGATTCCTGCTACCTCCCGCACAATTTCATTAAAAATTCGGTGAGCTATATCGGCACTCACGACAACGACACCGCCCTTGGCTGGTATAATTCGCAAAATAAAAAAACCAAGAAGCGCGTCCGCAAATATATATGTAAATCGAGCGGCGAGTCAATCTGTGAAGCGTTAATAAGAACACTTGCGGCAAGCGTTTCGGACATGGTTATCTTTCAGATGCAAGACCTATTGGAGCTTGACTCGGAAGCGCGAATGAACACGCCGTCAACTGTCGGCAGTTCTAACTGGCATTGGCGGCTTTCATCCTCCGATTACGCGAAAAAGACCACGGAACGACTCCGCAAAATTTTAGAAAGATATTTTCGTATTCCCCCTCCGGTTAAGGTTAAGCCGATATTGAAACGAAAATAAGAGAAGTTTTTATGGAAAAATTTTATATAACGACCGCGATAACCTATGCGAGCGGTAAGCCACATATCGGGAACTGTTATGAGATAATCTTTACCGACGCTGTTGCAAGGTTCAAGAAAAAAGCCGGCTTTGACGTGTTCTTTTTAACCGGTTCGGACGAACACGGACAGAAGATGCAGGACAAGGCAGACGCCGCGGGGCTTACTCCGAAGGAGTTTGTCGATAGAAGCGTTGCGGAAATCAAGCGGATTTGGGACAGCCTCAACACAACCTACGACAAGTTTATCCGTACAACCGACGACTACCACGAAGCGGCTGTGCAAAAAATCTTCGAGAGGCTTCTTAAAAAGGGCGACATCTACAAGGGCGCGTACGAGGGAATGTACTGTACGCCTTGCGAGAGTTTTTGGACGGCTTCCCAACTTGCAGACGGAAAATGCCCCGACTGCGGGCGGGAGGTTTCCCCCGCTAAAGAGGAGGCGTATTTCTTAAAACTCCGCGAGTATCAGCCATGGCTTGAACAGTACATTGAGGATAATCCCGGCTTTTTATACCCCGAGGCGAGAGCCAAGGAGATGATTAACAACTTCCTTAAGCCCGGTCTCAATGACCTCTGCGTTTCGAGGACGACATTTTCTTGGGGGATTCCGGTTAAGTCCGACCCCGGGCACGTTGTCTACGTTTGGCTTGACGCGCTTTCCAACTACATTACGGCGATAGGATTTGACGGCGAAGGCGGGACTGCGGAGTTTAACAAATACTGGCCGGCGGATATCCACGTTATCGGGAAGGACATCTTCCGCTTCCATTCGATATACTGGCCGATAATTCTCCACTGCTTAGACCTTCCCATACCCAAGCGGATTTACGGACACCAATGGTTACTCTCGGGCGGCGACAAGATGAGCAAATCGAAGGGCAACACCCTCTACTCCGACGACCTTATCAAGTTTTTCGGCGTCGATGCGGTGCGCTGGTACAGCCTGTCGCAGATGCCCTTTACCTCCGACGGCAACATCACCTACGAGCTCTTAATCGAGAACTTTAACACCGACCTTGCGAATACAATCGGCAACCTTGTTAACCGCACAGTTACTATGGCGGGGAAGTATTTCGACGGAGTGGTGCAGAGCCCGAAAAACACCGAAGATATAGACCGCGACGTTATTGAAACGGCGTTTACTTCACGAGACGAGTATTTTACCGCTTTTGATGAACTTAAGCTTGCGGAGGCTTCTAAGGCTATCGTTAAACTTGCGGTTCGCCTGAATAAATATATTGACGAGACCGCGCCTTGGGCTCTTGCAAAGTCGGAGGAACAAAAACCGCGCCTCGGTGCTGTGCTTTATAACCTCCTTGAGGGGATTCGCTTTATCGCGGTTATGGCAGAGCCTTTTATGCCCGAAACTTCGTCTAAGATTATCGCACAGCTCGGCAACCCCGTTTCCGACTTTGATTCTATACAAAATTACGGCGGAATGTTGCCGGGGGAGAAGGTTGGGACGCCGGAAGTGCTGTTTGCGAGGCTTGACCCGAAAAAGCTGCTGCCCGAGATTGAAAAATACTACGCAGAATAAATTTGCTGCCCGTACATCTTTGAACGGGCAGTTCTATTTTAAATAGACTTTTCATATACTCGTAATGCATTAGTATAATCGGAGGATTAAGAATGAATATCAGCCCGGAAAACATTGATAAATATAAACAAGATATGATGCGAATGTATCGCAACTCATCTCCTGCACCGGCGGCTCAAGCAGTAACAGCACAACCCCCGGAAACCCAAAACCACGGCACACCCGCTTACATTCCCGATACAGGGTATATTGAAGCACCGAATTTCCCCGGAATACCCGATACAGGACCGATTGAAGCTCCGACTGCTCCGACGCCGCCCGTTTTCCCGCAACCGCCGGCGGAGGGTATACAAGTCCCCGATACCGGTTACATTGAAGCTCCCGGAAGCGGTATACAAGTGCCCGATACGGGTTATATTGAAGTGCCGCCGGGGGTTACGTCCCCCTCTTTGCGTCCCGGTGAGGCTATGGGCTACCTTCGGACGCAGGTCTACGCTTCAAACCGTGCAATCCCCATTGAGGGTGCATTAATCCTCATAACCGAGTTTACCGAAGACGGCAGAACCAATCTTGTACGTATGCTCGTAACGGACGAGAGCGGTTATACCGAAACCATTCCGCTCCCCGTCCCCGTCTACGACCTCGACCACTACCCATCCCCTACCGATAAGCCTTTCCGCGATTACCGTATGTCGGTCTATAAAGAGGGCTATTATATAGTACCCGATGTTAAGATTCCGATTTTCGCCGGGGTTAAGTCGCTCCAGCCGATTCAGATGGTGCCGCTTCGCGAGAATGAAGAGCGGGTTAATATCCTTCCGAAAGAATTCGCCGATGCTATTCGCGCAAAAAATGCCGCGAACGCTGACGGTACTATTATAAGCAGTGCCGAAAACAACAACGTGGGTTAATTTTTCCCGAAAATTTCATGACTAAAGGTGTTATAAATGGTTGGTGAACCTTTCATACCCGAGCAGATTACCGTTCATCTCGGGCGTCCCGACGATGCTTCTGCCCGAAATGTTACAATGGATTTTCCGCTCTACATAAAAAATGTCGCTTCAAGCGAACTCTACCCGACTTGGCCTGAGGCGGCTCTTCGCGCAAATATCTACGCGATAATTTCATTCGCCTTAAACCGCTATTATACCGAGTGGTACCGTTCCAGAGGCTATGACTTCGATATTACAAACACAACCCAATACGACCAAGCATTTGTTGAAAATCGAAGTATATACGAGCCTATCTCTGAAATTGTCGACGAAATTTTCAACTCATACATTGTCCGTGACGGAAGCATTGTACCTATGGCAACCCGCTTTTGTGACGGAAAGCAGTCCCAATGCGAGGGCTTAACCCAGTGGGGCAGCGTCGAATACGCGAATCAGGGGCTCGGTCCTTACGATATTTTAACCCAGTTTTACGGTCCCGATATTAATATTGTAAAGGACGCGCCCGTCCACGCGCCGGACAATGTTGCCTCATACCCCGGCGAACCGCTCGCTCTCGGTTCGAGCGGTCCGCCTGTCGAACGGATGGCAAGAAGCCTTAACACTATCGGCAATAATTACCCCGCAATCCCGAAGATAACCCCCGTAAGCAACGTTTACGACCTCTCTATGCAGAGCGCGGTGAAGAAGTTTCAGGATGTATTCAATCTCCCGCAAACCGGCGTAATAGACAGCGCGACTTGGTACAAGATTATCTATATCTACACAAGCGTGAAAAAGCTTGCAGAACTCGATTCTCTCGGTGCTTCTCTTGCGGAACAATCTGTCGAACGACTCCCCGAAATGAAACTCGGCGACACAGGCGTTTGGATCCGCCGTCTTGATTATCTTCTTGCAGTCGTAAGCTCTTACTATCGCGACGTTTTAACCCTCCCGACAAACAACGATGAGTTCGGTCCCGATACCGAAGCTTCCGTTAAAAGCTTCCAAAAGCTCTTCGGACTCCCCGAAACCGGGGTTGTTGACACACGCACTTGGCAGGAACTCCTTGCCGCTTACCGCGGAATTGCTGATAATGTTCCGCTTGAATACCTCGGCGAAAACGTTCCGCTCTTCCCGGGCAACTACCTTACGCAGGGCATAACGAGCGAATATGTAAGGCTTATTCAGGAGTACCTTAGTTTCCTCTCCGATACTTACCCCGAAATCCCAAAAGTCGAAAACCCGACAGGTTATTTCGGACCCCAAACCGAAGCCGCCGTAAAAGCCTTCCAGAACCGTTTCGGTCTCCCCGTAACAGGCGATATAGGTCTCGCAACATGGGACGCTATAACAGAACTCTATACAGAACTCAAATACGGCTACACAAAACGCCCCGGACAATACCCGGGTTACATAATCTCATAGGTCGGTGATAATATATGCCTATTTCCGAAACCCAACAGAAAAATGTTATTCAAGAGCTCCAAACCTATCTTCGCTATATTTCCTTTCAAAATAAAGAAATCCCCCGTGTTGAACCAACAGGGGTCTACAACGCCCGCACCCGCGACGCTGTTACAATGTTCCAGTCACTCTACGATCTCCCCGTAACCGGCACTGTTGATGAGGAAACTTGGAACGCCATCTATTCGGTCTACAAAGAGATTGAAGCCTATCTCTCCGCCGTGACGGCAATTTCACCCTTCCCCGACCGCGATTTCCAGATCTGCGAGGGCGATTCCGGCGCAACGGTATTTATACTTCAAGCTCTGATTAATGCCATTGCCGAGCATTACTCCAATATCCCGCCCGTCGCAATTACCGGCATCTGCGACGCTGCAACCGAAACCGCCGTAAAAGCCCTCCAGCAAACCGCCGGTCTACCCCCTTCGGGAATAATCGACGACCGCACATGGGACGCTCTCGCCTCCCTCTATAACGTCAAGTCCTATATGGATTGGGCGACAAGTTAAGAATATGTCAGTGGAGGGGCGGCTGCGGCTACCCCTCTTTGTCGGCAGTAACTTCCTCCGGAGTTTTTGTATCTGTAAGCTCTTCCTCTTTTCTAAGAAACTCTGCGGATATCGTCTTTGAGAAATGCCAAGACAAAGCCGCGGCAAGAATAAGTACGATAATAACAGTTAATGCAGTAACCGTTACAGCGGTTGATATGTAATTCATGGCGGCAGTTTCGCTTTCGGATATAAGCGCGCTTATTTCCTCCTGCATTGCTATTACGGGGGACGACACCTCCGCAGCAGGCATAACTACGCCGACAGACCAGTCTGTGCGCGAAAGAGGGGCATAAGCAACGTACACAGCAAAGCCGTCGAGTGTAAGCTCTAAAATGCCGGTTCTCCCGTTCATCATCTCTGCCGCAAGCGTTCTTTTATCTTCGTCCGAACTCATTTGATAACTCTCGCCGATTAAAGCCCCCGTCGGATCGGCGAGTATTTCATTTTTCGGGCTTATTACAACCTCGCCTCGTTTATTAAGAAGAAAAGCGTAACCTTCTTTGCCGATTTCGGCATTGTTTACTGTTTCTGAAATCTGTGTCATCGTCGCGCCGGTTCCGGCAACGGCAATAAGTTTTCCGTCAGGTCCGTATACAGGCATAGCGCAGGAAACTGATGCACCGCGCCCCGAAGCGTCGGCGAATATGTCTGTCCAAAAAAGTCCTTCCCGCTCTTTTGCGCCGATATACCAGCTTCGCGTACGTGCGTCGTATTCATGGGTATTCGTTAACGAAGGGTTGCTGTCAACTAAGACAAAGAGTCCGCTTTCTGTCCCGATATAGCTTGCCGAGACATTTATTTTTCTTACAATAAACTCCTCAAGAACTTCTGTTGCATTGCCCAAAAGCGAAATTTCCGGAAGTAAACTGTCGTAGTTAATACCTTCCGCTGTTCTTAAATAGGGGACAAGAACACCGTCTTCGCCCGGCTCAAGGTAAGAAAGCGGACGATCACTGTAGTTTTCGGGGTTTGCGTAAAGCTTTTCGGCATATGCGGCGATTGCTCTGCTGTTATTTTCAATCTGCAAAAGCTTCGCGTCGATTGATTCCGTAATAGACTCGGCACGTATCATGAGGTCACGTTCTATCTGCGCCGATAACGCTTCCGCACCGGTGTTTGAAGCGGTTGCACCGAGCTTGCTGTTAGGACCCGCGGCACTGTTTTTCATTCCGGACAAGATTATCCCCGAAGCTATGCCTAACCCGATTATAGGTATAAGCGCAATTGACAGGGTAACCGCAAAAACTTTGGTTCTTATCTTCTTAAACATTGGACATACCCCGAATCGTTACAGTTCAAATTTGTCATTACTATTAATACTATTCTATCATATGTATATTAAAAAAGCAAGTCTTTTTTTACAATTGTTGCAAAAAATTAACTTGCATATTGCGATTATAAAAAAAGTCCCTTCGCGCCTGTTTATCGGCGCGAAGGGGACGATACTTTAACCCTTAAGTTTAAACTGCGAAACATTTCCGTTTAGTACCACGGACAGAGAATTGAGTTCTTCTGCCGACGCGGCACATTCCTCAGCGGTTGCGGAAGTTTTTTGAACAACCTGCGAAACCTGTAAGATACCTTCGTTTATCTGCCCGATGGCGTGCGCTTGTTCTTCAGAACCGGTTGCAATTTCGCTTATGAGTTCCGTCGACTTGTTAATCCCTTCGACAATATCGGCAAGCGAAGCGGCTGTCTGACCGGCAATCACCGAGCCGAGTTCCGCTTTCTTCATCGAGTTTTCGATAAGTACGCCGGTTTCTTTCGCCGCCGCCGCCGATTTTGAAGCAAGATTCCGAACTTCATCTGCAACGACCGCAAAGCCTTTTCCTGCTTCACCGGCTCTTGCCGCCTCAACTGCGGCGTTGAGTGCTAAAATATTGGTTTGGAACGCGATATCGTCGATAACCTTTATTACCTTCGAGATATCTTGGGAAGCTTGATTGATTTCGGTTACCGCCGCAGTCATCTGCGTCATCTGGTCTGCGCCCTTTTCCGCATTTTCCTTAACGGCGGAGGACATATCGGAGGCTTCTGTCGCACGTTTCGCATTGAGCTTCGTCTTCCCTGCAACGTCCTCGATTGCCGCGGAGAGTTCTTCTACCGAGGCGGCTTGCTCTGTTGAACCCTGCGCTAAGGACTGGGAAGCGTCGGTAATCTGATTTGCGCCGAGTGAAACCTGATTTGAAGCTTCGCTGATACGCCCGAACATTGCGTTAAGATTGTCTATCATCTTCATAATTGAAGCAGATATTTTATCTTCTTCCGACATCGGTTTATGTGAGATAGTAAGGTCGCCGCCCGCTACGGTAGTAAGAAGCTGCGCAACGCCGTTTAGAGCCGTCGCTACATTGCCGAGATTTTCGGCACATTCCGCCGTCTCGTCCTTCCCGGAAGCGAACCGGTGTATCTCTGCCCATTCTGCGTCCGTAAAGTTCGTTCTGCCCTTTGTGCCCATGTCGCGGAGGATTGTTGTTACATAATTAACAGGTACTGTGACAGACTTAGTAATTATCAGCGCAAGAGCAAGCGAAATGATTATTGCGGCAACGATAAAAGCAATCTGTACTATTAAAATCACGTTTGCAATATTATCCGCGCTCGTTTTTGTGTCCTCTGCCAGAGTGATGTTAAAATCAGCCATGCCTTCGATTGCGGCAAGAATCTCATCAGCCTCCGCGTCATGTTTATCGAAAGCCTCATAAGCAGCAGCAGACCCGCCGGTCCCCGCCGCAGAAACAATCTCGTCGATAGTTTTTATGTACGCGGGGTAGCGCGCCGTAAAGTCTTTATATGAAGTTTCCAGACTCATGTCGGTTATGGTTTTTTCATAAACCGCAGTTGCCTCTTCAATCTCGTCATTATACGAAGAAATTGTGTTTTTGTACTGCTGTACAGCAGCGGTATCATCGCCGTGTCTTGCAAGAGATTGTGCGTTGAGGCGAATGTCGTTATACCTGCCTCTGATGACCGAAACCGCATTTATTGCGAGCACATTTTCATCATAAACACGTGTGACTTGATTAGAAAGCGTCGTCGAACTGATTATGCCGATTATACCGAGTATGAGCGCGAGAAGCGCAACAAGTAAGAAGGAGATAATCAGTCTGGGGGCGATTTTAAGGTTTTTCATAATGTTTGAGCGATTTTATACGATATTCTATTTTTATCTCTACCGCAAAAAAGCTCCCTCCTTTATAATATCGCTTTAAGGCAATAAATTACTGCTAATTATACACTATTCTGGAATTCATGTCAATTCGCAAAATGTACGATATTTTGACAAATGTTTGTGAAAAATGCACAAAAAATATAGATTAATTCCTACCTTTTTGGTAAGATTTAAATCTCATTTACTATTTATTGCTTGACTTTTCATAAATTTTATGATATACTGTTAATGAAATCCAAAATAAAGGAGATCGCTATGAAAAAACGCTTCCTTTCGATATTATTGATACTGATTTTTACGGTATCTTTCCCCCTGACTGTTAACGCCGAAGATGAAGACCTCCGTATCTGCGAAATTACTGCCGACTATGACGACGGCGTGCTTCTGCTTTCGTGGGTAAGCACTGTCGAGGGAGGCAGCTTCACCCTCTTTGTCTCCGATAACGGCAAAAATTTTTCTAAGCTTGCCGAAACATCAGACATTTCATACGACTATAAAGACACCTTCAAAAAGAAGTATTTTAAGGTAACACAAAAGGTTGGCAACGAGACGCTCGAATCGTCGATACTTATCGTCGAAAAAGTCACGAACGGTTATCCCGATATAGATTATTACGATACCGACGGCGACGGCTTTAACGATATGGAGGAAACAATATGGACAAGAACCGATAAAAACAAAGCCGACACAGACTCTGACGGCTTGACGGATTTTGAGGAATATTACTATACAGACACAGACCCGCTCGTTTACGACAGCGCGGTTAAGGGCGTATCGGATTCGACAGCCGACCCGGACAAGGACGGCTTGAGCAACCGCATTGAGATTACAAAGGGAGCAGACCCGACACGTGCCGACACCGACTTCGATAACCTAAAAGACGGCGATGAGGTTAACAAACACAAAACCGACCCGAAAAAACCCGACACCGACGGTGACAAGCTTTCCGACGGTGACGAAGTCTCCTTGAAACTTGATCCGTTAAAAACAAAGTCCGACGGTAAAACCCTCGACAGCGAACGCCTGTTTAAACAGACCATTCCCGCAGACAACGAAGTTTTAAGGTACATAAACGACGGCGAAGAAATAAAGTATTCGGTAACTATAACTGCGGCGGGTGTCCCGAAAAACAACCTCACCGCAAGCGAGAGCGGCTACAGCAACGTGATGAAACAGAACACGGCAATCTTGGGGATGGTGCCGGAATTTGAATACACGGACGGCTTGGCGGTTAAGACGTTCAAGCTCGGCGCGAAGATTCCCGACAGTCTTGTACCGAATACCATAGGAACATACGCGAAGGACGAGGAAGAGTTAATCGGGATAAAGCGGTTTAATTTCTTCCGGTATTTTGAGGAGATAAATATTCTTTTGCCGGTTGACACGACCTTTGATGTCGAAAACAACATGGTTTATACCGAAACAACCGACCTCGGAACCTACTGCCTCATGGACCTTGAGATATGGTTCGAGAGTCTTGAGGCGGCGTTGTAGATTTCTTCTTCATAACGATAAAAACCACAACTGCCGTCACAGCCATAAAGCAAATCTGTATCGGCGCGATTGTACTTTTGCTGTCCTCAAAGAGCCATGAATCCGAAAGTACACGATAATTTACGATACCGTCGGGATTTACATTTATATCAAACGAGCCGCCGCCCAAGAAGAAATTCCAGCAAAAATGCGTTATTGCCGGGATAAATATCGAGTCGGAGGCGATGGCAAGAAGGGCAAGAAGCAGCCCCATAATGATGCACCAAATAAAATAAGGAATTGCTTCAATTACAGCGGGCAGTCCCTCCGCTGTGAAATTGGAAATATGTATCAGCCCGAAGCCTACAGCAGAGACAATAACAGCAACGATTTTTCCGAAGCGAAGTTCAAAAAAATGCAGAACCCCCGCCCTGAAGTACAGTTCTTCAACAAGAGCCGCTCGCAGCGACACGGTAATAAAGGTGCGTATTAAAATATCCCATGTCTTTTCGGGCGGCAAAGTGTCTATAACGATTTCGCCGGGAACAAAAATAAGGTAAAACGCCCAGATTAATGCCGGTAACAGGAAGGCTAAAAGAAACCACTTTTTTGCGGCGGGCTTTTTTATACGAAACTCCGACGGGCTTGCTTTGAAGATGAATTTTATGTACAAAAAGGCGAAGGTATACCCGAGTCCGACTTCTATTACGGAAAAGATGATGATGTTGATTAATTCGTCAATCTTTAACGCATTTCCCAAAAAGTCATGGACAAGCGCAGCGATGACATTAACTAAAAATTGTGCCGCCAAAAAAAGTATGCAATGAATTATCACATTTAAGGCTGTGCGCTTCTTTATTCCTTGTTCGTTCATTTATCGTTTAACCCCCGTATTAAGCACCATTAGCAATCTTCCCCCGCCCCCGGCGTGGGAAGATTATATATACGAATTATAGCATAGTTTTATTAAAATGTCAACCCCGGAGGAATGTGAATTCCCCCGGGGTTGTTAATGTGTCGGCTATTCCATCGGCTTTTTGGTTACGGTTAAGCCGAGCTTTGTGAGGGATTTTACGAGTTCTGTGAATTCCTCTTCGCTTACGTGATGACGATAAGCGGTTACGGTGTATTCGACCGCTTCTTCATCGGCGGTGTCGTCGGAATCGGGCGGGACTTGCGGGACTTCGGTGTCGGTTTCTGTCTTGGGGTAGTTGTTAAGCCCGTGCTCATTCATTATCGCAGGGAAATCCTTGTAGCAGATATTCATGTCAACGTGCCCGGTTATGCCGTCAATATTCCCTTTCCATGAATACTGCCAGATGTCGTAGGTTGTAACAAATGACGGCTTTTCGTTTTCAACCCTTGCCGCCCATATTGAATAACGCTTCGGAATATCTGTCGAAAGGTGTGAAGCGAAGAAGCTGTCGAAGCTGTATACTCCGCAAAAGTACCCCGCCTTCTCCATAACCTCACAGAACGTGTTAACAATCGCGGTACATTCCGCCTTCGTGAGTTTCAGCTGACATTGGTCCTCAATGTCGATATAGACGGGGAGATCGAAGCACTTCCCCTTAATAACCGAAAGGAACGCTTCCGCCTCAGCCTTTGCCGTTGCTTCCGAAATCGCGTAGCTGTACCAGTAGGAGCCTATAATAAGCCCCGCAGCCCTTGCTCCGGCGTAGTTGCTTTCAAAGCAGGTGTCCTTTTGTGTGGCGACCCGCCCATACCCTGCCCTGATTATTGCGCCCTCAATTCCGTCAGCCTTAACCTTTTTCCAGTTAATCTTGCCGTTGTGCTTAGAAACATCTATCAGTTTTTTCTCCATATATATTCTCCAATCATTTCGATAATTTCCGCCCCGCTTCTACATAATATGCTAAAGTTCGATTATTGACATTGTTTACGTGAGTTTATGAACAAATTCTTTAATTTTTATAAACATTCAGAAATTATTGCCATTTGCTATTGATATTTTAATATCCTCGTGCTATAATTAAATGTGAAACTTTTTATATTTATGAAAGTGTATTAATATGATTATCAGAGAAAACTATATGGGCAAAATCGGATTTTCCGAGAATTATATTAAGTCGCTCTGCGGGCGGGTTCTCTGTGAATGTGTCGGGGTTTCGGGGCTTCTCCCTGCGAAGCTCAGTTTCGGGCGTTGGTTTTTGGGAATGGCTTCGAGTCCCGTCCACGCCGACAGAGCCGTCGGGATAAAGGTTATCGACGGAAGGCTTATTATCGGCGTGCATATTGCGGTCGTCTACGGCAGCACAATTTCCGCCGTTTCCGAAAGCATAGTAGGTAAGCTTAAATGGGCAGTCGAAGAGAGAATCGGCGTCCCCGTACAAAAGATAACAGTCTACGTTGACGGTATGACAAATTAATAATACAAGGACTTCTTTAAGATAAAGGAAGGTCACTTCTTATGATTACTGGAAAAATGCTCCGCGATGCGTTTATTTCGGCGGGGAATGTTATCACCGAGCGCAAACGCAGTGTGGACGAGCTTAATGTATACCCCGTGCCGGACGGCGATACCGGTACAAATATGTCTATGACAATGGGGAACAGTACCGCCGAGCTTTCGCGCCTCCCCGATTCCTGCACCGTCTCCGACGTTGCCGAACTCACCGCAGCCTGTCTCCTTCGCGGCGCGAGGGGGAATTCCGGCGTAATTTTATCGCTTTTATTCCGGGGCTTTTCAAAAGGCTTTTCGGGGCTTGAAGCGGCGGACTCCGACGACATTAGGCGCGCACTCGACATAGGCGTGAAGTCAGCCTACAAGGCGGTTATGCGCCCGACAGAGGGTACAATTTTAACCGTTGCAAGAAAGGCTTTTGAGGCGGTTGAAAAGTCACAGGACGAGCCGATTAAACTCTGGGCGGATGCGGTCAAGGCGGCGGAAATTGCCCTTGAAGACACCCCGAACCAACTCGAAGTCCTAAAACGCGCCGGGGTTGTTGACGCGGGGGGAATGGGGCTTGTTATCATCTTCAAGGAGATGTTAAACGTATTTTTGGGCGGCGATATTCATAAGCTTGCCGCAGACAATGCTCCGCGAAATGCAGTTGACGTTAAGGACTTTTCGACCGTTGTCGGTGAGTTCGACGAGGTTATAAATTTTACCTATTGCACCGAGTTTATTGTTCGTAAAAACCCCGAATGTCCCGACGAGACGAGGCTCCGCGCCTTTCTTGAAACGATAGGGGACTGCGTTGTAGCAGTTTCGGACGACGATATTATAAAGGTTCATGTCCATACCGACCACCCCGGGAAGGCGATTGAAGAGGGGCTGCTCTTCGGCTCTCTTATTAACCTTAAGATTGACAATATGCGGTTTCAGCACGAGAACAAGGCGCGTGAAGCGGCTCTTGTCAAGGAGACGGATTTTGTCCCCGCCGCGCCGGAAAAGGACTTCGGTTTCGTTACCGTTTCAAGCGGGAAGGGGATTGAGGAACTTTACCGCAACTTGGGCGCAGACACCGTCGTAACCGGCGGACAGACAATGAACCCCTCCACCGACGACATCCTAAAAGCAATCCTTGCGACACCCGCGAAGACGGTTTTCGTCCTCCCGAACAACAAGAACATTATCATGGCGGCGGAGCAGGCGGGGAAACTTGCCGACCGCGAAGTCTGCGTTATACCGTCAAGGTTTATCCCGCAGGGGATAACCGCGATGATGAACTACGACCCCGACGCCGATTTCGACACCAACCGCATGAATATGACAAAAGCCTTAGACAACGTTCGCACCGGGCAGATAACCTTCGCCGCCCGCAACTCCGACATAGACGGCAAGGAGATAAAGCAGGGCGAGATTTTAGCACTTGACAACGGCAAGATGCTGTTCGCGGAATCGGATATCAACAAAGCCGCCGGCAAGCTCATTAAACATATGTGGAGGAAGGATGCTGCCTTCATAACGATAATTTACGGTTCCGACATCGAAGAAGAAAAGGCAGCTTCCCTCGAAACCTACGTTAAGTCAAAGTACCCCGACGCCGACATCATGCTCGTTTCGGGCGGACAGCCTGTCTACTATTATATTATATCGGTGGAGTAGATGGTTTTTATTATTATCGGGCATTACGGCTCAGGGAAAACTAATTTCGCCTGTAACATTGCGGAAAAACTTGTGGAGAAGTATGCAGGGGGCGAAACTGTAGCAATTGCAGACCTCGATATTGTCAACCCCTATTTTCGCACGGCGGATTACACTGCGGAGCTTGAAGCGGCGGGCGTAAAGGTTATCGCGAGCAATTTCCAAACCTCAACCCTCGATATCCCCTCATTAACATTCGACCTTGCCGCACTTTCGGGCGAGTACGATAACCTCATTATTGACGTAGGCGGGGACGACGAGGGTGCGAAGGTGTTGGGGCGTTATATGAATGCTTTAGACAAGGGGAAAATTTCGATTCTGTATGTCGTGAATTTCAGACGGTATCTTACCCGCACTGCGGAAGACGCGCTCGAAATTTTACGTGAAATGGAAGCCGTAACCGGCGTAAAAGCCAATAACCTTGTCAACAACACAAACTTAGCGGAAGAAACAACCGCCGAAGTTATCGCGGAGTCAACCGCCGAAGCGGACAAGCTTGCGGGGTTTATGGACGTAAAAAACATAATAACGGTTGTGCCCGAGGGGATTGACTACAAACCGCTCAACGCATTTACGGCAAAGATTATTGTCAATAAGCCGTGGTGAGTTTGCTTGGCAAACTCTTATAACTTTAGGTTATATCAGCAAAACCAATTTAGTATTTTAAAACAGCTTTAAGTTGTGTTATAATAGAAAAAAGCCTTCGGAAAGAGAGTCGAAAAATGCCTAAAATTACAATTAACACAGGCAGGTGCAAGGGTTGCGCATTGTGCGTAAACGCCTGTCCTAAAGCCTGTATTGAACTGTCGAAATCACAGCGCAACAGCAAGGGATATTTAACGGCGGAGTTTGTAAAGCCGGAAAGCTGCATCGGGTGTGCAATGTGCGGGACGATGTGCCCGGATGTTTGCATAACGGTTGAAAAGTAGGGGGAAAAGTTTTTGGAAAAGTCATTGATGAAGGGCAACGAGGCGTTGGCGGAAGCAGCTATACGCGCCGGCTGCAAGTGTTTTTTCGGGTATCCGATAACACCGCAAACGGAGGTTGCCGCATATTTTGCGAAAAAGCTCCCGAAGGTCGGGGGAACATTTTTACAAGCGGAGTCCGAAATTGCCGCAATTAACATGGTGTATGGCGCGGCGTCGGCGGGCGTAAGGACAATGACAAGCTCAAGTTCGCCCGGAATCTCGCTTAAAACAGAGGGCATTTCCTACATCTGCGGCGCAGACCTGCCCTGCGTTATTATTAACGTACAGCGCGGCGGTCCGGGGCTCGGCGGAATTCAGCCCTCGCAAGCCGATTATTTTCAGGCTACACGTGCATTAGGGCACGGCGACTCACGCGTAATTGTCTTCGCGCCGAGTTCGGTGCAGGAGATGGTTAATGTTGTTAACAAGGCGTTTAACCTTGCCGACTCATACCGTATGCCGGCGATGATTTTAGCGGACGGGCTCTTGGGGCAGATGATGGAACCTGTCGAGTTCCCCGAGACAGAGGCGGAGACTTTTGAGAAGCCTTGGGCAACCGTCGGTCACGGAGGGGTAAGAGAGCATAATATTGCAAACTCCCTCTATTTAAAACCCGACGTTCTCGAAAAGTCGATTCTTGACAGGCAGAAGCGTTACGAAGATATTGAGGACAAGCACACAGAGGCGGACTGTTACCTCACAGACGACGCGGAGATTGTGGTTTGCGCCTATGGGGCAACTGCAAGAATCTGTAAATCCGCGGTTAACGCCGCTCGCGCTAAGGGGATTAAGGCAGGGCTTTTCCGCCCCGTTACCCTCTGGCCCTATCCGAAAAAAGAGCTTATTAAAGCGTCCGAAAACGCTAAGTCACTTCTTACCGTTGAGATGTCAACAGGGCAGATGATTGAAGATGTAAAGCTTTCTATCGACTGCAAAAAGCCGGTGCATTTTTACGGAAGAACCGGCGGAATTATACCGACACCTGCGGAAGTTACCGCTGAAATTGAAAAGATTGCTAAGGAGGGCGTGTAAAATGTCTGTAGTATTCACTAAACCCCACGCGCTCACCGACGCGGTGCTTCACTACTGCCCGGGTTGTACCCACGGAATTATCCACCGCCTTGTTGCGGAGGTTATCGACGAGATGGGAATCGAGGGCGACACAATCGGCGTTTGCCCGGTAGGCTGTTCGGTAATGGCTTACGACTATTTCAACTGCGATATGATTGAGGCGGCTCACGGACGCGCTCCCGCCGTTGCAACCGGCGTAAAGCGTGCGCTCCCCGATAAATTCGTCTTCACATACCAAGGCGACGGCGACGTTGCCGCAATAGGCACAGCCGAAACCGTCCATGCGGCGGCAAGGGGCGAAAACATCGTAATCGTTTTCGTTAACAACACAACCTACGGCATGACCGGCGGGCAGATGGCACCGACAACCCTCCCCGGACAGGTTACACAAACAACCCCCTTCGGGCGCGATACCGCCGTTAACGGCTTCCCGGTTCGCGTTGTCGAAATGCTTGCAACATTGTCGGGGACTGCGCTTGCGGCTCGCACGGCGGTTGACACAGTACCCCACGTTCGCGAGACAAAGAAGATGATTCGCAAGGCATTTGAAAACCAAAAGAACAAAGCGGGCTTCTCGGTTGTCGAGGTTTTATCGACCTGCCCGACAAACTGGGGAATGTCGCCGGTTGACGCCCTTGAAAGGCTTCGCAAAGACATGATACCCTATTACCCCCTCGGCGTTTACAAAGATGCCGATATCCGTAATACGCCGGAGGTGAAATAGATGAACACGAATATTTTAATCGCCGGTTTCGGCGGACAAGGCATCCTCTTTGCCGGAAAGATTCTTGTATACGCCGGGTTAATGGCGGGGAAGGAAGTCTCGTGGCTCCCTTCATACGGACCCGAAATGCGCGGCGGGACTTGTAATTGCTCGGTTGTTATTTCCGACGACCCGATAGGCTCACCGCTCGTAACGAACCCCGACGTTTTAATGGCGTTAAACACCCCCTCCCTCGATAAATTCATCGAAACGGTTGTGGATGGCGGCATAGTTATCGCCGACAGCACCATGATTGAAAAGTCCGCAATAGACGCTGCGGCAGCGACCCGCCCCGACGTTAAAATCCACGCCCTCCCCGCAACGGAACTTGCGGACAACAACGACCTCGCAGGCGGCGCAAACATTATCCTCCTCGGTAAATTAATCGGCGAGACAGGCTTAATCTCAGACGAACACTTCAAAGCCGCCGTTGACAAGGTTGTCCCGGCAACAAAACAAAAACTCCGCGACAACGATATGAAGGCAATGAAAATGGGCGCGGGGTATTAGGGAGAACGTTGGGGGAAACTTTCTGAAGAAAGCGTCCCTTAAGGACAAATTCTTACCCCTCACGCTTCCCTTGTTCCCCCCTATATTCCTTTCATAAGAATATTCACAGGTAAGTACACCACAAACCACAGCAAAAGTCAACCACATTTTATGAACAAAATTAAAAAGGCGGCAGACTGAGCGAATTCGCTCGGTCTGTCGCCTTTTGTTAATCGGCGGGAAGCTTGCCTATGAAGTTAAGGTAAATTTCGATTACTCGGTCGGCGAGGTCTTTCCCGTTTCCGTGTGTGCCGTTGATTACGATTTTGTCAATGAAAGTCCGCGCTATTTCATCGGTCAATTCCGGGATTTCGGTGTAGGTGCGGACAATTTTCATAAAACTGTCAATGCCTTTTTTCGAGTCCTCAATTTCTTGAAGCTCCGCTCCGAGAACCTTGTTTTTGGCAATAAGCCCAAACTGCTCTTGCTCATAGTCAGCGAGCATTTTGCCGAACCGCTCTTCCGAAAGCTTCCCGGAAATGTGGTCTTCGTAGATTCGGCGGATAATCCCATCCAAAGCCGTTATGCGCTCCTCGTTGGCACGGTACTCGCTACGCTTTGTTTTGTTGGTTTTCTGACTGCTCTTTTCACTGTTTGCGCGAAGTATATCGCAGAAATTTTTCTCGTTGCTTTTTGCAAAAGCCAGCATATCCCGAAGCGCTTCAAGCACCATTTCTTCAATGACATCCTTGCGGATACGAACCGAATCGCATTTTGAAATGCGGTAGTTCTTACACATATAATACGTGTACTTCTGGTCTTGAGACCTCGAAATATGGTATTTCCCTCCGCATTTTCCGCAGTAAATAATACCGTTTAGAGGTCCTTTGTCCCCCATTTTAGTCGGACGGTTTCGCCCGTCGCGGCGTTTCTTTACTATATTAAATGTATCTTCCGAAATAATCGCGGGATGACGGTTTTCAAAAACGAAGCGTTCGTTTTCGGGAATTATTATGTATTTCTTGTTTTTGTATGAAACTGTAGTGCGTTTCTTCCTCGTCAGCGTTCCTATGTAAAAGGAATCATCCAAAATTTGCGATACGGAACGGCTGCACCATTTTGAGGAGTGTTCGGGAATCGGCAGATTGTGCGATTTGGCATAATAAAACGCGGGATTGTCAGTCCCGCGGGTATTCAACATATCGGATATCTGCTTAGGACCTTTCCCGCCGACAAAAAGGCTGAACACGTCGCGGACTACCTCGGCGGCAGGCTCATCAATCATAACCTCACCCTCGTGGTCAGGGTCTGCTTTGTAGCCGTAACGCACCCTCATTGTGTGGTACTTGCCTGCTTGCGCCCTACTGTTGTGAACCGCCCGTATTTTCTTGGACGTGTCGCGGCAGAACCATTCGTTAAAAAGATTCTTTATCGGCGTGAAATCGTTCTCCATCGAGAGGGCGTTGGCGGAATCTACGCCGTCATTAATGGCGATAAACCTTACCCCGTACTGAGGGAACGTCATCTCGGTGTACATCCCGACCTGAAGATAATTCCTGCCAAACCGCGACATATCCTTGACGATAACTGCGGCAACGTTTCCGGCTTCAACTTCGGCTATCATTTCTTTGAAAGATGGACGTTCAAAGGTCGAGCCGGAAAAACCGTCATCCACGAATGTCCGGGTATTGGCAAAGCCGTGTTCCTTGGCGTATTTTGACAATATAGCTTTCTGGTTGACGATTGAATTGCTTTCGCCTTCTAAATCGTCATCGCGGGAAAGGCGGCAGTACAGAGCTGTGAATTTTTGCATTTGTAAGAATTCCCCTTTACAGTAGTATAGCTATATTGCCATAGAAGTCAGGAAAAATCAAGGTTTACGCTGCATAGTTATCAGAATGTTCAGAATGTTTTTCGCGGCTAACCGCACCCGTCATAAGCCGTAACAGCTTAGTTTCGGCGGTCTCCTTGGCACTTTTGTTGCAAAATATGCGGATGGTGTATCTTGTACGTCCGACAATTTTTTCGTTTTCGCAGCACAAAACATAGTCTTCAGCTACAATCATAGTCGTCCTCCAAAGTATGGCGGACGGCTCATCACCGCCCGCTGTAATATCTTTGAAGCGTTGTTCTTTGTATCGTTTTTTAAGGGTTACACAACGTAGGCATCTTTATATCCCTGTTTCTGTAGTTTATCAACAAGAGCCTCGGCGTTCGACTTAACCGAAAACGCACCCACCTGAACCCGATACCATTTCTTAATTTCGGGCGCGGTAGGAGCAGGAACAACAGGCTTTTTCGCGGTTTGTATTTCGTCATAAAAATCCGTCACCATCTTTATAAACCTATTGAGGTGCGGAATGATATAGTAAGGACAAGCCTTAGATGGCTTGAAATACTGATGAGTATAAATGTCGGTTTTCGGCGAAAGGCCGTATTTGTCAAGCAAATATGCGACAAGCTTCGCGGCGGTTTCTTCGGTTTCCTTATCTTCGCCAGACTCTATAATTTCAAGAGCAATAGTATCAAGATTGCCGCCGATAAGAGAGCCGTCAGCCCTTTGTGACTTACGCCGTGTAGAACCGTCCGCCGCGTGCCAGCCGCGCTCGTCCTCGGATAACTGTTGCCAAATTTCCGATTTATAGATCCAAAAGTGAACGACCACGCCGCCCATATTCAAGTTCGGAAAAGTTGCTCTGCAATACTGTTCGGCAGGGTTCGTGCCGTCCGGAACATCAATCATCTCTGTGTTGTGGATAGTTATGCCCTTGGGCTTTCCGATGCCGCCCGAGAGTTTCGCCTGCGGTTTAATCTTCTGTCCCGTTTTGACATACTCGCAGATGTCTTTTGTTGATAATGTTCCGTCAGGGATTATTTTCTGTTTTATTGTGAGTGTCGAATTGCCGACTTTTACGGTTAAGATTTTATCAGGTTTTAGAAATGTAGCCATTACTTCTTTTCCCCTTTATTACGGATTTGGATTAAAGCTTGTTTCAAAATGTCAGGCATAGGAACTCCGATAACACTTGCGTTTTCAAGGAGCGACACACCCTCATTACCGATATACCAAAAGATTAAAGCCGTCCGCAAAGCCGACCCGCCGCCGAGGATATGCAGGTCAAGCATATGCCCCACGCCAATAAGGCAGAAAATGAGTACCTTTTTAACGATACCCCTCGCGCCTGTCTCCGAGGACAATTCTTTCTTGACCGCTGCCGCCGCAACGCCCGTTACATAATCAAGCGAAGAAAAAACGATAAGTACGATTAATGCTCCGTCAAAGCCGCCGAGAAAATAGCCCAGAGCCGCGCCGATTCCGGCTCCTGCCCAGTGGACTGCGTCCCAAATTTGATTTAGTTTCATAATTGGTTTCCTTTCTCTTTTTAACGAAATTTGTTAACTCCCCGATTTCGCCGCATTGTATCTGCTTATCATCAAGTTAAGAAAATCCGAACCGATAAACTGCGGTTTGTTTTGATAAAACCGTTTGTAAAGATAGCTGGTGAATATAGCTTTCGGATGATGTGGGTTGAAATTCGAGTTGTTCGATGGGTCGTATTGTTGCGTGCTGAATGCATCAATAGTAACCGATACTCTCGGCACAGCCCCAGTTGATGCCGTAGGAATTAAACCGGAGTCGCGCTGATTTTGCGGTACAACGTTTATTGAAGATATATACTTTCTATGCGCATATAGACCAAGTTGTAATTCGTTGTAGTTTGAAATGTATTGTATCTGAATATTAGCTATGGGATTGGTATTAATCGAGATTCCCGACCATCCCCCGTCTAATATGTCATCGTCGGGTACAACCGCTTGAACATCACTGGTGTCCATACAGAAGTACCAATACTTATGGGGGCTAAACAGCGGAGTGCCGTGGTAATTTAAGTAATCAACCTGCGTACCATCCGGAAAGTAGTAACCGCCGCCATCCCCATACATCCCCCCGGAAGCGTAGTTAGTATTGACTAAACTCCCCGGACCTGATGGTATGTTAGGATTCGCGGCACTTTGCGTGTGCATTGCTTTATTCAGTTCTTTGTGGTAACCGACAAGCTGAAGACTATTTGGGCTGTCCCCGGCATATATTTTAAGCTGCATATCAATTGTAAGCCAAGCATCATGTAACGATTTACCTTCTTTCACGTTCAAATTTACGTCTGTAAGGTTTATAAACGAAGCATAAGCCAAAATATATCCCGGGTCGCGTATTTGGTATGCCGATGGGACATACATACAAAGCCCCATTATTGGGTCGTCAGATAACATATTTATGTACATAGGATATATATCCGATAATTGCAGCAGTTCATCAAGCGATGGAAACTGCTCCCCACCCCCACCCTCATCTTTTACCAACGTACAGGACTTTTTACCCTCGCTGTCGGCAGTTACCGAAACAACATACTTTTCACCCGCTTCAAATTCTGTCCCATCTTCATACTGCGATTGAATCGGAATATCCCATGCCTTAGCTTCGGTCATTTCGGTTATTTCGGCAACTTTGTTTTCTGTCTCATAGGCTTTCATACCGGCAGTGTATTCAGGTCCGTAATATCCGACCTCTAAACTCATATCCCTTCGGTTAAAAGGGTTGTAAGAAATGGATACAATCCGCGTCAAGTAATCAATTCCGAGCGGCTTGTAAATGATGTGAACGTTATCGCCGGTGTGAAGGCTTGTTTTTTTATAAAAACTTACGTCAAAAAACTTTCTTTCGGCGGTTTCTGTAACGGAAAGACTTGTTACAGTCTTTCCGTCCATTATTTTAACAAAGGTTTCACTGCCGCGATGCGCCTTAACGTTTACCATTTTTCCGTCATATTCAATTTCACCTTGTAACATATTGATAAAGTCCATTAAGACTTCACGCCGTGATGCGGTTTTGTCCAAAATGTAAGTATACGAACCGGGAAAGTCTGAGATGTCACCGGGAATAATAGGCGTATGAAGCAAAATAAGCATTAATATAGCTTCTGCTGTATTTCCCTCTTCTTTTATGCCCGTCAAATCGTATGCGGTGTCGTTAAGTATAAAGGTCAGCTGTTCGCCCGAAATTGTCGCCTGATGTCCTCCGTCTCCTTTGAACCGATGTATCTGTCGTATGATAAACCGATAGGTCAAAGTGCTGATAACCGTGCCTGTATCGTCTTTTTCGTCAATGTAAAGGTTCATCAAATCGTTAACCGCAACATTGGCAACAAGCTCATTCATGATGGTAACATCCAACGTGCAGCGTCCGTCTAAGGAGTCTAATAGTGTACAGTCAACGGCACTGAAAGCCGTTGCAATAATTTCCGCTTCATCGTTTTCGCCGCCCATTAAAATGTTAGTTGTAAAATCTATCCTTGTGATACAATCGCCCCCCTGTTTCGTGCGATAACCTGCCCGTTAACGACCTGTATTTGTGTGACTGCTCTTGCGATTTCCTTTCCGTTTATGGTGAGCGGAATGGTTATGTTGTAAGCTGGGCTAACCCCTATCGGAGTCTGTCCTGCTGTAATATTGTCTGCCCCGGCTGAAATACGCCGACCGACGGGGGACATATTAATTTCCGGCATATCAAAACTTGTCGGGACTGCTTTCTCCATGTCTTTTGCTACGCCTTGCATGGAATCTTCAAAGCCCTCGCCTAAGCCCTCGCCCATGAATTCACCAAGTCTCGCGAAAAGTTTTGACGGCGATGCAATCCCGAAAAACTCTTTTATATCGTCAACCATGCCGCCGAAAAATCCGCTGATTTTGTCGCGAAGCCAAGCTCCCGCGTCCGAGATACCCTGCCAAATCCCCTTAATGAGATTGCTGCCGACTTCGACCATAGATTTAATTGAATCCCCGAAAACATTAAGGAGCGATTCCATAATTTTGGGAACTGCTTTTACGATTTCGAGCATTATTTTCGGGAGATCCGAAATGAGTGCTACAAAAAGTTTCACGCCCATTTCAATGAGTAATGGCAAAGCATCTCTTAAAGCGGTAATAATCCCGTCAATTATTTGCGGAATCGCCGCGACGAGTTGTATAATTATGTCTGGCAGAGCATGAATCAGCGACAAGAAAAGGGTAATGCCCGCTTCGATAATCTGCGGTATCGACTGAACGATAAAATCTACAATCGACACTATAAGTTGCGGCAGTTTTTCAATAAGCTGCGGAATTGCATCTAAAATTCCTTGTGCCAAGCCGAGTACGAGTTGCAGAGCGGCATCAAGCAACAGCGGCAGATTATCAATAATGCCCTGTACTATCATTACCACGGCATTAACCGCCGCCGGGATAAGCTCCGGCAAAGCTTCCGAAAGCCCCTGAATTAACGCAGAGACCATTTGAATAGCGGTTTCAACAAGTGCTGGCAAGTTCGTGATTATGCCATTGACGAGGGCAAGGATTAATTGAACCGCACCCGCCGTGATGTTCGGTAAAGCGGTAATCAAACCGTCCAAAATCGTCATAATGATAGCTGTTGCAGTATCAACCAGTTGCGGAAGGTTATCAACAATCGCGCTCCCGATACTGCCGACTATGGTCATAGCTGTGTCAAGAACCTGCGGCAATTGCTCTAAAATGACATCGGCGAATTTCCCGACCGTTGAGCTGATAACTTCTGAAATTTTACCCCAGTCGCCGTTGGCATCGTTCAAGCCGCGAGTAAACTCGCCGAGAAGCTCCACTCCCTCTGTACCTAACAGCGTGAGTTGTGGCATCAGAACGATTCCGAGAGCGTTTTTCGCGGCACCGGAGCCCTGTTTCAATTTCTGAACAACATCGTCAAATTTCCCGGCGGTTTCAAGCTGTGCTTGAGACATAACCGCGCCCATTCGGTGTGCTTCTTCCGTAAGTTCCGCTATCCCGGCTGAGCCTTGAGCAATCAGCGGATTGAGATCTTGGGCTGATTTGCCGAAAATTTGCATGGCGATTGCATCACGCTCCGCTCCTTCAGCCATACCGCCGAGTGCATCAATCGCCGCCCAGTACACTTCCTCCGAGTCCTTGAGCGTTCCGTCCGCATTGATAATCTCAACACCGAGAGCGGCATAGGCTAACGCCATTTGATTCGTTTCGGCTTTGCCGTTGACGATTGCGTCGCGGGCGGAATCCATAGACTTGATGTTCTTCGCCATCGAGCCTGTCAATGTATCTAAGGACACATCTACAAGGTCTGCTGCGTAAGAATATGCCTGTAATTGCTCCGTTGACATTCCTGTCACGGTAGATTGAGTCAGAATCTCGTCAGCATATGCGGCTGTCCCCACAGACATTTCAGCTAACGCCTTTGTCGCTCCGACCGCCGCTGTTCCGACCGCGACAAACGCCGTAGCCATTGCTGCGCCGACCGTTTTTAGAATACCTCCCAGTTTCTCGAATTTACCGCCGGAAGTTTCGGCTTTGTCTGAAGCTTCCTTAATTTCGTCTCCCATTTTATCGGCATTGTCGGCGGTATCGTCCATTGCGGCGGCGTTCTGTTGGAGTTCCCGCTCCATATCGTTGAGGGCGGCTTTGGCATTATTCAGCTGAATAGCCCAGTTTTGTGTCCGCTTGTCATTTTCACCAAAACTCTCGGAAGCATTACGGAGTGCTGCTTCGAGGGTAGCGATTTTGTCTTTTTGCGTGTCAATCGACTTGCCGAGAACGTCATTTCGAGCCGTTATGGCTTCAAGCGATTTGTCGTTTTTATCAAATTCGGAAGAAACGAGTTTGAGTTCAGAACCGAGAACTTTAAAAGACTGATTTATTTCGCTTAGTGATTTCCGAAAATTATGCTCGTTTTCAACGGCTAACTTTATACCCGCGTCAACCATACCCTCACCCCCTCGTGCCTAAAATATATCATCAAGCGAAAGCTCCCGCCGAGCCTTTTCTAGTCCCAAAAACTGTCGGTGACAAGCCATTAAATCAAGTAAAAGCCCTAAAGGCAATAACCACGTTTCATCAAGAGAAAATCCCAGCTGCGTTTTGCCAAAATACAAAATCCGGGTAAATAATTCATCATCACTTACCCGGACGTTACGTTTTTTTCGTCAGTTTCACTTTCGACCGTTCTTTTCGTGCCTTTAATCATCGCCGCCGTTATCGCATTTTTGTATTCAACGAGTTCAAACGGCGTGGTGAGAAGTTCGACAATATCTTCGGTCAAGAGTTCTTTCTTGTCGGCGTTTTTTATGTTGTAAATTAAGATAGATTGGTTGGCGAGGAGAGTAATCAGCCATATAATCTCGCTTAATGCCAATTCAAAGTTTTCACTTTTCATCAGTTTTTCGCCGAGATTTTCAAGCCCGCCGTAACGACCGGCTATCTCTTTTGTTGCCTTAGTCGTGAGGATTAATTCGTAAGTATTACCGTTGATTGTGATGTTCTTGCCGTAATCGTTATTCATTGACAGTCCCCTCCGTAATTCCCGCTTTTTCGTTTATCCAGGCGATAGCCTCATCCTCTTTGGTAAAAAGAGCCTCCTCTTTCCAGTCGCCGTTCGGCATTTTGAGGAGTGTTCCCTCAATGGTCGGCGTTGTGAATTCGATAGATTCACCCTTGGTTTTAGTTTCGTCGTTGCCCTCAGCAAACTTAATCTTGTAAAGCCAAATTGCACGGTATTTTGTCACGCCGCTCCGAACAACCGAACCATAAAATCCGATACCCACATAAGGCGCGACATCATTTGCATTCGCCTTAAGCGTAGTCGCTGTTGCGGTGTGACCGAGCAGCATACCCTGCACCTCGAAAGTCATATCATCGGTATTTAAACTCACCTTACCGCTCTTAAATTCGATAACATTTTCTGCAACGGAATCATCGGCATAGAGAATAACGTTGTTGACTTCAACCGTAATGTTCGCAGCTATCGCCTTGCCGATATTCATCCCATTTGTGTATGATGCGTTCGCCGTGCTTTCACTGAGCTTCGCGCCGACAATATGCTTAAGTCCTACTTTCGCCACAAAAATCCCTCCCGTAAAATTTTTCAACGTCAATGCTGTAATGATAGAAATCGTTTGTTGTATCATAACCGACAAATTTGCGGTCGGTAATTGTAAAGTCCGATACTATTAAAATATCTGTCAGCTGATGCACCCGCTCCGAGTAATTGCTCTGACAGAATAAAGACAATCGTACCTCTTGAATATCAATTTCCGGCTTATCATCGGCGTGATAGCCGAAACGGTCGGAAAGCGGTGTAATGACCATATATTCAGGCGGCGGAGTATCGGAGAAAACGCCTGTTGTAACGGGAATTTCGAGTGCATCCAAAACGCCGTTGAGTTCAGTCAGAATATCATTGTATTGCACGAATCTCCTCCTCAAGCTTGCTTTTCATCGCCGCTTCAGCCGCCGTTTGTGTCTGCTTTTTCGCGGGCTTGAGAAACGGCTTAGGCGGCTGCCCGGCTTTGCCGTATTCAAGGACATTAGCCAAAAGTGCATTACTTTTTCCATCCGTCCTGTTTTCTGCAAAACCGATCTTTATATCGGTATTCCCATCGCGGTTGACTCGTGCGGGCGATTTGCCGAGGGAACGCAGTAACTCCCCGGAAGATTCCCTACTTAACACCCCTGTGAGATTATCTCGAACCTTTTCAAGAACAATATCCCCGCCGACTTCAAGCACTTTCGGCACAATCTCATCCGTCCGCTTTCCCAGTTCGGAGATCATACGGCTGAAATCTTCCCCTAATCTCATTGTTGCCTTTGCGATAAAACCGCCCCCTAAATATTGAATGAGAACCCCGCATAAAGCGCATTGAGCGGTGAACTCTCCGCACCGCCCCACGTGTAGTAGCCCGAAGCATATATATTCCCGTCCGGCTCAATACGCAGAAACGCCATACCGGTATTGTAGTCCTGCCAAATAGCTGTAGCGGGGAAATACAAAGTATTTTTCGGGCGAAATCCCTCAGGCAATGTAGCTACAAGCGTATCCGGCGGCACATTAACAGTAGTGGCAAGTTGTAAAGAACAACAGACTGTCCCCGCCGCCGATTTAGTAAGAGTTGAAGCACCTGAAACGCCGTCCGGTAGGGTGATTACCCCGACAGACGGCGTGAGGATTTTCTCGATAAGCGCGGCAAGGGAATTTTCTTCAAGCACCCGCATAATTACGTCCCCGCAACCGCGTTCCAAATGGAAGTAATATCAGCGGCGGTCATAGCTTCAAGGTCTGTTTTCTGCCAATACCCCGAAAGGTCAATTGTTGTCGTGCCGAGCTTTTCCCAGCTGTCGGAGATGTAAATATACTCCGAATAGCCGTCCGAAGCCCCCGGCGTAGTCTGCGGCACAAGATAGATGGTAACAGCCGAAATGTCCTCTGTGGGGAGAGTTTCCACAATCTGAAACCGCAGATTAATTCCCTCAAGAGCGGAAATGGCGGCAGTAACATAATCCTTAACCGCTTTCGCACCTGCAGACTTAAGGTTGTTAGTCGCCCCCTCAATATCGGTGGTTACACAGCTTGAAATATCGGTGCTGATTTTGCTGAAGATTAGCGATATCAACTGATTCGCCGAGTCTTGATTTATATATTTTTCGTTTGCCATTACATCTGCTCCTTGATTTTAGAATAAAAAATGTCCGTGATTTCTTTCGCGGACATTGCTGAAAGCCCTATGTCGGAGGGCGACAGCGATACTATACCCGATTTGCCATTGACGGAAATAACGCCGTTAACTACTTTCGGGATTTCTATTTCGCCCGTTATTTCGAGATTAACAGGATTATCATTTTCTCTGCCGAAAGGTTCTGTGACAATTTCTTTGATAACAAAATCATCACGCTCGATAAAAGTGAAAAAGCCGCCTTGTGCATATATCCCGCAGTCATAACGATATGTCCCCGGCGGAATATGCCCTGTATCTTCCGGCGTAAAAATGATAATGTTCCCGCTGTCTTTGGTGAATGATTTTTGCAGAAGAATCCGCTCCGACAGCTTTTTCTTGACCGTGAAACGCATCTCGTCCGAATCGGATAAAATATACTCCGCACCGTCAAGCATTGGTGTAATCTTTACGAACGCCGTGTTACCCTTGTAAAACTCAATCTTCACATACCGCCGCCCCCTTCTGCCTTTGACGGCGCGGATTTCTGACATATGCACTCCCAGTACATATGCCTGCCGCGTACGTCTTCCGCACTGATAATCCGATACCGCCCGGTGTCGGAGACAATCACCATATCCGCTGTAACCGCCACGCCGGGAATATACCGAAAACGAAAAATAGCGTTCGCTTCCGCAAAAACCGCAAGGTTGCTCCACTTCTCGGTGCTGTTTTTCGGCTCGAAATATGCTTGCTGTGAGGCGACACTCTCATCATGCATTGTGGGGAAACCTTGGTAGTCTTTTGTCTGTGTTGTTTTTATGAGGTCGATGCGGGTGGTCATTTTACCGATTGACATTGGAGCCTCCCTCTTGACAGACAGATATTTATATAGTATAATGTTTTTGGGTGACAGCGCATAATATTATTACTTCTGACTGTAAAGCCACCAGTCCATAACATCCTGCGCGGTCTGCCAGTCGGTAGGCTTGCCGAGTTCGCGGCGGCGGTCGAGCATTTTCCCAAACGCCCGCATATACATCTGATAGTATTTCGGATAACGCGCAAATTCCATCAGCTGATTTTTTCGCCGCGCAAGAGGGCATCCGATACAGCCGATTCGCTTGAATCCGCATTGATACAGCGGATTGCTCTCACAGCCGTAATAGTGCAGAAACTCCCACACTTCATTATCCGTCCAGTCAACAATCGGATTCAGAACACGTTTGCCCTTAAGCTGACAAGTTTCAAATGTGCGGCGGTTTTCGGCGTTGTCTGCGTTAACAATAACCACATCTTTGTATCGCGGCGTCGTGATTTCAAGGCTATTATGGATAGCCTTCCTCTTAGTGCTTTCAGCCCAGCGAACACCTGTGACAACGAATCGTCCCTCTCCGCCGGTTTCCTTCT
>JAISGY010000012.1 GCA_031262835.1 Ruminococcus sp.
TTTATGGAACTCGAAACCGCCAGACCAACTGAAAAATTCATACTCAGCATTGATAAGATCTTAGATGAAGCACGCGTTTTAGGTTGCTCGGACGTACATTTTACCGCAAAGATTGCGCCGATCGTCCGTCTGAACGGTTCGCTCCGTAAACTCTCAACCTACCCCGAAATGACCGATACAAGCATAATGAAGCTTGTTGAACAGATGACGGGCGGGCGTAACCTTGAAAATATCAAGAACAAAATCGACTGCGACTTTTCGTATGTAACGCGCCGCGGCTACCGTCACCGTGTTAACGTTTACCATCAGCGCGGCAACACCGCTATTGCTATACGTCTTCTCCGCAATGATATTCCCGCGCTCGAGGACCTCAGCCTCCCGCCTATCCTCGGCGAATTCTGCACAAAGCCGCGCGGACTTATCCTTGTAACCGGTCCTACAGGTTCCGGTAAGTCGACCACTCTCGCCGCAATGATAAACTACATCAACGTAACCCGCTCCGCGCACGTTATTACAGTCGAAGACCCTATAGAGTACATTCACGAACACAAACGCTGTATGATTAATCAGCGCGAAATAGGCGACGACGTTGAGTCGTTTGCAATGTCGTTGCGCGCTGCCCTCCGTGAAGACCCTGACGTTATCCTCGTCGGAGAGATGCGTGACTTTGAAACAATCAATGCGGCAATTACCGCCGCCGAAACCGGACACCTTGTAATGTCAACCCTCCACACAACCTGTGCGGCGGACACCATAAACCGTATCATCGACGTTTTCCCCTCTCACCAACAATCGCAAATCCGCACCCAGCTTGCAACCGTTCTCGTAGGAATCATAGCGCAAACCCTCGTTCCCACAGCCGACGGCAAGAGCAGGGTTGCTGCCTGCGAAATCTTAAACGCAACCGACGCAATCAAGGCAATGGTTCGCGACAACAAGGTTCACCTCATCGGCACAGCAATCCAAACCGGGCGCAAAGAAGGCATGGTCTGCCTTGACCAAGAGCTTGCACGTATGTGTAAAGACGGCATCATCGACGAAATCCACGCCCTCGAAAAGTGCCAAGACATCGCCGAGTTCGAGAGATATTACAAGAACAGATAAGCACCGGCAGTCGGGTGGGCGTACGTTAAGTTAAATGAATAAAATTTAAAAAGCGGGCGGGGGTTATAGTGCCCCCGCTGTGTTTTTTCGGAGGAATATTAAAAGTGGCAAAGATTAACGAAAACTTCACAAAACTAAAGAAAAACTATCTCTTTATTGATATAGCGAAGCGGATTGCGGCGTATAAAGAGAAGTACCCCGATAAAGAGATTATCCGTATGGGAATCGGCGACGTAACACTCCCGCTTCCGGCTGCGGCAATCGAATACATGAAGCGCGGCGCGGACGAAATGGGCGTTAAGGAGACCTTTAAGGGTTATGAGGACACCGGGCGCGGTTACGATTTCCTTAAAAAAGCGATTGCGGGGTACTACGCCGAGCGCGGTGTTAACCTTCGTTTCGACGATATTTTCATTAACGACGGCGCGAAATCCGACACCGGCAATATTAACGATATTTTTTCCGAAGACTCTGTGGTACTCGTTTCAGACCCTGTTTACCCTGTTTATGTTGACAGCAACATCATGGGCGGGAAGCAGATTGTTTTAGCCGACGCAACAGCCGAAAACGGCTTCAAGGCAATGCCGAACTACAACGTTAACTGCGACCTCATCTACATTTGCTCCCCCAACAACCCCACCGGCGCGGTTTACACAAAGGACGAGCTTAAAATTTGGGTTGATTACGCAAACGCGAAGAAGGCTGTTATTATCTTCGACGCGGCTTATGAGGCGTTCGTTTACGACAAGACTCTGCCGCGGAGTATCTTTGAGATTCCGGGCGCGAAAACCTGCGCAATCGAAATGTGCAGTCTCTCGAAGACAGCCGGTTTTACCGGGCTTCGCTGCGGCTACACTATTATCCCCGAGGAACTGGGGGCAACGACTGCGAGCGGCGAGAGTGTAAGCCTTCGCGACACATGGACACGCCGCCAAGGCAGTAAATTCAACGGTGTGAGTTACCCTGTACAATGCGCGGCGGCGGGCGTTTTCTCCCCCGAGGGAAGAAAGCAGGTTCAACTGAACATTGACTACTACATGAAAAACGCGGCTGTTATTCTTGAAACTTTGCGGGGCTTAAAAATCCCCTGTACAGGCGGGGAAAATTCGCCTTACATCTGGTTCAAGACGCCGAATCGCATGGACGGCTGGCAATTTTTCGATTACCTTTTAGAGAACATTCAGGTTGTCGGAACACCGGGCGAGGGCTTCGGCAAAAACGGTGCGGGCTGGTTCAGGTTAACGAGTTTCAACACACACGAAAACACGGCGGAGGCTATGAACCGCCTGAAACATATGTTAAGTTAATATGTATAAAAAAGAAAACTGCCCCGACTTCTTAAACAACTTCATAACCTATCAGCGCGTTATCCTCATGAAGTCGGAGACGACTATTGCCGCGTATTATTCCGATTTGCAGATTTTCCTGCGGTTTTTACAGAGGGAACAGGGCAGGGACGACAGCAGCATTAAGGATATGACGGTCGGTGACCTAAAGAAGGTAACAAAGCTCACGGGGCTCATGTACCTTAACTACATCGCCACCGACAGGGGAAACAACGCACGTTCCCGAAAGCGGAAACTTGCCGCGCTCAATACCTTTTTCAAGTGCTTGGTAAACGACCTTGACCTTCTTACCGAAAACCCGATAGAAAATATAAGTTACCCGAAAATTCCGGCGAGTATGCCGAGGTTTTTGTCCCTTGAAGAGAGCAAGAGTCTTCTTGAGGGGATTTCGGCGGATAATTACTACTTGCGGGATTATTGCATTGTTACGCTATTTATAAACTGCGGTATGCGGCTTTCGGAGCTTGTCGGCTTAAACCTCACGAGCATTAACTTGGATTCGCGGACAATGCGCCTTCTCGGGAAGGGCAACAAAGAGCGGATTATTCATATTAACGACGCCTGCGCCTACGCGATAGTTGATTACCTTAACGTGCGGATTCCCGAAAATGTTAAGCCCGAAAAGGTTAAGGACCCTGACGCGCTCTTTTTGTCGAAACAGCTTCGGAGGATTACCGGGCGGCGGGTAGAACAGATTGTCGAAAACGCGCTTGCCGCTTCGCACCTTGACGGACGCGAACTCTCTGTACACAAGCTCCGCCACACCGCCGCGACCCTCATGTACAACCACGGCGGCGCGGACGCGATTACCCTCAAGGAGATTTTAGGGCACAAGTCCGTCTCGACTACCGAAATTTACACCCACATCGCCCCGGAACGAATCTCCGCCGCGATGGACAACAACCCTCTCGCGAATATTAAGCACAAATAAAACCGGGAAGTCTCTATAAGACTCCCCGGTTTTTTGTCAAAAGACTTACGCGCTTGCGCCTGTGGGACCTGTAGGACCGGTAGGACCGGTTTCGCCCGTAGGACCTGTGGGACCTGTAGAGCCCGGTGTTTATGCGCAAATTTGATTCTATTCACCGAAATTTTTGCGGAAAATTACGAATATCATTATAGGGGTGACAATATGGCAAGAATAAGGAAAACACAGTTTGCGGAGAAAAAGTGGAAGGTCGCGCTTTACCTTCGGCTTTCAAGGGAGGACGGCAACGACGAAAGCTTAAGCGTTACAAACCAGCGGAAAATCCTAACCGATTACCTTCTTGACAGCTTTAATGAAGATGAATACGAGCTGATAGATACCTACATCGACGACGGACAAACAGGGACAGACACAAACCGCGAAAATTTCTTACGAATGAAGCAGGATATAACCTGCGGAAAAGTTACCTGCATTATTGTAAAATCGCTTGCAAGAGCGTTTAGAAACCTTGCCGACCAACAGAAGTTTTTAGAGGAATTTTTGCCGATTTACAGTGTTCGCTTTATTTGTTTCGGCGCGCCTTTTATTGATACATACAAGAACCCGAACGCCGTGAGCGGCTTTGAAGTGCCTATTCGCGGAATGTTTAACGAGCAATTCGCCGCTGCGACAAGTGAGGAAATCCGCAAGACCTTTAATATGAAGCGTTCACGCGGCGAATTTATCGGTGCGTTTGCCCCATACGGCTACATTAAGGACCCCGACAATAAAAACAAACTCTTAGTTGACGAAGAAGCGGCGGAGGTTGTCCGCGATATTTTCAACCGGTTTCTTTACGATAATATGAGCATAAACGGCATTGCAAAAAGCCTTAACGAGCGGGGAATTCTAAGCCCTATCGAATACAAAAAGCAAAAAGGGTTAAAATACCAAAACCCGAACAGCCGCTTTTCGTCCTGCCTCTGGAGCACGACTACAATTTCATCGCTCCTTAAAAACCGTATGTACATAGGCTCTATGGTTCAAGGGAAACAGCGGGTTATAAGCTACAAGATTCACAAGCAGATTTCTGTAAAAGAAAGTGAATGGTTTGTAAAAGAGGGTACGCACGAAGCTGTTATTGAGCGGCAGATGTTTGAAGATGTACAGGCGAGGCTTTTGCGGGATACAAGAACCGCTCCCGGGAAAAAGACTCTGCACCTCTTCTCGGGTTTCTTAAGATGCCCCGACTGCGGCAGGGCTCTTCATCGGCGCGGCAATGCCGGGCACAGTTATTATTACTGTCGGGTCGGGGCGCAGTCGGAGAAAAATTGTGCCCCCCGTTCCGTTCGCGAAGATGTTCTGACCGAGGCAGTGCTTGGGGCAATAAAGCTACAAATCGCTTTGTTTGACAATTTAGATAAAGTTATTGACGAAGTAAGAAGTGCGCCTTTGCCGGCTAAGAAGCAATCAGACTTAACGCTGAAAAAGCGGGAACAGGAAATTATACGGCTTACCAAAATTTCCGATGGTCTTTATGACGACTGGAAAAACGGCGATATAACCAAGGAGGAATATACCCGACTAAAATCGGACTATCGCGGCAAACTCAAGGCAGTCCGCGGATTTATAGAAAAGCTGCAAGCCGATATTCCTTTGAAGACAGATGAACAATTCGATGATTTACGCAATATTAAAACACTTACGCATGAAATTCTTTTGGATTTTGTTGATATAATTAATATAAACAGCGACGGGGCGGTGGAGATAAAGTTTAGGTTTGCGGAGTAAAGCACCGCCGCGTGATGTTAAACGCGGCGGTGTTAAGTTAAGAGACTTTATATTGCCTGACGACAACGGTTGAATCATATTGACCGTCGATATACGATATAACTTTAATCGTTAATCCGGTAGTTCCGTAGGTTAATAACTCTCCGATATATAATTTCCAATACTCTACATCATTCGTTTTAAGAGTCCATGTATTAAGTGAATGATATGTACCGTAAAAATCATAAAATCCTGTGACAACTGTCTCCCCTTTATGGCCTGCTGTACTGAACTTTGCTGTTAATCTGTTGTCATCGTCTTTTGTAAGCCCGGTGAATTTCATAAACTTTGCGTCGGTTTTTTTAAGCGTAACCTTTTGTGTCCAGTCTTGTTCGGTAGCGGATTCATAGCCGTAAACATAAAGCCTCGCGGTATATGTTCCGTCGTCGCAGAAAATTCCGTCATAGTCATATCCTGTCCAGTAACTGTTATAAGCGTAATCATTTGTTTTTATAAGAAATTCAAAAGTCTTAACGTATCTGCCGGAAGGGTCGTAAATTTCTATAACGGCAGTTTTATCTTTATAGCCCTTAATTTGCGTCTGTACAAGCATTGCGCGGTTATAGAATGAGCTTTTCGGGTCTTTGGGCTGCCCCATATAGGTAACTTTTGCGGATTTTTTTACAGCCGTCGGCGTGCCACTGTCGTTGCCCTTTAAGTCAAGGTTATAAGATTTTGTAACAAGGGTGCTGTCGTCGCCGTAAATCCATGTCTGAATGGTGTATGTTCCGTCTTTGTAAAAGTTGCCGCTGCTGTCTTTGCCGGTCCAATAATAGTGATAGTAGGTGTTGTTTGAAGACGCATTATCAAGCTTAACACTTGAAAGTTCTGTACCGTCGGATGATTTTATACGTATCCGCAATTTCTTTCCCTTATACCCGACAACATTGACTTTGATATAAAGTGCCGAGTCATAGTATTTACTTGCAGTATCTGTTGGCTGCCCGACATAGGTCTGCTGCACATATTGGTCGTCGGCTGCATGAACGCCTACCCCAAAAACGCCTATCATTGCTATAAATGTTAACAAAATTGATATTAATTTCTTCATAGAACAACTCCTCGTATAATAGTAATCGCAAGGAAGAAATTGCTGAAACAGCTATCCTTGCGATTGTTGTTTTTCTTTGCTTGACTAAAACGAAATCCACAGGTATAATGTTAGAAGAAGACTG
>JAISGY010000057.1 GCA_031262835.1 Ruminococcus sp.
AGGAATAAATCCCCGCGCCGCCGACTGCAAGAAGGCACACAAACACAGCGATTGCGAGACCCTTCCCGGTGAACTTTGAAAAATCGAATTTCTTCATCTGCTCTCCATTCCGCCGTCATAACTTTATTTCGACGGCTGAAGTATAAATTTAACTTGACCGAATACAGCTATCCGGTATAATCAATAGTTTTGACAAAGATTAGATAATTATTCTAAATTTAGCAAAATTTTAGGACAACAATTATTACATTTGTGTTAATTTTCATAAAAACTATTGACTTTTCATAATATATAACGTATAATAGAAACACTACATATTATGTGAATAACGAGAAAGTAAGTTTTGCTCCCCCCGCCGGAGGCGGGGGGAGCAAAACAAAAAATTCATTACTATTTGTGCCGCGTTGCGGCGGAATGGAGCTTATTATGTTTAACAGAGTTTGGTTTAAGGATCTTGCGAAAGAACAGATAAAGCCGAATTTAGGACCGCTTGCACTTGTACTTTTAATATTCTTGGGAATCTCATTCGCTCTCGGAATGGTTATTGAAATAGGTGTCTTAGTCGGTATGGCGATGGACGGCGGGCTTGAATCGGGCGGAGCGGTAACAGCTTTATTTTCGCTCATCGGTACGGCTCTGATGTATATAATACTCGGTCCGTTGCTTCTCGGTATTCAAAAAGTCTACCTCGGGCTGACACATGGCGAAACGCCGAAAGCTTCCGATATTTTCTACGCATTTTCTTCCTCACAGCTTTTCTGGGGAGCGGTAAGACTTTATTTCTTAATGTCTTTATTTATCGCGCTCTGGCTGCTTCTCTTTATCGTACCCGGAATAATCCGTTCAATCGACTATATGCAAGCGTTCTATCTCCTTATCGAGAACCCCGAAAAAACCGCAAGGGAATGTCTTAAGGAGAGCATATTCTTAACCCGCGGACATCGCGGCGATATATTTGTAACACAGCTGTCATTCATCCTTTGGTCGTTTACCTCAATGATTCCGATTGTGGGAGTGTTTATCGTTTACGGCTATGTTTATCCCTACATCATGACAACAATGGCGAATATCCACCGCTTCCTGCTTGATGAAAAATACGGAAATTCACCGGGTTTTGCGCCGCAAGAGCAGTATTAACACAAAAAAGCACTATTATGGTAATGAAATTACCATAATAGTGCTTTAAATTTGTGCTTAGCCGTTATCGTTATTCCTTATCTCTGCGCGCTTAATCTTTCCGCCGAGTGTCTTCGGAAGCTCCTTAACATACTCCACAACACGCGGGTATTTATAAGGCGCGGTAACTTTCTTAACGTGATTTTGAATCTCTTTGGTGAGAACTTCGGAGGGTTCATAACCCGCCGCAAGGACAATTGTCGCTTTAACAACCTGCCCCCTTATCGGGTCGGGCGCGGCGGTTACCGCACATTCAACGCAAGCAGGGTGTTCGAGGATCGCGCTCTCAACCTCGAAAGGTCCTATCCGATAACCCGAACATTTTATAACGTCATCGTTCCTCCCGACGAACCAATAATAGCCGTCCGGGTCCCGCCAAGCAACGTCCCCGGTGTCGTATCTGTCGCCGCCCAAGATACTTTCGGTCATTTCGGCGTTGTTATAATACCCGGTAAAAAGCCCGACAGGGAACTTTTCGTCAATGCCGCAGATGCAGATTGTCCCTTCTTCACCGTCGCCGCAAACGTTGCCGTCGTTATCAATCAGCTGTATGTTGTAAGTTGGGGAGGGTTTCCCGGTTGAACCGGGCTGGGGGTCTATCCACTTGAAATTCGCGATTAAGACGGGTCCTTCGGACTGCCCGAAACCCTCCCGCATCTTAAGCCCGGTGAGTTTCTCCCACTGGCGGAAAACTTCGGGGTTTAGGGGCTCGCCCGCTATGCAGAAATTATGAACGGACGAGAGGTCGTATTTTGCGACGTCCTCTTGAAGCATAAAGCGAAACATCGTCGGCGGCGCGCAGAATGTCGTGAGCTTGTAGTCTTGAATTTTCTGTAACAGCTTCGCGGGGACGAATTTGTCCATATCGTAACCGAAAATCGTCGCGCCGCAGATCCACTGCCCGTAAATCTTCCCCCAGCCGAACTTCGCCCAGCCCGAGTCGGAAACGCTCATGTGGAGGGTGTTTTCTTCAACCTGCTGCCAATACTTCGCCGTGATAATGTGCCCGAGAGGGTGCGCGAAGTTGTGCTGTACCATCTTCGGCATACCCGTTGTCCCGGAGGTGAAGTAGATAAGCATTATGTCCGACCACTTCTGCCCCGCCCTTCGCTCAAATGTGTCGGGGAATTTCGCCGCCTCTTCGTCAAGGTTAAAATAACCCGTATGCGTTCTTGCACGTTCACCTTTACTTGGTACAACAGCCAAGTATTTGAGAGAGTCAACCTTGTCGAACGCGCCGTCAATCTGGCTTATAACGAAATCGTCGTCAACGCAGATTATCATCTTAACCCCCGCGGAATTCCCGCGATAGGCAATGTCCTTCACCGTTAACTGCAAAGACCCCGGGATTAAGCTTGCGCCGATTTTGTGGAGCGCGGTTGCACACACCCAATACTCCCATCTGCGGCGAAGGATTAACATAACAACATCGCCTTTGCCGATACCGAGTGAGGTAAAAAAGTTAGCGGCTTTGTTTGAAAGTCTGCTGATGTCGGTGAAGGTGAATGTCCTCTCTTCATCGTTGTCGTTGCACCATACAAGGGCTTTCTTCTCGGGTTCGCGCTTCGCCCATTCGTCAACTATGTCGAAACCGAAGTTGAAGTCTTCGGGTACGTTTATTGTGAAATTTTCCTTAAAGTCCTCGTAAGAGTCAAAATCTATCCTTGGTAAAAATCGGTCTAATAACATCGCTTTTTCATCTTCCTAAAATTTTATTCTTTTTGTTCGCTGATAATTGTAACAAATCTTGCCTTTTCGTCCCCCGCGCATTTTTGCCCGTGGGGAAGGTTTGAATTGAAGTAGACGCTGTCGCCTTCTTCTAAGATAAGCTCGTGTCCGTCGATAGTAACCGCAACTTTTCCGCGAAGGACAAGGTTAAATTCCTCGCCCGGGTGTGAAACAAGTGAGGCGGGTTCGTCCGTCGGGTCGAGGGTAACAAGGAGCGGCTGCATAATCTTGTTCTTCATCTTGTATGCTAAGTCCTTGTAACGATACCCGGCGAAGCGGTTAATCGAGCGTCCGCCGCCGCGCTTAATCACTTGGAAAGTCGAAAGGCGGGAGGCTTCCCCGGTTACAAGCTCGTTGAAATCCACGCCGAATTTGTTTGAAATTTCGTAGATGACGCTTATCGGGAAATCGCCTGTCTTTTCATATTCGTAATATTTGACTCGCGGTACTGAAAGCTCGTCTGCAAGGCTTTCTGCCGTATAGCCGCAAACCTCGCGGAGTTCAATTATTCTTGCCGCAATGTCGGAAATTCCGTTCATATTGCCTGTACCCCAATTCTTTTTGATTATTTCAATAACAGAGTCAACGACCTGTTCAAAGCTAAAGTTTGATGTTTCGATAACCATTGCATCATCAGCTTTCAAAAGCGGCGCGATCTCCCTGTGGGAGTCGTCGTAATCCCGCTTGTTAATATCCGTGAAGATCCGCTCGAAGTCTGATTCGGGAAGTCCCAACTGCCTAAGCCGCCATCTTGCTCTGACGTCCGCCGTGGCAGTTAAAAACAGTTTAATGTCTGCGTCGGGAAGAACAACCGTCCCGATATCCCGCCCGTCAACTATTACGTCGTTTTTACCGGCAATATCCCTCTGCAAATCAAGGAGGAAATCGCGCACCGCACCTATTGCCGAAATCTTCGACGTCATCATCGAATTCTCGGGCGTGCGAATCTCGTCGGTAACATCCTCACCGTTAACATACATTCGCTGAATGCCGTCGATATATTTTACGTCAATGTTAAGTTTTTCCAAAAAGTCGGTGATAAAGCGGGTATTGACTCGCTCCTTAAGCATCTCATACGCCACAGAGCGGTAAAGCGCGCCCGTGTCGAGGTAGTTTATATTAAGCCTTCTTGCAACTTCCATGCAAACAGAACTCTTTCCCGCACCGGCAGGTCCGTCAACTGCAATTTTCAAGGTACGTTGGGGGGCAGCCGCAGCTGCTAAACTTCTCTGAAGAAAGTTTTCCCCCCAAACCCCCCTTTCAAAAACTTTTTTCATTTTTGTTTTGTTTATTGTTCGCTAATATACTGACTGTCAGTAACTATCGGTCGCTGCTTTAGCCGCCGCAAAAGCAGTAGTAAACGCTATTTGCAGGTTATACCCGCCTGTATAAGCGTCAAGGTCGATAACCTCACCCGCAAAATACAGATTCGGGATTTTTTTATGCCGCATTGTCTTCGGCTCAATTTCTTTTATATTAACGCCGCCGCGTGTTATAATCGCCTCGAGAATCGGGCGAAAACCCGTTATTTCAAGCGAAAAATTCTTAAGAAGTTTAACAAGAGCCGACCGTTCCGCCTTAGTAACAGCGTTGACTTGTTTTTCGGGGTTTATACCCGAAAGGTTAACAATTATCGGGCGGAGTGAGGAGGGGAGAAGCTTATCGAGGGCGTTCCCGAAATGCCGGTTCGGGTTTTCGTCAAAATCGCGCAAAATCCGACGGTCAAGGGTTAATTCGTCAAGCGCGAGTTTTAAATCAATCCCGGCAATTGCCCCTAACGGGTTTTTAATATGCGCGGAAGCTGATAACACCAGCGGTCCTGTTATTCCGTAATCGGTAAAAAGCATTTCACCCTGTTCCGAAAAAACAACCTTATTATTTTCCGTAATGCTTAACTTAACATTCCGAAGTGAAAGCCCTTGCAAGTCCTTAACGAATTTCTCACGAACAACAAGCGGAACAAGCGACGGGCGAATATCGGTAATATTAACGCCCAAGTCTGCCGCAAGCTTATAACCGCTCCCGTCAGAACCCGTCCCGGGGTAAGACTTTCCGCCTGTTGCAAGGATAATGTTTTCGGCGTAAATTTCGTTATTACCGTCCGTTACGCCGGTGACTCGCCCATTGTCATGAAGAATTTTTTTAACGTTAAATTCTCTGAAAGTTACCCCTAATCGTTTACACTCATTAACAAGGGCATCCGCGATGTCATGCGCGGAATCCGATTCTGGGAAAACTCTGTTGCCGCGCTCGGTCTTTAGCGGAACGCCTAAGTCCTCGAAAAATCTCATTGTGTCCTGCGCGGTGAAATTGCTGTAAGCGGAGAATAAAAACTTCGCGTTGTTTGTAATACTATCGAAGAATTCCTCTTTTGTGCAGTTGTTGGTAACGTTGCAACGTCCCTTGCCGGTTATGCGAAGCTTCTTTCCGGGGGTGCGGTTTTTGTCTAAGACTGTTACGGAGAGGTTATTGCGGGCGGCGGTAACGGCGGCGAAAAGCCCTGCCGCGCCGGTACCGATTATAAGGAGGTTCATCTCCCCTCCTCCTTATCACTCGCACTATAAACCTCAAACTTCTCGTAAATCTCCTCCATACGCTTATAGTTAGCCTCAACATAATCCTGCTTCCGTATCCCGACCGCTACAATAAGCGCATTAAGTACGCTCATAGGCGCGACGAGGGAGTCGGCGAAGGAGGTTAAATTCGATTTCGCTATAAGTACATTGTCGGAGAATTCGGCTATCGGCGAAAGGGTTGAATCGGTAAGCCCGATAACCTTCGCGCCGCTTTCTTTCGCGAATTTCATCGCGTTGACCGTGTGCTTAGAGTATCGCGGGAAGCTCATGCCTATCATTACATCGCTTTTCCCGATTGATAAAATCTGCTCGAACATCTCGCTCGTTGACGTTGTATGAACAAGCTTAACGCTCTCGAACATCATGTTGAAATAAAACGACGCGTACCTCGCAAGAACCGCCGCAGACCTTGCGCCGATAACGTAGATATTCTGCCCGCCGCAAAGCGTGTCAACCGCCGCGTAAAATTCCTTCTTCTCCGCCGTCTCAAGCGTCTTCTTAAGCTTGTCAATATCCATCGCAAGAATCTTTTCAAAAGCATCGTCCGCGCCGATACGGTCGTTCATAACGCTAATCCGCTCAATAGTCGTAAGCTTCGAGCCGGTATAATCCCGTATAGCGGTTATCATCTCGGGGTAACCCTCGAACCCAAGCTCAAAGGCGAATCTTACAACAGTCGATTCCGAAACGCCGGTAAGCTCCCCGAGTTTCGCGGCGGTGAGATAAGCCGCCTTCGCGTAGTTTTCGGTAATATAGTCCGCGATTTTCTTGTGCCCCTTAGACATCTTGCGGTAATCTTCTTTAATCTGGTCGAATATGTTCATAATTAATCCCATAACCCCGATAGTTTTCTATTAATTTCATCACGCCGCTTTTCTGTTGCGTGTTTTTTTATCCTGTAACCGCCGTCAACCTTCCCTAAAACGTCGCCTGCGCCCGCCTCGCCTAAAATATCCGTAAGAGGAATGTCAATGTGCCCGCCGTCCGTTTCAACGACTGCGATATTTCCTTCAATACGATCAATTATTAACACGTGTAATTACCTTTCCATCTGTTTCAAAAACTATGTTGCCGTCAACGTCGGTGCGGAATATCTTAGCGTAACCTTCGAGTCTTGTAAGAGTTTCACCGGTCGGGTGGTTGTAGCTGTTCCCCGCGCCGACTTCGATTACCGCCCAACGGGGTGCTACCGCCGCCAAAAACTCATCTGTCGAGGAATTCGCGCTTCCGTGATGCCCGACTTTTAGGATGTCGGCGTGTAAATTCTGCCCGGACTCTATCATAGCCTCTTCGGCGGGCTTCTCCGCGTCCCCGGTAAAAAGCCAGCTTGAATCCTTATAAACAAGACGAATTACAACCGAATAGTCGTTAAGGTCGGAAAAATCAGCGTTTTTGCCGGGTGACAAGACAGTAAATTCCGCCTCGCCGAGACTGTATTTGTCTCCCGCCGCCGCCGCAGTAAGCTTATAACCCTTAGCAGCCGCCGCGTCAATAAAATTCTCAAAAACCCTCGTAGTCGGCGTCATATCCCCCGGCAGCTTCGGCGTTATAATTTTATCAACATCAAAGTTTGCGATAACTTCCGGGAGCCCCCCGATATGGTCTGAATGAGGGTGGGTAGCAACTATATAGTCAAGCTTAGTTATGCCCAGTTTCTGTAAATATGATACAACCGTTGCGCCGTATTCAGCTTCCCCCGCGTCAATAAGCATAGCCTTGTCACCATAGGTAATAAGCTCGGAGTCGCCCTGCCCAACGTCGATAAAATGAACAGCGAGTTTTTCACCCGCGGCTGTGACAGGATCATTCTCCGCGTACTCACTGTCATCGCCGCGAAGTTCATAAACAGCCGAAAGAACAAGCCCCGCGATAATAAGGAGCAGTATAATTACGAGCGGGAATGAGAGTTTCGCCCCGGTTTTGCCCCTTTGCGGAGCTTTCCGCGTCGGTCTTGTCTGCCTTGCCATAGATTTTCTTCCTTAATGTCGAATTCACCGTACAGGTCTGTGCGGTGTAAAATTTGGAGCGACTTTTTAACAAGCTCTGCGTTCTTCGGGTTGTAATATTGTAAGAGTGCTCGCTGCAAAGCCTTTTCCTCAGGGGTTTTCGCGGTATAAACCGCCTCCATTGTATAGGGGTCGAGCCCGGTGTAAAACACCGCGGTCGAGATTGTTCCGGGGGTGGGGTAAAAATCCTGAACCTGTTCGGGGCGGAGGCGGTTCGCCTTAAGAAATAACGCCAAGTCGAGCGCGTCCGCAAGGGTGCTTCCGGGGTGGGAGGACATGAGGTAGGGTACAAGATACTGTTCCTTCCCGATTTTACCGGTGAGTTTATAGAACTTCTTTTGAAATGCGAGATAACTCTCGATATGCGGCTTCCCCATCTTGTCAAGAACAGCGTTTGAACAGTGTTCGGGAGCGACTTTGAGCTGTCCGCTGATGTGGTGAGCGACAAGTTCGCGGAAAAATTCGTCGTTTTTGTCGGCTATAAGATAATCGTAACGAATACCGCTTCTGATAAAGACTTTCTTAACACTTGGTAGTTGCCGCAAAGTCCTTAAAATATCGAGGTACTCGGAATGGTCAGCGTTAAGATTTCCGCAAATCTCGGGAGCTAAACACTTCTTGCCCTTGCAGAGCCCGTGCGTTAATTGAAACTTGCAGGAAGGCTTACGGAAATTAGCGGTCGGACCGCCCACGTCGTGTATGTAACCCTTGAAGTCCGGGAGTTTTGTCAACAAGACCGCTTCTTTTACAATGCTTTCCTTCGAGCGGGTTGTAATCTTACGCCCCTGATGCAAGGCAATTGAACAGAAGTTACAGTTCCCGAAACAGCCCCTGTTGTGGGTGATAGAAAACTTAACCTCTTTTATCGCGTCAACTCCGCCGAGGGCTTCGTAAACAGGGTGGTAGTCGCGCATAAAGGGAAGTTCGTAAATCCTGTCAAGCTCTTCTGTAGTAAGCGATAACGCCGGCGGGTTCTGAACAAGCATCTTTGCGGTCTGCCGTTGCAAAATAACCTTGCCGTAAACTTCGTCCTGCCAGTCGTATTGTAACTTTGTCGCCTTCGCGTATTCGCGCTTGTCGGTCGAAACGGCTTTTAGCGAGGGGCAGTTAACCGTGCTGCCGAGGGGGGTGTCCTTCGGGTCGCAAAGGTAGCAGGTGCCGCGAATGTCTGTTAAATCCGCCGTCTTTTCACCCTTTGCAAGACGGGTAACAATTTCGGCAGTTTGGTGTTCGCCCATGCCATAAACGAGGAGGTCTGCGCCGCTGTCCTCCAAGATTGACGGCATAACGGTATCCGCCCAATAGTCATAGTGGGCGAACCGACGAAGCGACGCTTCGAGACCGCCTAAAACTATCGGAACGTCGGGGAAAGCTTCTCTTGCAAGCTTGCAATATACAATAGCGGCGCGGTCGGGGCGTTTGCCCGCGACGTTGCCGGGAGAATAAGGGTCGTCGGAACGGCGTTTCTTCGCGGCGGTATAATGTGCAACCATCGAGTCGATATTCCCGGAGGTTATCATGTAGGCAAGGCGCGGCTTGCCCATCTTCGCAATATCGGAAAGCCCTTGAGGCTGCGCAACTATCCCAACGCTAAAGCCGAGAGACTCTATAAGTCTGGAAATTATCGCGTTGCCGAAAGAAGGGTGGTCAACATAGGCATCGCCGGTTATACATATAAAGTCGAAGGGCTTATCGGTCGGTTCTATCGGTAAAAAAGACATATTATTTCAGTTCCGCTATTGTTACCCCGTCCTCCCCCTCGCCGTACATACCGGGGCGGAAGGATTTAACTTGGGGGTGGTGACGGAGGTGGTCGCGCACGCCGTTTCTAAGCGTGCCTGTACCGCGCCCGTGGATTATTGTTACGGTATGAAGACCGCAGAGGACGGCTTGGTCTAAGAAGATATCGAGTTCCATTAACGCTTCGAGAACGGTTAAGCCGTGAATGTCGAGTTCGGTTGAAGCGGTCCTTGCGAAATTCATTATCGGGGAGTGCTTGTTAATTTTGGTCTCCTTAAGGCGTTGTTTGGCAACCTCGTCTTCGGACAAAAGTTTTAGGTCGGAAATGTTAATCTTCGTCTTAATCATTCCGCTCTGCACCATTACAACGCCGTTCTTGTCGGGACTGTTCATCAGCACACCATTACCGCCGGTCGAGATAATCTCTACGTTGTCGCCTTGGCGAAGGTCGCGGGGGAGCTTGTAGTCGGACTTCTTCGCCGTAACCGGGTTAGCGGCGTCATACATTGCGTTTAACGCCTGCCGCTGACGGGATTTGTAGCTGCCCGCAAGTTCGGTGAAGTTATGCTTGTCCTTCTGCTTCTTAATCTGATTGAGCTCGATAATAAGCCGCTCCGATTCCATGCGACAGCTTTCCACAATCCGCATAGCCGCGACTCGCGCCCGCTCAAGTTCTTCGTCCTTCTTGCGGTTAATCTCTGCAAGCCTCAATTCCGCCTGCTTTTCCTTCTCCGCGGCGTTGCCCTTTAAGCGGCGGATTTCATCATTTAGGATGTCTTGTTCGTGTCGTGCGTCTTCAAGGTGTTTTACCGCCTGTTCAAACCGACGGTTTTCGGTTGAAACAAGGGTTTCGGCGTAGTTAATGACGCTGTCGGGAACGCCCAAGTTCTTCGATATATAGAAAGCGTTCGACTTCCCGGGTGCGCCGATAATAAGCTTGTAGGTCGGCTTCAAAGTATCCGCGTTGAATTCGCAGGAGGCGTTTTGAACCCCCGGCGTTTCGACAGCGTACATCTTAAGCTCTTGATAATGGGTGATAACAATCTGCTTCGCCTTAAGCTTTTTAAGGTGTTCAATTATCGCAACCGCAAGCGCAGCACCCTCAACAGGGTCAGTCCCGGAACCTAATTCGTCAAGAAGCACAAGCGAGCGTTCGTCCGCTTCTTTTATAATCCCGGCAACATTCGACATATGGGAGGAGAAGGTAGAAAGGCTCTCCTCAATGCTCTGCCTGTCGCCGATGTCAACCAAAATCTTGTCGAAAACCGAAACAACCGAACCGTCGGAGGCAGGTATCATAAGCCCGCACATAACCATTGCGGTAAGAAGCCCGGCAGTCTTAAGGAGAACCGTCTTACCGCCCGTGTTCGGACCGGTAACGATAAGGGTGTCGTAATCGTAGCCGAGGGATATATCGACCGGGACAACCGTCTTCGGGTCGATTAAAGGGTGTCTGGCTTTTTTAAGGTTAAATTTCCCGTCGGCTGTAACATCAGGCTTCCCCGCCTTCATCTTTGCGGCAAGGGAAGATTTTGCAAAATACAAATTGAGCTCGGTGCAGGAGATGAAGTCGGAAAGCATTGTTTCCTTCATATCGGCGCACTGTGCCGAAAGGTCCGCGACTATCCGTTCGATTTCGGCTTGCTCTCGGGCTTCTAAGATGCGGATTTCGTTGTTAAGTTCCGCAACCGCCGCCGGCTCGATAAAGTACGTCGAACCCGTCGCGGAAGCCGCGTGGACAATCCCGCCGACCTTCGACTTATATTCAGCTTTAACCGGAAGCACATACCGCCCGTCCCGCATGGTAACAATTGACTCTTGAAGCGAATCCTTAACCTCCGAATCCTTAACCATCTTATCAAGAACGGCGCGGATTTTCAGACCCGCTTCGGTTATAGCCTTTCTTATCATCATCAGCTCATAGCTTGCGTTGTCGGCGACATCTTCGTCTGTGAGGAAGGTGTCCTTAATCCGCTCTTCGAGGTATTTGTTCGGGGTAAGGCTTATAAAAAGATAGGAAAAGCTGATTTGAAATTCATCCGAAACCTGTGCGTAGTAGTCCGAAAGGGCGCGAATCTGCCCGAGCATTTCGGCAATGTCAATAAGCTCCCTGAAAGACAGCGAAGAACCGAAAGCCGCCCTTGAAACCGAGCCGCGAATATCCTTAAAATCGCGGAAAGAGGGGCTGCCGTACTTTGAGGAAAGGTCGAAGGCTTCGACGGTCTTGCGAAGTTCAAACTGAACCTTGTCTAAGTCCGAACAAGGCTCAAGCTCCCTCGCCATCGCCTTTGTAAACTCGTTGGAGCAGTTTTCTTCGAGGGAGAAGAGTATTTTATGTAGTTCAAGTGTTTGATAATATTTATTCATGATAACCTGTTATAGTAGGTGAGGGATTTTAAGTGTTTTTCGGTGTGGTAGATTAGGTAATTTTCGGCAATCCGCGCAAGGTCTCTTTCCGCCTCGGGGGAAAGCTTAAAATCGCAAATCTTCTTAAGCTCGGAAAGACACACAAACCGCAGCGCATGAAGCACAGCAGGGGAGAGGGGATAACCGGTGCCATTTAAATGTTCTTCACAATAAAGCTTACCGCTTTTTATTACAAACGTCAGCCCCTCGTCGTACTTGTGACAGACATCGCAGCCGATAAGCCCCGGCATAAACCCAATCTCACAGGCGTATCGAAGCTCGAACACCGCCTTAATAAGAGCGGTCTCGCGATTCCCCGCGTCAAGGTAGTAAAGGCAGAGCAAAAAGAGATTGAGGGTTTCGCCTGTTTTTTCTGTCCCGATTCCGCTATGCATAACGACTTCGGCGAAGTAGTTCGCGAGGGCAAGTTTTTTTATATCGAATCTGAGGTTATAAAACTGCCTTTCCGGTTCGCTTGAATCGAGGATAAGACCGTTTTTGCCGGGGGTTGCGCAGAGGCGAGAGTAACAGAAAATCTCCGTTCCGGCGTTGTTTTTCGACGTAATCTTCTTTGCCCCGCGAGCGTATACTTCGTGAACCCCGTCATCTGTAAGAACGCGAAGGTAGCGTCCCTTGTCTTCAAGTTCGGTTACACCGATTATAAGCCCTTTTTTTGTAATCATATACTATAAACTAAAGGAAGCCCCGTCTGTATTCTGTACTCTGTCCTCTGCCATCTGGTTCTTCATGTCGGTGAAGGTCTTGGAGTTGATGCCCTTGTACTGAAGGTAGTCGGTAATCTTGCCGCTTGCCTCAAAGGTATTCCATTTCATATCGTTATAATTTTCAGTCATATCAAATTCCTCCGATAGTAGGATTATTTTTAAAATCCCCCTAACGCGTCGGAATATAAGATGTAAAATTAGGATTAATCTTTTAAGATGTTCTCAATTATCTGTTCGCGATTCCGCCAATCTTCCTTTACCTTAACCCAAAGCTTAAGGTTAACCTTTATACGGAAGAAATTTTCAAGGTCAGCCCTCGCCTCTTCGCCGATTTTTTTAAGGAGCGCGCCCCGCTTTCCGATAATTATACCCTTGTGTGACTCGCGCTCGCAGTATATTATCGCTTCAATATCAAGAATTTCCTTACCCGACGTTCTTTCCGCGAATTTCTCAATACCGACGGCAATACCGTGCGGAATTTCATCGTCAAGGTTTATAAGCAGCTTTTCCCTAATCATCTCGGAGGCAAGATAACCTTCCGAGCGGTCGGTAATCTTCCCGTCAGGGAAAAAGTGGGGAGACTCTTTGGCAAATTTCGCTATTTCAGCCCAAAGCTCATCTATCCCTTCACCATTCCTTGCGGAAATCGGGATAACATCTGTGAAGTCATAGAGCTTCGAGAGAACATCAATTCTCTCTGCAATCCTGCCCTTGTCCTTAACCGCGTCAATCTTATTAAGGAGTAAAATTACATTCTCCGTCTCTCCGAACTTCGCGATTAAAGCCTGCTCCGCCTCCGAAGTGCGCCTCGTCATATCCGCAATGAAGAGAATAACATCGGCATCTGAACGCGCCTCGCGCACAGCCCTGTTCATCTTCTCGTTAAGCTTATTTTTAGCGTGCGGAATAACACCGGGGGTGTCGATAAAGACGTATTGCGTCTCATCTTTCGTAACAATTCCCGTAATACGCGTGCGGGTCGTTTGCGGTTTCGGGGTTACTGCTGCGATTTTATCGCCGGTTAGAGTATTTAGAAGTGTCGATTTCCCCGCATTCGCAAGCCCCATTATCGCCGTGAATACCGTTTTAGATTGAGTTGCCAAAATTTCACCTTTTTAAATCCATAATCTGTAATATCGCCTTTTCCTTCGCCCGCATGATAGCTTCTTCTGCCTTAGAGGTCTCGTGGTCGTAACCTAAGAGATGAAGCATCGAATGGACGGTTAAGAAACCGGCTTCGCGCTGGAGCGTATGGTTATACTCGAAAGCCTGACGGACGGCGGTTTGAAGCGATAAGACAATATCCCCGAGCATTATATTGCCGGTTTCCGGGTTCTTGTCATAAACACCGTCCTCCCCGAGCGGGAAGCTTAAAACATCGGTTGAGCGGTTTACGCCGCGACAGCTTATGTTAAGGAAATGAATATATTCATCATCAACGATATTGACATTAACCTCAAAATTCGGTGAAAGTCCCTCGAACTTTGCGGTCTCCGCTATTGCTTTTCTAATAACAAGCCTAACGCCGCGAGAGAGTTTATATTCCCGCTGCCTGTTTCTGATTTGAATCTTCATGCTAATCCTTTTTCCTTGCAGAGTCGTAAGCCTTAATTATATCCCCGACGAGCTTATGACGGATAACGTCCTTGTCGGTAAGCTTTTGTATCGTAATCCCTTCAACCCCGCGAAGAACCCTTATTGCGTCGACAAGCCCGGAGCGTTTCGAGTCCGGCAGGTCAATCTGCGTAATATCGCCGTTTATAACCATCTTGCTGTTAAAGCCGAGGCGGGTTAAGAACATCTTGAGCTGTTCGCGGGTAGTATTTTGCGCCTCGTCAAGGATAATAAAAGCATCATCAAGCGTCCTCCCGCGCATAAACGCAAGCGGCGCAACTTCAATTGTCCCTTTCTCCATAAGCCTTTGGAAGGTTTCCGCCCCGAACATCTCGTAAAGTGCGTCATAGAGCGGACGTAAGTAAGGGTCAACTTTATTCTGCATATCCCCGGGGAGGAACCCAAGTTTCTCTCCCGCTTCAACGGCAGGTCTTGTAAGTATTATGCGGTTTACTTCGTGGTTTTTATATGCCCTCGCCGCCATAGCGACGGCAAGGTATGTTTTCCCGGTTCCGGCAGGTCCGATGCCGATTAGAATTGTGTTTTTATCGAGCGATTCGGCGTATCGCCGCTGCCCGATTGTCTTCGGTTTAACCGTCTTCCCCGAGACGGTAACGCAAATCCCATTCGCACCGATTTCGGTTATCTTTTCGGCTTCCCCGTCAAGGACGAGGGTATAGACGTACGACATAACCTGTTCGTTAATCGTTTCCCCGGCATCAATCATCTTCATTAACGCTTCAACCGCGAAGACGGCGTTTTTAACGTTGTTCTCTTCGCCGGAGACGCTTATGTCGTTCCCTCTGACAAGGATTACAACATTATATTGACGCTGCAAGAGCTCAATGTTTTTATCATACGCCCCGCATATAGTGATAACATCGTCAATATTTAATACATTTATAACTTTCTCAATAAGCATAATTTAGTTATTACCCCAAATTGCATTATACTTTCTGCGGCTATTTCTTCTTCAAACCGCATAACTCCATGTTTTTATTTCCTCTTGAGCTTTTTAACTTTGACGAGAACACCCTTCTTAGCAGGCTTCTGTTCGGTCTCTGCCGCTTCTTTCATTAACATTTCCTGAAAGCTTTGCGGCTGTTCGTTCGGGTAGAGGTGACGGCGGGTGTAGCTTCCGTCGGACTGCATTATCCTTGCTTTTTGGTTGTCGGTAAACATTAACGTGAAGATATGAAGAATCCTTGCCTTTATAATCTCGTCGAAAACCGGCGCGGCGACTTCAATCCGCCTGATGGTATTTCTTGTCATAAAGTCTGCGGAGGAAATATATACAAGGGGGTTATCCTCAAGGTTTCCGAAAATGTATATCCGCGAGTGTTCGAGAAAACGCCCTACAATGCTGATAATCCTGATGTTGTCGGTGAAGCCCTTAACATTCGCGATAAGACAGCTTATCCCGCGTACCGCCATATCAATCTTAACGCCGGCTTGCGACGCTGCTATTAACTTGTCGATTAAAATTTTATCGGTGAGGGAATTTATCTTTAGACCGATATAAGCCGGCTTCCCCGATTTCGCAAGCAGAGTCTGCTCGTCGATAAGTTCCGCAATCTTGCTTTGAAGCCCTGCCGGAGCGACTAAGAGATGAGATGTCTTAATCTCTGTTGTACCCGTTCCGAGGCAGTTGAAGAAATATGCCGCATCGTTCCCGATCTCTTCGGAAGCGGTTATGAGGGAAAAATCGGTGTAAAGCGAAGAGGTGCTTTCGTTATAATTGCCGGTACCGATTTGTGTAATATACCCGACTCCCTCGCTCTTGCGGGTTATGAGGAGAAGCTTACTGTGAACCTTAAACCCTTCCGGTCCGTAAATTACCGTGCAGCCCGCCTGTTCAAGCCGCTTCGACCAGCCGATGTTGTTCTCTTCATCAAACCTTGCCCGAAGTTCAACAAGCACAAACACAGCCTTCCCATTTTCAGCTGCATTAATAAGCGATTCGACAACCTTGGAGTGCGAAGCAACGCGATAAAGCGTAATCTTAATCGAAACAACCTCCGGGTCAGCCGCCGCCTCATCAAGGAGCTGCAAGAACGGGCGTATGCTCTCGAAAGGGTAGGAAAGGAGAAGGTCGCGTTTCTCCGCCTGTTCCATAACCGGGCGGGATTTGTCAATCATGCGCGGTTGTTTCGGGGTATAAAGCGGATAGTAAAGCTCGGGCAGGAGCGGTTCGATCTTCTCGCGGAGGGTATAAACGAAGCTCATATCGAGGGGGGATTTAACGTAAAATATCTGCGCCGGTTGCAGGAGCAAGTGCTTCCGAAGGTATTCAACCGCCGGTTCGGAAAGGCTTCTTGAAAGCTCCATCCGCACGGGGGTAAGGATCTTGCGCTTTTTTAATAGCTCGCTCATCATGTCGCGATAGTCGAGGTCGTGGTCAAACATTGCCTCTTCGAGGTTAATGTCGGCGTTTCGGGTTATGCGAAGGAGTGATTTTGAAATAACCTTATAATTCGGGAAAACGAGCGGAAAATAATGCAGAATAAGTTCTTCAACAAGCATAAAGCGAAGTTTCCCCTGTGTCGGAAGCGGTATTACCCGCCTGAACGCACCCGATGCGGGAATAAGCCCGATTCGCACGCCGCTTTTTGATTCAAGGTGCGCAACCGCGTAAATCCCCTTGTTTTGTAAAAACGGGAACGGGAAACGTTTGTCAATAATCTGCGGGGAGACGAGGGGTAAAATTTCGTCCTCGAAAAACTTCCGAAGGTATTCTTCTTCTCTCTTAGAGAGCGCGCGAAAATCAACCTGCTCAACGTCATAACCTTGGAGCATTGTATTCATTATCGCAAAATAAGCGGCATCGCGTGTTACGGCGAGCTCCGAACAGCGTTTGTAAATCTTCTCAAGCTGTTCGGCGGCGGTTAGCCCCGTCTTGTTGTCGGAGGACTCGTGCCCGACAAGGATACAGTCACAGAGCGACCCGACGCGAATCATGAAGAATTCGTCAAGGTTGGATTGGAATATTGCGGCGAAGTTAAGCCGTTCGCCCAGCGGAACGCTGTTGTCGCAGGCTTCTTCGAGTACCCTTGCGTTAAATTTAAGCCAAGAGAGTTCGCGGTTATCGTAATATTTTTTCATAATTTATAAAAAAGTTCGCGTAAGATTTGACAATACTATAATCAATTTTAACACATTCTATACAAATTGTCAAGGGAAACGCTTTAAATTCCGAAAAAATAAAAAATTAACGGTAAGTTTATTGACTTTTCTATAAAATTGCGCTAAAATAGTATTGCATATTTCATAACAGTCCGAATACAATAGATATAAACTTAGATTCGGATGTGATAAATATGAACGACAATCAAGAAAATTTGATTGCGAACGAAAATTCAATCGAACGGACAGGCGAAGTAGTTTCGGACAACGCCAAGCACCTTATCCACTGCCTTAACGTAATCGGGCAGATTGAGGGGCATTACACCCTCCCGCCCCAAAACAAGACGACAAAATACGAGCATATTATCCCCGCCCTTGCGGCAATCGAGCAGGACAGGTCTATCGAAGGGCTTATTGTGATACTAAATACCGTCGGGGGTGACGTTGAAGCAGGGCTTGCGATTGCGGAACTTATCGCGGGAATGAAGACACCTACCGTTTCGATAGTCCTCGGCGGCGGGCACTCTATCGGAGTACCCCTTGCGGTTGCGTCGAAACGCTCATTCATAGTGCCGAGCGCGACAATGACCCTCCACCCGGTACGCATGAACGGGACGGTCTTGGGCGTTTCGCAGTCCTTCGCCTATCTTGAGGATATGCAAAATCGGATAATAAGCTTCGTCGAACGCCATAGCGAGATTAAGCCCGGGCGTTTCCGCGAACTGATGCTTAATACCGCCGACCTGACAATGGACATGGGGACGGTTTTAGACGGCGAAACGGCTGTTAAAGAGGGCTTAATAAGCGAACTCGGCGGGCTCTCCGACGCACTTGAAGCACTCTATGCATTAATTGAACAGACACCTAAGCGTTACCAATAACAGAGTACAGAATACAGAGTACAGAATACAGATAGGAAGGTTTGCAGTTAATTTATTAACTGCTATACATACATTTTATGACCATTTCTGACGGCATCTTACAAGGCATCTTACAGGGCTTAACTGAATTCTTGCCGGTAAGCTCATCGGGACATCTCTCCCTTTTCCAACACTTCTTCGGGCTCTCGGGCGATACATCTGTGCTAATGACGCTCGTCCTGCACCTCGGAACTTTAGCGGCGGTGTTCATAGCATTTTGGGGGACGATTAAAGAGCTCATTATCGAAGCGTTCAAGATGATCGGCGACATCTTCACCGGGAAGTTTAAATGGAAAACAATGAACCTCAACAGGCGTATGCTTGTAATGATAATCGTTTCAATCCTGCCGCTGTTTGTCTTCTACATATTCAAGGACTTTTTTGCCGCCCTCGCCTCCGACGAAGACATTATCGCGGAGGGCGTGTCCTTCCTCTATACCTCCGTCCTGCTTTTTATCAGCATACATTTCTCGAAACATAACACCAAGCTTGCCGGGGAGACAACAGCCCCCTCCGCCCTCTTTATCGGCTTTTTCCAAGGCGTCGCCCTGCTCCCGGGGGTAAGCCGCTCGGGCTCGACAATTGCGGCTTCGATGCTTACCGGAATGAGGCGGGACGAAGCGGTTAACTACAGCTTTATCTTAGGCATACCCGTTATCCTTGCCGGGGCGGTTGTTGAAATCGGCGACGCGGCGGCTGCAAAAGTACAGATTGAAATTCTTCCGCTTTTAATCGGCGCGGTTGTTGCCGGGGGTGTCGGCTATGCTTCGATAAAACTGATAAAGCTTCTTGTTGTTTCGGATAAATTCAAAATTTTCGCCTACTACACAGGCATACTCGGAATAATTGTAATCGGGCTCGGTGTTGCCGAACGCCTCGGAATAATAAATATATGAAATCCAAGCTCTTTAACGCCCGCCTCTTTATAATTTCCGAAAGCTTAATACTGTTTTTTTGCATGACGGTTAACTTCGCTATCTCGTGGTATGTGACCCTTTCTTCAAATTCACCCGTAATGGTAGCAATAATAACCGACCTATACCTCATACCGACCTTTTTTCTCGCACCCATCGCGGGTGTCTTCGCGGACAGGCATAACCGCAAGAAGCTCATCATAATAACCTACGGCATTATCGTTTCCTACACCCTCTTTTTGGCGGTAATCTACACCGCCGGTTACTACAGCAGCTGGATGGAGTTTAGCTGTGTTATTGCAATGGGAATCGGACAAGCCGTCCTTTTTCCGACTGTAGGCAGCGTTATTCCCGATATTACCCCCGAGGAAGAGGTTAATAAGCTTAACGCCTTCCGAAGCGTTGCCGAATCGGTTGCCCTCTTCTCCGCACCGGCAATCGGCGGCTTGTTGCTCTCGAATTTTACCTTCGAGAAGGTCTTGTACCTCGGCGTGGGTATAGCTTTAGCCGGAATAGCAACCCTGTTATTCGTAAAAATTCCGCAACATTCCAAACCCGCCCTTCAAAAAAACAGCTTCCTAACCGACATAAAAGACGGAGTAAAATACATCATAAACAGCAGTTTTCTGCGAACGCTTTTTTGCTACCTCATCTTCTTTGAACTTGTAGTTTCGCCGATAATCCTCCTTAACCAGATTTTAGTTATCCGCGAATACGGCGAGGAATATTGGCGGCTTACGGTTAACGAGACTTCATACTTCGTCGGAATGGTTGCCGGAGGAATAGTCCTTTCCGCTTGGGGCGGGTTCAAGAGGAACTCGCGCAACCTTGCGCTTGCGGCGGCGGGCTTCGGGGCTTGCTCCGCCATGCTTGCGGTAATGAATAACTTTTGGGGTTACATCTTCTTCATGTTCATGTCGGGGGTCTTCATGCCGCTTTACGACGCCCCCGCCCAAACCCTCATCGAGACGAGGACTCCCTCTGCTTTCACCGGGCGGATTTTTGCCGTTTCGACAATGATAATGACGGCAGGGCTGCCGATCGGCTCGGCTTTGATTGCGCCGCTTGAAGAACGTAATCTGCTCCCGATAAAGCTTGTCATATTTATCCCCGGGGTTATAATTGCCCTGTCGTCGCTCTACTTCTTTGTTAATAAAGAAAAACTTGATATAAAACTTTCGGACGGAGAAAAGCAATGAAACAAAAATCAGCGGTATCTGTAATACTTTTCGCGGCGGGACTGCTGCTCTTCGGATTCGCGGTTATCCCCGGGGAGTCCGCGTGGGAGACTATACATAATATCATGCTCGGAATGTTTTCGCTTGCGGCTTATATTATCCCGTTTATATTTATCTACGCCTCGATTGTTATAGCCGGGACGGGGGTTGATATACAGAGCAAGACGATGCAGTGCTTGGTCTCGGTCTTTCTCCTAACCGCCTGCCTCCAGATTATCCTTGTGGGGAGCCTTCCCGAAGGGGATTTTTGGAAAGATATCCTTCCAACGCTTTATGAAGAGGGAAAAGAACTTCGCGGCGGCGGGGTCTGCGGCGTGCTCATTGCAGGGCTTCTGCTTATTCCTTTCGGGAAAACAGGCGCGACGATAATAATCCTCCTTGTAATTTTCGCCTATGTGATGATTTTAACCAATAAATCAATAGCCGACCTCTTCGCGGCAATTAAGCACTTCTTCGGTATTTTCAGAATCCGTCGGGAATATGAAGAGGAAGAAGAGCCGGTAAAGCCCGCACCTCCCCAAAAACCGGTAAAAACTGTAACCGCAAAGAAGGAAGACAAACGAGGGGACTTCAACTTCGACCTTATAAATTCGCTCAAGCCTTCCGGCGTGGTCTTAGTTAAGGAGCCGGAGGAGGAACTGCCCTTCGACCTTGACGAGCCGCCGGCAGTTACCGTAAGCGACATTATGCCGGAAGCAACTGCTAAAAAAGCCCCCGAAAAGAAACCCCCCGACAACGACCTTGAACAGATTGTAAAAAAAGCGGCGGAAGAAAAGCTTCGCCGCGACAGCGTAACCGAATCGGGCAGCATTACCGCGCTTAGGGCTGAGGATTTTGACGAGAAAAAACACTCAACCCTCGCGTCAAACAAGATTACCGACCCGAAAGAACTCAATATGCCCGAAACCCTGACCGCCGCCGATATACAAAAGGAGATTGAAACGCCCGCAACCGTTAAGGTTTACATTTTCCCGCCGCTTAACCTCCTAAACCGCGCCAACAACGAGCTTCTCTTGTCCGACGCGGAAGCGGAGATGAAACAGAACGCCGACACCCTTGTCGAAACACTCAAGAGCTTCGGCGTCCAGACGCGGATTGTAGATATACACAGAGGTCCGACCGTTACCCGCTACGAGCTTCAACCTGCCGCCGGGGTCAAGATTTCTAAGATTACAGGGCTTTCGGACGATATTGCCTTAAATCTTGCCGCCGCAGGGGTAAGGATTGAAGCACCGATTCCGGGGAAAGCCGCCGTGGGGGTTGAAGTCCCGAACAAGATAAAAGATATTGTCTCAATCCGCGAGCTTATCGAGTCGGAAGAATTCGTCCGCGCAAAAAGCAAGCTTTCCTTCGTCGTCGGGAAGAATATCGACGGCGACGTTATCGTCGGCGATATCGGGAAGATGCCGCATATTATCATTGCCGGAACGACGGGTTCGGGGAAGTCGGTTTGTACAAACAGTATAATTATGTCTATATTATACAATTCCTCCCCCGACGACGTAAGAATGGTTTTAATCGACCCGAAGATGGTTGAATTTAAAACCTATGACGGCATACCCCACCTTCTTATCCCGGTTGTAACCGACCCGCGCAAGGCGGCAGGCGCGCTTTCTTGGGCTGTACAGGAGATGCTAAAGCGGTATCAACTCTTCGCCGACCGTAATGTCCGCGATCTTGCGGGTTACAACGAAGCGGCGGTTGCCGGGGATTTCGAGCTGCTGCCGAGGATTGTAATTGTTATTGACGAGCTTGCCGACCTTATGATGGCGGCGGCGAATGAGGTTGAAGACTCAATCTGCCGCCTTGCGCAGATGGCGAGGGCGGCGGGTATGCACCTTATTATCGCGACCCAACGCCCGACTGTTGACGTTATAACCGGGCTTATTAAGGCGAACATTCCGTCAAGAATTGCCCTTACCGTCTCGTCCCAGATTGACTCGCGGACGATTATAGATACTGCCGGAGCAGAAAAGCTCCTTGGGAACGGCGATATGCTCTACTACCCTTCGGGGATTCCGAAACCCGTTCGTGTTCAGGGCTGTTTTGTCTCGACAAAGGAAGTTGAGGCTGTGGTAGATTTTATCAAGAACGCCTCCGACACAGGGCTTCTCCCCGACACAAGCTATTCCGACGAGATTATGCGCGAGATTGAGAAGAATATGCCCGCAGTGAAGAACGAAAAGGTTATGACGGACGTGATGACCGAAGATGTTACCGACGGCGACCTGTTCGACCGCGCAACAGAAGTCTTAATCGACGCGGGTCAGGCAAGCGTTTCATACCTCCAGCGCAAGCTCAAGTTAGGCTACGCCCGTGCGGCAAGGATTATGGACGAACTCGAAGAAGCCGGTGTTGTCGGACCCTACGAGGGCGCGAAACCCCGCTCCGTCTTAATTACCCGCGAACAGTGGCTTCAAAAGAAGTTGACGCAAACAGATAGGGTATAAGAAAAAGAGATTAAACCGGCGTTAATATTGTAGCAAAATCACTGCTTTAACGTAAAATGTACTATTATATCAGTCATTTTACCGAAAGGCAGTGGTTAGTATTATATTGAACGAATATTTTATCGGGAGTATGTCTCCGTCGGGATATAAGTCAAACTTCAATGAAAATATCGACGAGGCGGGATATTTTACCTACATATTAAAGGGCGAGGCAAGCTGTTCGGGGTTTATAAGCAGGTTTACCGAGACGAACAAAAACTGTGAGCTCTACTATTGCGCGGTTGACCCCGACTCCATCGACGCGATAGTCTTCCCGGAAAGCAAGGTTATAATCTGCGACAGCATAAAACCCCACCTTTTTGAGCCGAAAATTGCCGGGATTACAGGGTTGATAGTTAACCTTTCCGAATCTTGGGACACCGAAAAACTAAAAGCCGCAAGGGAAGAACTTGCGGAGCTTCACGCCGCCGGGGCAAGCTCTTCCGAGCGGGCGGAGCGTTGTATTAAGGCACTCTCTACAGTCCTATACGATAACTTCGACCTTGCAAAAAGAACGGTACTGCTTGAAAAATTAGACGCATTTTTCGGGCGGTTAACAAAAAAGCTCCTCCCGAAAAGAAGTGCTTATCGCCCCGACGATGTTACAAGGGGGAAGGTTACATACCGCTATTTTTCTGCCCTTACCGCCGACGGAATTAAGACGCTCTTGCCTAAAACAGGGAACGTTTATATCTTATCGGATGATTATGCCGCCGGGGCGAATCATCTGCTTTCGAGGCTTGTGGGGGAGGCTTCGGCGCGCGGTTTTGACGTAATTGTAAGCAAGAACCCGCTCCTTGAAAACGATTATTTCGAGGTTTATTCACACATTGCAATCCCCGAGCTCAACCTGTATTTTTACAGTTCAACCGGGGTTGCGCCGATTGAAAACGGCACACGGGCGATAAATTTCATGCGGTTTTACAGCAAAGCTCTTCTCGCCGTGAAACGCCAGCGTATGCGCTTTAACAATGAGGCGGCGGAGTCGCTCCTATCCGAGGCGGTTAACGCTCTCCGTCAGGTACGCGAGACAAAACGCAAAGCCGAAAAATACTACGAAAACGTGATTGACGAAAGCGTTGTTAAGGAAGTTGAAGATAAGATACTCAAGAAATTACTGTAACAAAAACCGCCGCGAAGTTTATTTTCGCGGCGATTTACTATTTACTTGACAAACACCGCCACCGTCTCAACATTGGCGGTTCGAGGGAACATATCCACGGCGGCGAGCGAAGAAAGACTGTAGCCGCCCTCGTCACGGAGAATTTTACAGTCCCTCGCGGCTGTCGCAGGGTCACAGCTTATCATAATGATTTTCTTCGGATTCGCCTTAATCATCGCCGCAAGCGTCTCGGGTGAGCAGCCCTTTCGCGGCGGGTCGGTTACGATAATATCGGGCGTAAGCTCCTTTGAAGCGATAACATCGGACATGGTTTCGGCGTCGCCGAGGATAACTTCCATGTTTTCGATACGGTTCGCGACAATGTTATTCGCGGCGTTCGTTACCGCCTCCGGGACAATTTCAATCCCGATAACAAGGCGCGAATACTTCGCGAACGCCATTCCGATCGTCCCCGCCCCGCAATATAGGTCGAGCACCGTTTCTTCCCCGGTAAGCCCCGCGGCGTTCACGGCAAGTTTATAAAGAATCTCCGCTTGGGGCGTGTTAACCTGATAGAAACTCTGCGGCGAAAGCACTGCCTTATTCCCGCAGATGTCGTCGGTAATTGTCTCCGAGCCGAAAAGCAGAACATTTTCTTCCCCTAAGATTACGTTATTATCCTCCGGTTTTATGTTCATCATAACGCTTCTTATCATCGGGAATTCGGTGTAACATTTTTCGGCGATGGGCATAATCTCCTGCTTCACGTCCGAATCGGTTACAAGGACAAGCATAATCTGCCCGGAATGGTGCCCTTGGCGTATGTAGATATGCCTGATATGCCCCTCCGAATTCTGGTTAATAAGCTCAACAACCCGCTTTTCGATATTGTCGAAAACCTTCGGACCGAGAAGGCATTTTTCATGCGGAACGACGCGATGTGAACGGGAGGCGTAAAACCCACTGACGTATTCGCCCAAGACACCTTCGGTTACGGGGATTTGGGCTTTGTTGCGGTAATGGTCAACCTGTCTTGCGGAATACATCGGAATCTCGCGGTCGAATGAAAAACCGCCGATTCGCGTAAAAGCATCTTCGACAATCTTAAGTTTGGCGGCAAGCTCCGAAGTGTAGCTTATGTGGCGGTAGTCACAGCCTCCGCACTTCCCGAAAACCTTGCAGTCGGGCTTAATCCGCCATGGAGAGGGCTTGTCGATAGTCTCGATTATAGCGTAAGCGTAATTCTTCGCAACTTTAACAACCTTCACCGTAAGGCTGTCCCCGACGGCGGAGAGCGGAACAAAAACCGCCATTCCCTCATATTTCCCTAAGCCGAAACCCTCACTCGTCATACGGATTATGTCAAGCTTAATCGTTTCATTCTTGGTTAGCATTTACATCGCCTCTTTTCGCGTTTCGACAATAACTAAGATAACTTTCAAGGATAATAACCGCCGCAACCGCGTCAATAACGCCCTTGCGCTTCTTTCCGCGGACATTCGTCTGATTAAGATAGTATGCGGCGGAAACGGTGCTCTGCCTCTCGTCCCATAAAACTGTTTCGAGCCCGGTGATAAACGTTAACTTTTCTGCGATGTCTTTACATCTTTTAGACCGTTCGCCCGACGAGCCGTCCATATTAAGCGGATTCCCGACAACAATAAGCTCTGCGCCGATGCTTTGGGCCTCCGTCTTAATCCGCTCCAAAAGCTTTTCGGAGTTCCTTTCGGTGATAACGCAAAGCGGTGAGGCTAAAATATTCTCTCTGTCGCATTTTGCGAGCCCTGTGCGTGTGTCACCGTAATCTACCGCTAAAACTACCACTTTTATCCTCCGGCAAATGCGATAAGTCGTTTTCAAATATGAGTTTCCAAGAACCGTCAAATTCCGCGTAGGTTACGCCCGTGTTCTTCGACCAATCCACGTCGCGAAGCCGCTTTATGTCGCCGTATTTAATGTGGCAAACGATATTTCTAATAGTACAGCCGTGGGAGACGATAACGGCGGTCTTCCCTTCGCAGATAGAGACAATCTGCCTGAGGACCGCTTCCGCCCGCCCGTAAACCTCAGTCATTGCCTCGCCGCCGGGGGCAATAAACCTGTCGGGCGCGTTTTCCCATAGTTCGCTTTCATTGGGGTAGATATCGGGGAACGTCCGTATGTCCTTCCCCTCCCATTCGCCCGCGTCAATCTCGCGAAGGAGCGAAGTCGGAAGGATCCCCTTGCGGTGGTGAGTGTTAATTGCGGCGGCGGTTAACATCGCCCGCTGCAAGTCGCTTGAACAGATTATATCGACCGGAATGTCCCTAAACCGCTCCGTCAAGAGGCGAAGTTGGGCTTTCCCCTCGTCGGTAATGTCGGTGTCGGTTCTGCCTTGGAATTGCCTTAAAACGTTGCCTGTCGCTTGGCAGTGCCTTACTATATATAATTTTACCACTCGTTATCTCTTTCGTTAAGTTTTACCGCTCCGACAATTTCGGAAATGTTCCCGTTGTCAAGACAGTATTTTTCCAGCCCGTCAATAATTTTCTTAGGCGCATAAGCGTCGCGGAAAATCGCCGCTCCAACCTGTACACAAGCCGCACCCGCCATCATCATTTCAACCGCATCTTCGGCGGTAGCAATTCCCCCCATTCCGCAAACGGGGATTTTTACCGCTCCGGAAGCCTCATAAACCATCCGCACCGCGACCGGGAATATTGCCGGACCCGAGAGCCCCCCGGTGTTGTTTGCAAGAATCGGTCTTTTTGTCCTTATGTCAATCCGCATAGCGGTTAAAGTGTTTATGAGCGACAAGGCATCCGCCCCCGCCGCCTCAACCGCTTTTGCAATCTCGGAAATGCTCGTTACATTCGGGGTTAGTTTTACCATTACGGGCTTTTTAGAAGCCGCCTTAACCGCCCTCGTTACCGCCGCCGCCGTGACAGGGTCAGCACCGAAGGACTTCCCGCCCTCGCGGATATTGGGGCAGGATATGTTTAGTTCTAAAATATCAACACCGTCTATGTCAAGTTTACGCGCAAGTTCGGCGAATTCTTCGGGGCTGTTCCCGGAAATATTCGCAATTACTGCAATGTCTTTGGTCTTCAAGTAGGGGAGTTCATTCGCGATAAACGCGTCAACGCCGGGGTTCTGGAGTCCTACCGAATTGAGCATACCCGAGGCAGTTTCGGCAATTCGAGGCGGCTTGTTCCCGCTTCGGGGCATTAAAGTTGTCCCCTTAACCGAAATACCGCCGAGCGTTTCAAGAGGAAAAAGGCTTTCGTATTCCCGTCCGTAACCGTACGTCCCGGAAGCGGCAATTACAGGGTTTTTGAGCTTCACGCCGAGGAATGTTGTACTTAGCATAACACCGCCGCCTTTCCGTCAAATACAGGACCGTCTTTGCATACACGAGGGTAAGAGACGATGCTATCGGCAACAGTCTTGCAAGCACAACCCAAACAAGCTCCAGCCCCGCAAGCCATCCGCTCTTCAAGGCTTATTTCGGAGGGTATGTTATACTTATCTGCAAGAGCGACAACTGCTCTTAACATCGGTTTAGGACCGCAAGCCATTATAACGTCGAACACTCTTTCTAAAAGAAGCCTTTCAAGCGGTCGCAGGGTATTGCCGTGAAACCCGAAGCTTCCGTCGTCGGTGCAGACGGTTGCGTTTCTAAATTCCTCTGCCATAATGACATTCGCTTTACTCCGAAAGCCGAGAACGGCGGCGGATTTTTCGAGGTTTTGTTGTGCAAATTTAAGCGGGGGAGTGCCTATACCGCCGCCGACAAGGATTGCGGAGCTGTATCTATCTACCGAAAAGCCGCTGTTCCCGAGGGGTCCTAAGACGTCAAGATTGTCACCGGGCTTTATGCCCCCCAAGACCCTTGTACCCTCGCCGCGTTCTTCAAAAACAAGGCGAATGTTCGTTTTTTCCACTTCGCAGATTGAAATAGGTCTCCGTAAGAAAAACCCGGGAACCATTATGTTAACAAACTGCCCGGGCAAAGCCTTTTCGGCAATATCGGGCGCGTTAACCCATACATCATGAACTGTGTCTGTTAACTTATTATACCGTAAAACTTCACAGCTTTTTTGATAAATTTCCATTAATTTCACCGTTTTATTCAAAAACTCTCACAAATAAATTATAGCATAAAATTTCGCCTTCGTCAAGTGTTAAATTTTTATGATACGCTTGACTTGTGGCTTAAAATATGTTATAATTAATTTGATTTTTGAAAATTTATTGGAGGTATAATTATATATGTCGCTTACGAATAATCCGAACGTCAACAAATGGGTTGACGAAATGATTGCTCTTACAAAACCCGAGAAGGTTGTGTGGATTGACGGCTCTAAGTCACAGCTTGACGCGCTTACCGAGGAAGTTGTTAATCTCCCCGATGACAGCAGAGACAAGCTTTTTAGACTCAACGAAGAAAAGCTCCCCGGCTGTCTCTATCACCGTACCCTCCCGAACGACGTTGCAAGGGTTGAGGACAGAACCTTTATCTGTACGTCTAAGAAGGAAGACGCCGGTCCGACGAATAACTGGAGCGACCCGAAGGAGATGTACGCGAAGCTCACCCCGCTTTACGACGGCGTAATGAAGGGGCGTACAATGTACGTTATCCCCTACAGCATGGGTCCGATAGGTTCTCCGCTCGCGAAGGTAGGCGTTGAGGTTTCAGACTCGATTTATGTTGTACTTAACATGAATATAATGACTCGCATGGGCAAGGCGGCGTTTGACAACCTCGGCGACACTTCCGACGATTTCGTTCGCGGGCTTCATTCTAAGGCTGATGTTGATCCCGAAAACCGCTATATCTGCCATTTCCCGGAAGATAACACCATCTGGAGCATCAACTCCGCGTACGGCGGCAACGTTCTCCTCGGTAAGAAGTGTTTCGCGCTTCGTATTGCTTCATATCAGGGCAAGAACGAAAGCTGGATGGCTGAACATATGCTCATCTTGGGCATTAAAAAGCCGTCGGGTGAGATGAAATATGTCTGCGCGGCGTTCCCGTCCGCCTGCGGTAAAACCAACCTTGCAATGCTTATTCCGCCAGAGGGCTATAAGGCGAAGGGTTACGAAGTTTACACCGTCGGCGACGATATTGCGTGGCTTAAGCAAGGCACAGACGGAAAACTTTACGCAATCAACCCCGAAAACGGTTTCTTCGGAGTTGCCCCGGGAACATCTGCAAAATCCAATTTCAACGCTCTCGAATCCTGCAAGAAGAATACAATCTTCACAAATGTTGCGCTTAACAACGCCGACAACACCGTTTGGTGGGAGGGGCTCGACAAGAACCCGCCGGTTGACGCAACCGAATGGAAGGGCGCAAAGGTTAACGGTCCCGAATACATCGCTGCCGGCAATAAACTTGCTCACCCGAACTCCCGCTTCACCGCTCCCGCCGAGAATTGCCCCTGTATCTCCCCCGAATTCAACAACCCGCAGGGTGTTCCCATAGACGCAATTGTCTTCGGCGGCCGTCGGGCGAAGACCGCTCCCCTCGTTTATCAGTCCTTCGACTGGACCCACGGAACCTTCGTCGGCGCGATTATGGCGTCCGAGACGACCGCTGCCGCTGCCGGTGCGGTAGGCGTTGTCCGCAGAGACCCTATGGCAATGCTCCCGTTCTGCGGCTACAACATGGGCGACTATTGGACACACTGGCTCGAAATGGGCAAGAAGTTAGGGGACAACGCCCCCAAGATTTTCAACGTTAACTGGTTCAGAACCGACGACGAAGGTCACTTCATCTGGCCCGGCTTCGGCGACAATATGCGCGTTTTAGACTGGATAATCGAACGCTGCGACGGCAAGGCAGACGCGGTTGAAACTCCCATCGGCTTTGAACCTAAGCCCGAAGACATCAACATCGAAGGTCTCGCGGACATTGACCTTGACGTAATGAAGGGTCTCCTATCGGTTGATAATTCTCTCTGGCTCGAAGATTGCGAAAATATTAAACCCTTCTTCGCAAAATTCGGCGACAGGCTGCCGAAAGAAATGGCTGATGAGCTTGCTAAGTTAGAAGCAAGACTTGCATAAGAATGTTGGGGAGGGGTGCTCTGCACCCCTCCCCAACTTTTTTAGTTCATAAAATATTTTCGTAGGTCTTCTGACATTTTGTTAAATTTTTCATACGTCTCGTCATCGTCGTAAGCAATGTTCGGGTCGATAAGGTCGTCCTCGTCGTAGGTCGGGAGCTTTAGGGAGTTAATCTTCTTGGTATCGTATGTAATGCTTACCTCACCGATTTCCTCTTCGTTTATACTGCCCTCAATGACTATCTGCTGCCCCTTTTCGATTTTCGCAAAATCGAGGTCGATGTCGAAATCGGTATAGGATGCAGTGCCCTTAACGGTTGCCTTGCCGGTAAGGTATTCGCCCGAAAGCGTTAAGTTCTTAACGGAAGCCTTAATGGAAGCTTCATCGTCGAGTTCAAGGCGAATGTCGCCGCCCCAGTATTTCCCTTCGCGCTCAAAATCCGCGGTAACTCTGTAGTCGCTGTAATCATTCGACGCGGCAAATTTCGCGTAAGCGGCTTTGGTGTTTGCAAGAACGGTGTATGAAAGCTTAACATCTGTTGCTTCATAGAAGTTGTCAAGCTCGCGGGAGACGATATTGCCCTTATAAACCCAAGCTTTCATTCTGAACATGGTGCTCATCTTGTCGGATTCGGACATATCGAAAATTTCATCATCAATGAAGCTCTCGAAGTCGTCCAAGATGTCCTCGAAGTCGAAATCTTCGTTATTTTGCCGATATGCCGCCGTTATGTATTCCACTAAACTGTCGTTCTTGCGAATTTCATCAATCGCAAAGAGGGCGAGGTTGTAGCTGTCTTCTCTGGTAAACTTGAAGGTGTACCTGTCCGCCTTAACTTCAATGTCCCCGCCTTTTAACTCGTCGCCCTTTTTAACTTCAACGGAACGTTCGGCGATTTTAAAGTATTCCTTCTTAATTGCATTAACTGTCTTCGCAAGGTCATTTTGATTGATTGTAACAGCCTTTTCGTCCTCTGTTTCGGTCAGATTACGGTATATTACATAATCAGTCGCGTCCGGGAAAGCGACGGTTGCCGCATTGCCGTCGAAAGCACCGACAACACGAGCGTCTATATCGGAGGCGTGTGCGGAAACGTCTGCAAGAACGCTGTTACCGAAAACCGAGACCACGCCGTCAACGGTAAAATAGTCGGATTCTTGCGAAAGGAAGAGCGCAAGAAGGTCAAGAATATCCCCCGACGGAGTGTATTCTATTTCAAATTCTGTAGCATAGCCGTCCGACAAACCGCCCGATAAGCCGCTTAAGCCGTTAACGGTTGTAAGCGCGTCAAAGGTCTTGCTCTCGGCGGATTTGTAGCTGCCGTTGCCGGATAGGAAAACAAGCGCGATAACCGCGAAAACGCCGATTATGAAGATAAGTATAACCGCCGCAATTATTGCAAGAAGCCGCTTGTTTTGAAGCGCGGGAGGGAGTTTTGCAATAGCCGCATCAAGCCCGCCGACAGGTTTATTTTCCGCAGGAGCCGGCTCAGGCTCAAACTCCTCCAAAACGGTTTCGTGGGCAACGGGTGGTGTTTCCGGTGCAACCGGTGCAGTTTCTTCAACTACTGTTTCGGGTTCCGGGGCAACTGGTACGTTTTCTTCAACAGTTGTTTCGGGTTCGGCGGCAACGGTTTCGGGTTCGGGGGCAACTACCTTCGCCCCGCAGTCTCCGCAAAAACCCTCTGTAATGCCGTCCGGCAGGGTTACTTCGGAGCCGCAATTTTCGCAGATAGTCTTCATAAAAACTCCTTCATACTAAATTTTAGTAATATCGACCATTTCAATATCATCAATTTGTTTACCCATAAGGAGTATGTCACAGACAGCGTTTGCAGTGTCCATTGACGTCATGCAGCATATTGAGCGTTCAACAGTCTTCCGCCTTATTTTAACGGAATCGAGCGCGGGACTGCGCCCCTTCGCGGAGGTTGAAACAACGTAGTCAATCCGCCCGGAATCGAGGAGGTCCATTACGTTCGGGTGACCTTCGGAGATGCGCTTAACGGTGTTCGCCGCAACGAAGTTTTTGTTGAGGTATGAGGCTGTGCCGCTTGTGGCGTAGATCTTGTAACCCATCCGCTCGAACTTCTCGGCAACGTAAACGACCTCTTTTTTGTCGGTATCGCGAACGGTAATTAAAACGCTGTCGCCGACCTTTGTAAATTCGTATCCCGCACCGACAAGCCCTTTGAAAACCGCGTCCGCATAGTCGGTTGCGATGCCCAAACATTCGCCGGTTGACTTCATTTCGGGACCGAGCTCAGTGTCAACATCATGAAGCTTCCCGAACGAGAAGACCGGGACTTTTACCGCGATGTATTTCGCCTTTTTGTATAAACCGTCTTCATAACCCTGCTCTTTAAGGGTTATCCCGAGCATGATTTTCGTCGCAACATCAACCATCGAAACGCCGGTAACCTTCGAGATATAGGGAACCGTCCGGGAGGAACGCGGATTGACTTCAATTACGTAAACCTCGCCGCCGTGTACCACATATTGAATGTTAACAAGCCCGCGAACGTTTAACGCCATTGCAAGCTTTTTCGTGTAGGAAAGGATAGTTTGACGGCTCTTTTCGGTGAGGGTGAGGGAGGGATAAACGCTGATTGAGTCGCCGGAATGAACCCCCGCGCGCTCAACGTGTTCCATTATCCCGGGGATAAGGCAGTCTGTGCCGTCGCATATCGCGTCAACTTCGACCTCCGTCCCCATCATGTATTTGTCAATTAATACGGGATTTTCAAGCTTTGTGCGGGTAATAATCTCCATGTATTCGCGAATGTCAGCTTCGGAGTGTGCTATAATCATATTCTGTCCGCCGAGAACATATGACGGGCGCATTAAAACAGGGTAGCCCAACTTGTCCGCAATCTTAACCGC
>JAISGY010000024.1 GCA_031262835.1 Ruminococcus sp.
AATTAAGCCGGGGGACGACATTACGATAATTTACTCCGACGGAAAAATTAAAGCGAGGGTTAATAATGACTGAAAAAAACAGCTTGGAAGAGATTTTTGCAGAGCTTGACGAGGTCACGAAACAGATGGAAAAAAGCGGGTTGTCGCTTGATGAATCGCTTAAACTATATAAACTTGCGGTTGGCTATATTGAAACGGCGAAAGAGAAACTCCGCGCCGCGAAGGCTGAAATTGATGAAGAATAAGGGTTATCGAAAATGGAAAGATTTGAAAGAGTTATCGCTGAAAAACTGAATCAAGAGCTTGCGGACGTTCACCCGCTTATTTCGGGCGCGGTGAAATATTCAGTGCTTTCCGGGGGGAAGAGACTTCGCCCTCACCTTGTTTACGAGTTTTGCAGAATGTGCGGCGGACGTTTTGATGATGCGGACTCGGCGGCGGTTGCAATTGAGCTGATTCAAAGTTATTCGCTCATTCACGACGACCTGCCCTGTATGGACGACGACGATATGCGCCGCGGAAAGGCGTCCTGCCATGCTGTTTACGGGGAGGCTGTCGCGCTTCTTGCCGGGGACGCGCTCGGCTCGCTTGCCGCCTCCGTTATAACGAACGACAAAAACCTTTCCGACGCGCAAAAAGTGCGTATTATTGCGATTATTAACAACCTTTCGGGGATTCGCGGCATGATCGGCGGACAGGTTTTAGACATGATTTACGGCGAAAGCAACAACCCCTACAGGCTGATAAAAGGTCTCGGCGAACCGCCCTGCCCGACTGCCGGCGACATTGAAAGGATGTATATTCTGAAGACCGGCGCGCTTTTATCGGCTGCCTGCCAGTGCGGTTGTATCTGCGGGGACGAGAATGTTGCGGAAGAAACGCTTGCCGATGCTAACACCTACGCTGAAAATTTGGGGCTTGCTTACCAGATTACGGACGATATTTTAGACGTGGAGGGCGATGAAAACCTTCTCGGTAAACCCCTCGGAAGCGATTCCGACAACGGTAAACTTACCTACCTTCGGTTTTGCAGCATTGATGCGGCAAAAGCCCGCTGTGAGCAGCTCTCCCTTGAAGCTATAGCGGTGTTACAGCGTTACCCCGACAATGAACAGCTAATTGACATTACCAAAAAGCTGCTCGACCGACAGAAATGATTTGTAAACTTTTTATTAACTTTTAAAATAATCATTGCTTTTCATTGATTTTTGAGTTATTATTATAATATATTATACAATATATATCATATGGAGAGCAAAAATGAACATATCGCTTGCAAATAAATTATCGACACTGCGGACAGACACGGGACTCTCTGAAACTGAGTTGTCGGCGTTTATTAACGTTCCGGAAGAAAAAATCGTTTCGTGGGAGCGCGCCGAATCTGAACCGACCGCATCGGAGCTCTTTGAACTTTCAAAACTTTACCATATTTCAATAGATGAGCTTATAAAAACCGAAGAATTTAAGTCGTCGGAACCTATTTCGCTTAAAAAAGAGCGTCCGTCCGTAAGCCTTTCAAATGATAAAAACAGCGGTTATGTCCGCGAAAAAGCCCCGGACAAACCCGCCGAACGCGAGATTTATCCGAAAGGCTATAAGGGCGGCGGCATACAGTTTATCGGTGCTGACAGCGACCGTTTTCAGGACGCGCCGTACGTTAAAGCGGAGGATATTAAGCCTCGTGACTTTTCACATCTCGGGTACGATGAACCGCAAGGTCCGAACATAAACATTAAGACGGTTGACGACAGTAAAACACAAAGCAGTCCTGATTTCGGCGGACTAATCCCGCCCGAAACCGCCGCGAAAATCGGTGAAGCAATCGCAAAAGCCGGCGCAGTCGTCGGGACGACAATCGACAAGGTTACAGATGAGATTAAACGCTCCGTCGAGCAGAGCGCGAACGCTAATCATGAGGAGGGTTATACCGCCCCGCCCGCCGGGTATTCGGAACCGCGTTCAGGTTATTCACCCCCGCCTCCGGGAATGAGCCGCCGCGAGCAGAAACGTTGGGAAAAGGAAGAACGTCAGCGCGAAAAGTTACAACGGGAGATGGATAAATTACAGCGAATGGCAGACAAGCGCGAAAAGAACAAGCACCGCAGTCTTTTCTACAAGCTCTTCCCGCTTCTCATGACTATACTTTTCTTCTTTGTCGGAGCGAACATAAACTGGGAATGGTCGTGGTTATTCTTCCTCTGTATCCCTGTCTACTACACGCTTGTTGATGCAATTGAAAAGAGAGACCCGAGGCGGTTTGCATATCCGGTTCTCGTACTCCTGCCGTATTTCTTCCTTGGTTTTGTGGGTTCCCCCGCCTTCTTCGTTGAAGGGCTTTGGCTTTTCGCTACCGTTCCGTTTTATTACATTATCGCAGACCATGTTTACGGAAAAAGGAAGCAACAACCGCTGCCGCCTAAAAATGATGAGGAAATTTACCCCGGCAATAGATAAACGGAATGTGCGTATAAACCGTTTTGGGATATACGCGCTTTAGTTGTATATGCGATTTTGTTGTATACGCGCTTTTTGCGTACTGTTAAAGCAACATAATTAAGATAATTGTAATAAGTAAGGTAATGGGAAAACAGAGTGTAACTATTATTGCCGTTCTTGCGGTGTCGAACATTTGCTTATAGATTTCGTTGTCTTCGGTTATCATGAAGCTGTCGTTTTCTTCGTTATACAGAAGCTGAATACGTTCGGCGGCGGTGTATTTGCGGAGACCGAAGCCCTTGTATTTATGGATAATTGTTGCGTTGTCTTCCCTGTTTCGGAAAATGAGGACAGGCGATTCGGGTTCGGGAACGCTTTCAACAACCGCGTCAAAGGGGACATACTGCTTCACAGTTTCTATTAGCTTATCTCGGAGTGCCGTAACCTTGCGTTTGAAAATTAAAAGTGTAACCGTTATCCCCAAGACCGCGATAACGCAGGCAACTATTACAATTACGAACTCGGTCTTTGTCATAAATTCCCCCACAACCGGCAGCGAAGATTAACTACCCCAGTGCCTTTTCATACGCAGCAATCTTTACGGCGATGCAGAAAAGCTCAAGCGCGTCCGCAAGCTCATTAAGCGGCGGGAAGGTCGGGGCAATACGGATATTGCTGTCCTTCGGGTCTTTGCCGTAGGGGTAGGTCGCACCCGCCCCGGTAAGGGTTACGCCGCCCTCTTTACAGAGGCTCACAACCTTTGCCGCACAGCCTTCCGGTACAAAAACCGACACAAAATAGCCGCCCTCGGGTTTAATAAAACTGCAAATTCCGTCAAGATCCTTCGCGAGCGTATCAACAACAAGGTCGAATTTCGGCGCGATAATCTCACGATGTTTTACCATCTGCTTCTTAATCCCGTCAAGGTGCTTAAAATAGCGAACGTGACGGAGTTGATTGAGTTTATCGTAACTGATAATCTGGTACTTAAGTATTGACTCGGTATAGGCGATATTTCGCTTTGATGCCGCAAAAACCGACACGCCCGCGCCCGGGAAGGTTATCTTTGAGGTACTTGCGAACTCGAAAACCATGTCCTCTTTGCCTGATTTTTTCGCTTCCTCAAGGATATTAAGTATGGTATTTTCAACCTCGGTAAGGTGATGAACGCAGTACGCGTTATCCCAAAAAATCCTGAAATCAGCCGCCGCCGGGGATAGATTTGCGAAACGCTTAACCGTTTCGTCCGAATAGACGATGCCGTCAGGGTTAGAATAAAGCGGAACGCACCAAATTCCCTTAATCGTCTCGTCTTCGGCGACAAGCTTTTCAACCATGTCCATATCGGGACCCGTTTCGGTCATGGGAATATTTATCATCTCAATCCCGAAAGACTCGCAAATCCCGAAATGCCTGTCATAGCCGGGAACAGGGCACAAAAACTTAACTTTAGGCAAGAGTTTCCAAGGGGTACTTCCCAAAATTCCATGGGTCATTGCCCTTGAAACGCAATCGTACATGAGCGCAAGGCTCGAATTGCCGCCGATTATGATTTCGTCTTCGGATACGTCTAAAAGCTCGCCGAAAAGCCTTTTTGCCTCGGCGATACCGGTGAGGTTGCCGTAATTTCGGCAATCCGTTCCGTCTTCGGATTTCATCTCCGCGCTGCTGTGGAAAATGTCCATTATCGGCATGGAAATTTCAAGCTGTTCCGTACTGTGGATTCCCCTCGACATATTGAGCTTAAGCCCTTTTGACTTAAACGCTTCGAACTTCTGTTTCTCGATATTAAGCTCTGCTGCAAGCTGTTCCTTGTTCATTTTTGAAGGATTCATTAAGTTCACTCTCACATTTTATATTGTAGCAACTGTACTTAATACATTATACTACATCTAAGTAAAAATTGCAAGCGGTTTTTGAAAGTTTAAATATTAAAATTTCATTAATAGATGCTGCCTGCCGTACGCGGGAATGGAATAACATCCCTGATATTTGAAATCCCGGTAACATACATCAAAAGCCGCTCGAAACCGAGTCCGAAGCCCGCATGAGGCACAGTTCCGTACCTTCGCGTGTCAAGATAACGCGAATATGCCGCTTCGTCCATTTCAAGTTCACTCATACGCGCTTTAAGGATATCGAGCCGTTCCTCACGTTGACTGCCGCCGATAAGCTCCCCTACACGCGGAACAAGCAGGTCACACGCTGCAACGGTCTTCCCGTCGTCATTTTGCCGCATATAAAACGCTTTTATCTCTTTCGGATAGTCAAAGACAAAAACGGGTTTACCGAAAACGGTCTCGCTCAAATACCGCTCATGTTCGGTCTGGAGGTCGATTCCCCACTCCGGCTTATATTCAAAATCGACTTCGGCTGCAATAAGATGATTTATCGCTTCGGTATAAGAACAGCGCGCAAACTCTGCTGTGCTTACGTCGCATAGGCGTTTCGTTAAGCCGTTGTCATAGAATTTGTCGAAAAATGCAAGTTCTTTCGGGCAACGCTCCAAAAGTCTTTTTAGGACGAATTTTAACATCGCTTCCGCAATATCCATGTCGTCATAAAGGTCAGCAAACGCCATCTCCGGCTCAATCATCCAGAATTCCGCCGCATGACGGGCGGTGAATGAACGCTCGGCGCGGAAGGTCGGACCGAAGGTGTAAATTTTACCCAATGCGAGGGCTAAATATTCGCCTTCAAGCTGCCCGGAAACGGTTAAGGAGGCGTGCTTGCCGAAGAAGTCGTCATCATAATTTGCGTTGTTTTCCGTACACGGATTCAGTGTAGTGACGGTGAACATTTCGCCCGCGCCTTCTGCGTCGCTGTCGGTGATAATCGGGGTGTGAACGTAGAAAAATCCCTTTTCGCGGAAAAATTCATGAATAGCAAAAGCCGCCTCCGAACGCACACGGAAAACGTTTCCGAATGTGTTGCTGCGGGCGCGAAGATGCGGTATTGTTCTTAAAAATTCGGGCGAATGGTTCTTTTTTTGGAGCGGATAATCGGAGGGGCAATCGCCCAAAACCGTATATTCCGACAGCTTAATCTCGAAGGGTTGTTTCGCTTCGGGGGTGAGCTCCAAATTGCCGCGAACGGTAATTGCCGCGCCTGTTAAGAGGGAGGTTAGGCGGTCGTAATCCCTTGTTTGCTCTTCTATTGCCACAATTTGTATATTGTCAGATGTGCTTCCGTCCGTCAGCGCGATAAAGCAGATGCCCTTGCTCTTTCGGAGTGTGCGAATCCAGCCGGAGACTGTTATTTCCCCGCTTTGCGGATTGTCGAAAATTTTCTTAATATCAGCCATAAGCTAATCTTTCTTCGTAATCTTTCGCGCAATAACCATCGCCGCCATAACCGGGAACGGCTCGAGGCGTTTTTTAACTTCGGTTAAATTGCTCATTATCGGAAGTTTTTGCGGGCAAACTTTTTCGCATTTCCCGCATTTCATACATTTTGAAGCAATCTGGGGGTTGTTAATCAGCGAAGTTGACATAAAATAACTTCTGATTCCGGCAACACGCCCGTGCGAATAAGAGGTGTTGAAGCTTGCGAAGCATCCCGGGATATTTACGCCGCCGGGACAGGGCATACAGTACCCGCAGCCGGTGCAGTTAATCTTGTTGCTCTCGTTCCAGATTTTGCGTACCGTTTCAATTACCGCAAGGTCTTTGTCGGAAAGGCAGCCCGGCTCGGCTCTTGAAGCGGATATGATATTTTCGCGAACCATCTCCATGCTGCTCATGCCGGAAAGGACAACTGTCGGTTCGGGTTGATTCCAAATCCAGTCGAACGCCCATTCCGCCGGGGTTTTCACCGGATTTGTTTTTGCGCGCTTAAATTCCGCCGCCGCCTTTTCAGGAAGGGCGTTTGCGAGCCGCCCGCCCAAGAGCGGTTCCATGATTACCACTGGGATTTTGCGTTTATTCGCTGCGCGAAGTCCCTTTACTCCGGCTTGGAAATTCGGGTCGGAATAATTGTATTGAATGAGGGTTATGTCCCAATCGTATGCGTTTAGAATTTTCATGTAATCGGAGTATGAACCGTGGAAAGAGAAGCCGATGGCGCGGATTTTTCCGGCTTTTTTCCATTCTTCAATCTTGTCGATGACGCCCCAAGAGAGGAGTTTCTCCCACGCGGTATAGTCGGTGAGCATATGCATGAAATAGTAGTCGATATAGCTTGTACTGAGGCGGGAGAGGGATTCATTCAGATAGCGGTCGAGGTCGGATTCTTTTTTCGCGGTTATCCACGGGAGTTTTGAGGTTAAATAAACCTTGTCGCGAATACCGAGTTTGTTTATTATTGTACCCAAAGCCTCTTCGGAACCGCTGTACATATAGGCGGTATCGAAAAAATTCACGCCTTGTTCATAAGCGTACTTGATTATTTCTTCCGCCTTCGCCATGTTAATACCGAAAGCACTGCGAGTCAGTCTCATACAGCCAAAACCGAGCTGCGAAAGATTATTTCCGGAAATTTCATCTTTTCTGTAGATCATAGCTGCACCGCCCGAAAAATGTTGTGTATAAACCCATTCATACAAATATAATTATGTATTTATTAGTTTTAGATAGCTAAGTAAACGTTCTTTTTCAAATCTACATGGTATGTTTGTTAAGGCAATTACCATATGCTTAACAGCATAAAAACCCATTAAAGCATAAGAAATAATAATTAACCATGATAGAATAAAATTATGATCTATTCTTTCAATTATAGGATTTACAATAGTTAACATCAAAGGTATAATAATCAAAGTCTGAGGATTGGAAAATGTTATAACTTTTTTCTCTTTATTAATTATGTCTTCACCTTCTGATATTATCATCTTAAAAATATGTGCTCTATCTAATTCCTCAGTCGCAAATTCATCGATGAAAGAATTCACTATTACTATTAAGCTATTTATCCTATTTTTTATAACGTATAAATCGTAATTAACATATTGTTTCCTTATCTTTGCAGAAAATAACCAATTTATTAGCAATAAAGCAGTTAAAACATAAATAATACAATTTATGTAAATATTGCTTATATTCATAATAACGAAGGGATAACAAATAAGTAAACCCAAAATAATCATGAAATAAAATAATAATAAATTATGTTCTATATTGGAATATTGTTTTCTGTAATTACTATCGTTAAGGCATAGTATCAATAAACGTTCAAATAAACCTGTCATTTTTTATCCTCAAAAAATCTTTGGTTAATTAGTACACCCCCAGTAGGAATCGAACCTACAACTGCCCCTTAGGAGGGGGCTGTTATATCCATTTAACTATGGAGGCAAATATCGGGACAACAGGACTTGAACCTGCGGCATCCTGCTCCCAAA
>JAISGY010000039.1 GCA_031262835.1 Ruminococcus sp.
ACCGTTATACCTCCTATATTAATACGCTTCAGAAGGCATAATAGCAGCTTTTTTATTTAATTAACTATATAAAATCTTCTATTATACCATAGAAGCGGTTGAAAAGAAATAACAATCTATCACAAAGGCATGAAAATAAAAAACTCATGCCCTGAATATACTGCATGAGTTAATTATACTACAAAAATATACGTTTGTCAAGTAAAATTTATCTATAATAATAAATTCTTTTTACTTGTAGCTTTTACCTCAAGAATTCCCGTATCTACGTGGAAAAAAACGGTGCGACCGTAATCAAGCCCCGTGTCAGAACCTTTTAAGGGGATTCGCATGAGTTGCAGATACCTTTTAACCTGCTCAACATTCCGCTCACCGATGTTAAAGAGGGAATTGTTGGTAGCGAACATTTTTGCTCCGCCGGCAATTTTCGCCACAAGCTTCGGTTTCGGCGAACCGATTAAGCCGAGAGACTGAATAAGCTCCTGGATACCGGTATCGGCGAATTTTCGGAAATTGTCCGAAGGATTCGAGTTTTCGCGGCTTGAAGGAAGCATAATATGCACAAGACCCCCCTGCTTCTTTTCGGCATCCCAAAGAGAAACGCCGACGCAAGAACCAAGGGCATATGTAACAAGAACGTCGTCTTCTTTTCCGACGGCGAGATCAGCAATGCCGATAATCTTTTGCGCCATTAAACGGTCACTCCTAATTTCCCGAATAGCATTTCGAGGGATTTTGTTTCCGGTACAAATATAAGGTTGCTTCTGACTTCTGAGCCTTCAATGAGGAAGCTGTCGTCGATAAAGAGCACTTTATTAGCACCCGTCATAGCGAATTCAACCGCAGGAACGGAAAGAATTGCCCCAACCATATCAACGGTCATTTCCGGGACGGATATATCTATTGTTAACCCTGTAAGGGAAGCAATCGCGTTAACGTACGAAGCAGTCATGATATTGCCGACTTCGGATATAAAGGATGTCGCCATTTCATCAAGCGCGGTAAGGTCTTCAATCGGCATACCGAAGAGCATTTCCGTCATTGTCGACGCGAACGCTTGTTGAATTATAAATATTACCTTGCCTGTAATATCCTCGGAGAGCTGAACCATCATTCCGATTGCGATTGTATCTGCGCCGCCCAAGAAATTAATCGCTTCGTTAAAGTCAAGGAGTAGCACATCCGGGACGGTAATGTCGGTGGGCTTCATAACAAGCTCCGATAAAGCACCTGCCGCGTTGCCGGAACCGATATTTCCGATTTCTTTGAGCACGTCGAGGTGCATTGAGTTGAGTTGGTCGATATTATTAAGTGCCATTTAATCTTCCCCTTTTATCTTCGGATTACGACTTTATGTTATTAACAAGCGTCGTCATCTCGTTGTAGGTCTTTAACATATTGATATTGAGCGAAAATGCGCGCTGGGTTATCATCAGCTCGGTCATCTCTGTTGCAATGTCAACCTCCGAACGTTCAAGCGCGCCGCGGATCAGTTCTGCATCTTCCGACACTATAGCCTCGCCCGAACTCTCGGTTACCGCAAAGTAGTTGTCGCCGACAGCCCGTATACCGTACGGGTTATCGAATGTGAACAGCCCGATCATGTCTTCAAGCGCGTTGTAGTCAATATCGGAGGTTAACTGCCCTTCGGGGTTCGTTAAAAACGGAATCGTTATATGTCCGCCCTCCGCGTTAAGGACAAAACCGTTTTGCGGGTCGACAAGCTCCCAAACGGGGGCTGCGGTAAGGTTGCCTTCCTCGTCATAAACAGGCGCGGTCGTCTGCGAAATCTGAAATGCTCCCGCCTTAGTATAGAATCTGTCGCCGTTAACATCTTCAACCGAGAAGAACGCATCGTCCCCCGCGTAAAAGTCAAGAGCAAGCCCGGTATCGTGCCTTGCGCCCTGTTCATACATGAAGTCGTTTTTTTGCACCCTTACGCCGTGACCGTAGTTTGTATCCTCATTTTGGTAATCACGGGTAGTATATATAAGGTCGGCGAGGGAGGCGCGGAAAGGCTTGAAACCGTTGGTGTTAACGTTCGCCATGTTGTTCGCGATAACATCCATATTCGCTTGATATGTTAAAACGCCGGTCCTTGCCGCAACTTTATTCATATTTTACTCCTTAACTGCGCGATTATAACCTTAGCTGATTGAAAAGTCCTGCACGGCGATTGAATTTATCTGTTGCATGATTTTAAGGGCGGTTGCACAGGCGGTGAATACGCCTTGGTGGGACTGGGCGGAGATTTGAAGCTCCGCAAGGCTTGCGTTTGAGCGTTCGATATAGCCCTGTCTTACTCGATACGGGAGGTCTTCCGGGATATTACCGAGGGCTTCCCCGTTATAGGGTCTAAAAAGATTATCGCGAACCTTTTCGACGTCCGCCGCGTCTTCGATATAGGTTAAGCCGAGCTGGAACTGCCTGCCGTCTTCGGTTGTAATTAAACCCTTGTTACCTACGGTAAAATAGGAAGTGTTAAGTAGAATCGGCTGTCCGTTTTCGTCAACTACCCTGCCGCTGTCGCCTAAGGCAAGATAACCTTCCTCATCTATATTGAAATCCCCGGCTTTTGTGAGAAGTATTTCATTATCTCCGCGCTGAACCTGAATGTTAAAATATACCTGACCGTCTAAGGCAATGTCAAGGTTGCTTCCGGTTTCGTCGAAAACGCCTTGCGACAAATCGGTTTCGGTAACGTCAACACTGCGGTATTCGACATAGCCGTCGGACTGCCGCCCGTCAAGAAGCACCATAGCCTCGCCGAAGGTTGTATCGACGGCGGTGTCGGTTTTATAGCCGACGGTGTTTATATTCGCCATGTTGTTGGCGATGGTGTCGATTATCCGCTGTTCGGTATAGAGACCGTTTGCGGCTATATAATATCCTCTAAGCATCATTTACTCCTTAATTAGTAAAGTCGCCCATGTACGTCTTCATCTTTTTGATTGCCGCTGATAGAATTTGACAGGTTCGGGCTTCGGTGAGGTCTAAAATCTCGCCGATTTTCGCGAGAGTTAGTTTTTCGTAGTAGTAGAGGGTAACTATCTGCCTGTCGCGTTCGGGGAGGCGTTTTATTGCCTCCGTTAAGAGTCTTAGTTTATCGGAACGAACGGCGTTTTCTTCGACCTGCCATACGCCTTCTTCGGAGCGGGATTCGGCAACGTCACGTTTTTCGCCGAGGTACTCATCTAAGGAGGTTGTGCGGTAGCTTGTTATCCTTGTTAAGTTTTTTCGGACGGTGTCTTCCGGCAAACCGAGTGCTTCGGAAATCTCAATGTTTGTCGGCTCGCGGTCGAGTTTTGTGTAGAGTTCTTGGTAGACTTTCTGCATCTGTTTGTAGAAAGAACCGAGCCTGTGCGGTATGTTACCGGATTTTCGGATATAGTCTATAATTGCGCCGCGAACGACGACGGAAGCGTAGGTTTCAAATTTAACGCCGCGGTCTATGTCGAAATTGTCAATTGCGTTAATTAGCCCGACAACCGCTTCGTTGGTTATCTCTTCTGGGTCGATAAAGCCGTCGTACATATTGCGGAGTGAGAAGACGTAATATTTTACAACGTCCATGTAGCGGAGAACGGCATCGTTGCGGTATGATACTATGCCGGTTTGTTTATATTTTATGATTAGCTCCGCTCTGTCAGTATCATTTTTCGCCATCTGCCCGCCCCCTTTACGCTTTAAATCCCCTCCGTACTAAATGATCGCCTTTGCCCCTCGTTCTGTATTCTGTACTCTGTACTCTCGCCTCTGTTATACGGCAATGTTGCCAACCGCTTGAATCTGCACGGAGTTGTCGATTTCGGAGAAGCTTAGGACTGTTACGCCCGGGATGAATTGGTCGATTAGCTTTTTGAAGTAGATACGGACTATCGGGGAGGTTAGGACTATTGTCATGGGGACGATTGCGCGAACTTTTTCAATCTGGATTGAAAGGTTTGTCATGATGTCTTGGATTGTTTGCGGGTCGAGGGCTAAGTATGAGCCTTGATCCGTTTTCTTTATTGCACCGATTATCTTGTTTTCGGTCTCGGAATCGAGGGTTATTACGCGAAGTTGTCCGCCGTCGGAGAACTTTCGGGTTATGGTGCGCTTTAGGGCTTGACGGACGTATTCGGTTGTTATGTCAACGTCTTTCATGGTGTGGGGGTTATCAGCAAGGGTCTCAAGGATTGTTTCAAGGTCGCGGACGGGAACGCTTTCTTTTAAAAGCAGCCCGACCACTTTTTGTAAATATGCCGGTGAGACAACCCCGGGGACAATATCGTTAACAAGTACGGGATTTGTTTCCTGTAACTTGTCGATAAGCGTTTTGATGTCTTGGCGGGAGATAAGTTCGAATGAGTGTGTTCTTATTACTTCGGAGAGGTGGGTAATTATAACGGAGGTCGGGTCAATCAGTGTATAGCCCGCGATTTCCGCACGGATGCGGTTCTTTTCGGAAATCCATTTTGCGGGGATACCGAATGCGGGTTCGATTGTGTCGATACCGTCAATTTCTTCGGTTACGCCGCCGGAATCCATTGCGAGGTAGTGGTCAACTAAAATTTCCGCTTCTGCGACAACTTCACCCTTAATCTTAATTATGTATTGGTTCGGGTTAATGTGGTCGTTGTTGCGCATACGAACGGAGGGGAAGACTATGCCCATCTCTTCGGCGAACTGTTTTCGGAAGATTACAACCCGCTCAATAAGCACCCCGCCCGCACTTTCATCGGCAAGCGGAATGAGGCTGTAACCGAACTCAATCTCAATCGGTTCAACGGGAAGGAGCTTGTAAACATTGTCAATATCCTTGTAGTAGTCGATTTCGGAAACGCCTTCCGCACGTTCATTCGGTTTCTCCTGCGGCACACCGGCAAGGGCAAGTGCGGCGTCGCGGCGGTTGCGGTTAAGGATTACCCCGAGGGTCATAAGCCCCGCGCCCAAGACGATAAGCTGTACCTTCGGGAAGCCCGGGATTAAGACCATGATAAGCATTGCGCCGCCCGCAAGCATGAGTGCGATAGGCTGGGAGGTGAAACTGTTCTTGAGGTCGATATTCATACTGTTATCGGAAGCGGAGCGGGTTACAATCATACCCATCGCCGTTGAGATAAGCAGTGAAGGAATCTGTGAGCACAAGCCGTCGCCGACTGTTGCGATAGAGTAGGTTTGGATTACGTCCATGATCTCCATATCGGAGAAGACAAGTCCTATTATTATGCCGCCGACAAGGTTAACGAGAGCCGCAATTACCGAGAAGGTTGCATCGCCCTTGACGAATTTTGACGCACCGTCCATCGCGCCGAAGTAGTCAGCCTCGCGCCTGATTTTGTCACGCGCCGCACGCGCCTGTTCGTCGGTTATTACGCCTTGGTTCAGGTCGGCGTCAATCGCCATCTGTTTACCGGGCATAGCGTCGAGGGTGAACCTTGCGGTAACTTCGGCGATACGCTCCGCGCCCTTTGTTATTACGAGGAGCTGTACAACCATGATGAGAACAAAAACAACAAACCCGACAACGGCGTTCCCGCCCATTACGAAGTCGCCGAACGCCTTAATAACCTGCCCGGCGTTCCCATTTTCAGTGAGGATTAGTTTTGTCGAAGATATATTAAGTGCCAAGCGGAAAATTGTGGTAATAAGGAGCAGCGACGGGAAGACCGCGAAATCAAGCGCTTCCTTCGCGTACATCGTTATGAGCAGAATTATCAGTGACAGCGCAATGTTAAAGACGAAAAAGAAGTCAAGCAAAAAGCTCGGCAGCGGTATTATAATCATAAATACCGCAAGCACTACAAACACTGTCACACTGTTATCAATTATCTTCTTGGACATTATTTCATACAGCCGCCTGCCGACAAAACTATCATAGCTTGCTTTCTGCCGGGGGACTTACATCTCCACAACCGCTTTGGGTGCATAGACCGCGGGTTCTCCTTTTTTGAGCTTAAAGACGAACGCAAGAACTTCGGCGACCGCCTGATAAAGCTCGGATGGAATTTCTCTGTCAATATCTACCTTGTCGTAAAGTACGCGGGCAAGCGGCTTATTTTCGATAAGCATTACCCCCGCGTCACGCGCTATATCAATAATACGAAGCGCAACTCTGTCCTTGCCTTTTGCCACAACTATCGGTGCTGAAGTCTTCTTGTCGTCATATTTTACGGCGATAGCGTAATGAGTAGGGTTTCTTATAACAACATCCGCCTCGGGTATCGCCTGCATCATGCGCTGCATGGACATCTTTTGCTGAATACTGCGCCTCTTGCCGCGAATCTGTGGGTCGCCTTCCATATTCCTAAACTCTTCTTTAACTTCCTGCTTTGACATCTTCATGTCTTCTTCAAAGCGGTACCGCTGCCAAAAGAAGTCAATTCCTGCGATAACCACAAAAGCAATCGCAATCTGCATGGCTATTGAAAATATAGTATCGCCCAATACGAGCAGAGCGGTTCGTATATCGGCGTCGTAAAGCGAGGTGAACTGCGGAAGTCTGTCTCTAATCTCCATAAAGGAAATTATTACAAGAATCGTCATCTTTATAAGCGACTTGAATTGCTCAAAAAAAGCGTTTGCGTTGAAGAATTTTGCCATACCCTTTATCGGGTTGAATTTATCGAATTTCGGTTTCATCTGTTCTGTTGTGAATAAAAATCCTGTCTGTAACCCTGTTATTATTACGGTGATTAGAATGGTTGATGCCATCGTAATTCCCGCTGTTATCGTTGTAATCCTTATAAGGTCCATGAAGAAGATTGATGTTGGCTGGTATCCGTCAATCGTTCCGTCATCAGAAAATCCCTGCCCGGCTTTCCCGATCCATTCGGTAAGGAGCGATTGGGACTCGACAAGCATCAACTGCACCGTAAAGCGAAGTATCATGAAGGTTATAACAATGAACGCCGCCGTAACAACGTCCTGACTCTTCATTACCTTCCCTTTTTTGCGCTCTTCCTGTCTTTTATGGCTCGTAGCCTTTTCGGTTCTCTCCCCGCCCGGTCCTTCCTTTGCCAAAACATTAACCTTTCAATTATACAAGATACCCCACTGTGCTTTGCAGGGTTTCTATCCATTCTGTGAGATAGCGGTTCATGAATACGGCGGTCGGTGTTATTATTAAGAACATCATGAAGAGTGAAAGTGCTACCTTTATTTCTATATTAAGTACCATAATCTGAATCTGCGGAACGGATTTCATCAAAATACCGACGGCGAATTGCGCCGCAACTTCCGAGACCAGAAGCGGCAATGTAAGCTTAACCGCTAAGAGGAACGCATATGAGAAGACATTGAACGCGTGGGAAGCAATATCGGGCGGGAAACCCGCGTCCCCGAGAGGCACCATTTCAAGCGATTCGACGATGATTTGAATATAGGTAAGGTGGGAATCGGTTGCGATATAGATGAAGTAGAGCATTATCATATACAGTGTGCCGTAAAGAGACATCTGCATATTGCTCGCGGGGTCGAAGATCCTTGCCATTCCGAGCCCGGATTGCATATCTATAATTTCGCCCGAGAAAAGCACCATCATGAAGAAAAAATTCGTTATCATGCCGAGGATTATGCCGATTAACGCTTCGCGGATAAGCATGAAGAAATATACGCCTGTCGGGTAATCTATATTAACATCAAACACGCCTGCCGGCATGACTGATGAAATTATCAAGGTTATAAGGAGCGACAAACCCGCCCTGACCATTGCGGGGACATTTGTCCGGGAAAGCACCGGGGCGAAGGATGTTGCGCCCGTTACGCGCATGAATATAAGAAGTATTATCTTGGCACTGCCGGCGAGACCTTCCATTTTATGCCTTTAATTGCTTATTTATAGAACTGTTTGAATTGAAACCTGTTTCATCATATCGAAAATCTGGTTGAAGAAATCGAGGAGTGAGGTTATTATTGCAGGGGCAAGAAGGAAGAGAAGGATTGCGATAACGAGTGCTTTCGGTACGAACGTCAGCGTCTGTTCGTGAATTTGAGTTGCCGCTTGGAAAACCGCAATGACGAGCCCGACTATCATTGAAATTAACAGAAGCGGTCCTGCAATACGAATTATGAGAAGAAGTGCTTCTCTGAAAAGCTGTTGAATAAGGTCTTGTGTCAATTAAAAGCACCACCCTAACCGGAATTAAAGCCTGTAACAAGCGACTCGATGAGCAGAGTCCAACCGTCAACGAGAACGAAGAGGAGTATCTTGAAGGGGATAGAAACGGTTGTCGGCGGAAGCATCATCATACCCATTGACATGAGGACCGTCGCAACGACTATGTCTATTATGAGGAAAGGAACGTAAAGGAGGAATCCTACCTGAAAGCCGATTTTTATTTCGGAGAGGATAAAAGCGGGGACGACGGTTGAAAACTTAACCTGTGACAAGAATTCTTCTTCGTTAAGGTTAGTCATTTCCGATTCACCCGACATTGCAAGGAAGAAGTCCATCGACTCGTTTGAGGTATTGCGGAGCATCCAAGTTTTTAAGGGTTCGCTTGCTCTTGATAAAGCCTCTGTTGAAGAGATTTCGCCCGCTTTATAGGGGACGTATGCGACTTCGTTCATCTGAGTAAAAACCGGAGTCATTATAAAGAATGTCATAAACAGCGCGAGCCCGATCATTACCTGATTCGGCGGAGTCATTGCGATACCCATGGCGTTACGAAGGAGTGAAAAAGCAATGATTATTCGCGTGAAGCCGGTTAGCATGATGAGCAGCGAAGGTGCTATTGTTAGGATCGTTATGAGGATAATGAGGTCGATGGTGGTTGTGTCGGAGGTTATGTTTAGGGCGTCGAAGAGTTCGTTCAGTTCGGGGTTGTCGCCGAGTGTTTCGCCTAAACCGCCCGTACCTCCCTGTCCTGTCCCCCCTGTTCCACCCTGTCCTGTCCCCTCTTCACCCTGCCCGGGGTCGCCTACGGCTTGGGTTTGTTCGGGGTTAGTTGTCTCCCCCTGCCCTCCCTGTTGGTCGGGGTCGCCTATTGCCTGTGTCTGGGCGGAAAGGTCATCTGTAACCGGTGCTTCGGTAACTACCGGGGATGGCATATTAGCCGAGACGGAGTGTGAGGCAACTATGCTTGACGGAATAAAGAAGAGGAGTGCGATTAGGATTATCAGCAGATTCTTACGGATAGAACGCTTGGCTTTTTTAATTGTGTCAGCGTTAATCGCCAAATCTGTTCTCTCCGGCATCTTCCTTTTCCTCAACTTTTGGAATGTTCAGTTTCTGTGATAAAACTGTCTTGAACGCTTCGCCGATGGGCATGGTTTTCCTGCCGCCCGTTCTGCCCGTACCGCCCGTGCCGAGTTCTTCTTCGGGGAGGTCATCGAGCTCGGACAGGAGCCTTACGTTGCCTGTGCCTATAAGATACCTCACGCCGTCAACCTTCGCGATAATAAGGCGCGAGTCGGGTGACATTGCTACGGATTCTTCGATACGTATGCTCTTTCCGGCAAGTCCGAGACCATAGCCATATTTTTTTTGGAAAAAGCGTGCCGCCCAGAACATTAAGGCTATAACGGCAATAACACCGAAAAGCGCAAACACCATGGTAAGTACGTCGGGCATAAGTAACCTCTAACCCGGAAACTAACCGAGCACCTTTTGAACAGTCTGTAAAATACGATCGCCTTTGAAGGGCTTAACGATAAAGTCGAGCGCGCCGAGTTTAATTGCTTCGACAACCATTGCTTCCTGACCCATTGCGGAACACATAACGATTTTCGCATCGGCGTGTGCTTTTTTTATGTCGCGGAGGGCTTCGATACCGGTTTTGTTAGGCATGGTAATGTCCATGATAACGAGATCGGGTTTTTCCTCTTCAAATTTACTGCAAGCTATTTCGCCGTCTTGTGCCTCGACGATATCAGTGTAACCATTTTTTGTAAGGGTATCCTTTATCATCATTCGCATAAAAGCGGCATCATCGACAAGCATGATTTTATTCGCCATGTTAACGATCTCCTCCTATTGATTCCAAGAATTTGGATTTTATGATTTCGGTAATTCTCACCGCAAAGTTATCATCAATTACGACAACATCGCCCTTTGCGACGAGGTTGCCGTTGACGATAATATCAACGGGAGCACCTGCCTGACGTTCAAGTTCAATAATCGTTCCCTGTGTGAAGTCGAGTATTTCCTTAACCTTTTTGGAAGTCTGACCTATTTCAACGGTTACGTTTAGGGGAACATCCAAGAGGAGTTTAAGGTTATCGTTCTGCTGTTTCCCGATGGTGGGGTTTTGGTAGTTCTCAAAAGCCTGAAGCTGGGCAAGCTGTATATTCGGCATAGGCTGCATTGCCGGATAGCCGTACGGCGGGTAGCTTGGCATAGCAGCTTGCGGAGGTATACCCTGCGGATATTGCGGATAGCCGCCTATTGCCGGAGGTGCTGCACCCATTGCCGCCGGATCGGGGTAACCCATTCCCGGCGCGCCCATTCCCGGCGGGACTGCGCCCGGTCCCGGAGGGGATTGCTGCATCGGGGGTGGTGCCCCTGCTCCCCCTGCTCCCCCTGCTCCGCCTGCTCCGCCTGCTGCCCCTGCTCCGCCCCCGCCGCCGAGCATTGCGTTGATGGCGTCTTGGCTTAATGTGCCGCCTGCGCCGCCGCTTGCGGGTGCCGGTGCGGGTTCAGGTTCGGTTACGCCGAAGTTGCCCATCATCTTGTCCGCCATCTCTTTTGCGAGGTCAAGGGTTAGGACAGAGATAAATTCGGAGTTGATGACATTGTCAATTGAGAGGTTGAACTTGATGATGCAGACTTCCTCTTCTTCACCAAAGCCGTACAGTTCCTCTGCGGAAGCGTCGCCTTGCTGGATCAGAGCCTGCGGTGTCGAGATGTCAACCGCCGTTTCGATTATTTCAGACAGGGCGGTTGCTGACGCGCCCATCATCTGGTTCATAACTTCACAGACGGCAGAGATGTTCATCTCGTCGAATTGAAAGTCGTCGGTGACTTCAAGCGGCAAACCCATAAGCTGGGCTAAGATGAGCTGCACGTCCGATTGTTTTAGGACTAAGACATTCTGCCCGGAAATCCCTTGAATGTAGGTAATCTTAACGACTACACTCGGTTCAAGCTCCGGGAAAACGAGTTCGTTGCGCTGAATAACAGATACGGTCGGGGTTGTAATCCAAACTTTCGCCGAAAGCATGGTGGATACTGCGGTGGCGGCAGAACCCATGGTGATATTCATAATTTCGCCGATAGCATCGCGCTCGATGTCGCCGAAGCTTGCCGCGGTCAGCTTACTCATACACCTTTTCTCCATTCCGCCCGCCTGTTAATCTTAAAGGCAGATAATTTACGCTTCATGTTATTTTTCACGGGAAAGGTTCTTACAGATTCCCGCTCGCCCCTTTTTTCTCCGTGTTAAGAAACAAAGCCCTTGAGGTTACGGAGATATTCATCGTTATAAACATTGTCTATCTTAACGGCTTTATTATTGCCGAGTAAACCGAGTTTTCCGTCAAACCAAATGTTCCCGCCGATCTTTACTTCGATATTTGAGTCGATCGGCAATTGCAGCGGGATAATATCGCCGGGTGATAATGTCAAAACGTCGTAAAGGTCAAGTTCTGTCTCGCGGAAAACCGCTCTGACTTTAAGTTCGGTGTCCTTGATGTTCTGGAGCAGCGAAGTTTGACGCTCGTTTTCCTTTTTAGGGTCAAGCCTTTTTACGCCGCGTGCGTATTTATCCGAAAATTTGCCCATCAGTGCTTCGAGAACAAGCCCGGGAATAACGACAGAGACGGTGTTTTCAGTGTTGTTAATGATTATGTCAAATGTGATAAGAATAACAATATCGTCGGGACCCAAGACCTGCATTGCACGTGAATTTGTTTCAATATTTGTTACATTCGGGTTTATGTCAATGTAGTTATTGAAGGGTTCTTTAAGGAGTATTGCCATCTGTTCAAGGACCCTTGTCATCAGACCGACTTCGATTTCGGTAAAATCACGGTCAAGAATCGTTGTCTCGCCCGTACCGCCCGCAAGTCTGTCGATCATCGCCATTGTAATTGCGTTATTTACCTGTATAAGTGTTCCGCCGTCTTCGATTGTGTCATCGTCGATGCCGAGACTCACGACGGTTATCATTGTGTAATCGGGGAGGGCGTTGTTAAACTCAAAGTACCTGTTTTCCTCAATTTGAGCCATCTCAACCTTGCAGTAGATTCGTAAAAGTGAGGTGAAATAGCTCGAAAGGACTCGCGCATAGCCTTCAAATATTGTGCCGACAAGCGAAAGTTGTTCTTTCGTGAACTTCTTCGGCATCTTGAAGTTATAGCTTTTTACCTTCTTGGTATTGGACTCGCTTTCAATCTGCTCTATTGATTCTTCGCCGGACGAGAGGTTTTTCAGCAACGCGTCTATCTGGCTTTGTGACATTGCATCTGCCAAAAACATCATCACCTTTCAGAGTACAGAGTAGAGAATACAGAGTACAGAATAGAGAGTACAGAGTTCGCTGTTGGGGGTGTCCGCTTGCGCTGCCGGTCGCCGCTTATTCAGCCAACCCGGTGGGGTCGAAGGACGGAGCCGGCGGGGCGGTTGTCGGGGGAGCAGTGATTGCGCTTAGGTATTCGCCCTTGTCGGCGTAGTTTTTGTTCGGGTCGGGGGGAGCTGTTTGCGCTGCTATCTGTTCGGCACGTTCCCTTGCCTTTTCGGCTGCCGCTTCGCGCTCCTGCACAGTCGGTGCGCCTTCCGGGCTTGAGTATGATGTGAAACTGTCGCCGTACATGAGGGCGAGTATATCTTCGCTTACTGCGGGGTCGGAGTAATCAAGGTTGGCTTTTGTGAAAATTATTTCGACACGACGGTTTAATGCGCGCCCCTCGGGAGTGGAATTGTCTGCAATCGGACGGTATTTCCCGTAACCTGTCGCACTCATGAGGTTCGGGTCTACCGTGTCAAGCTCGTCGAAGAGGATTAAGACCGAGTCGGCACGACCGCTTGAGAGTCTCCATTCGTTCACGTCGGACGAACCGCCGGAGTCGGCAGTATGCCCGGAAACGTCAACAGAGCCGATTTGGTTGGAAATCATCCGCACACCGTCGGAAATCATCGAGAGGATATATACCCCGTCGGGGGTGAGTTCGTCGGAGTTCGGTTCAAACATCATGTTGTCGGTGAAGCGTATACTTAACGCGGAGTTGTTCATCGAGACGAACATCGTATCGGAGAGGTTTTGCGCTCTTTTTTGGGCTTCGATGTATTGGTAAAAGCCCTCGAAAGTTGACTGTCCGCCGGAGGATATGCCTTCCGCTTCTCCCCCGAGTCCTGCCGTCCCTGTCGCCGCAGCACCGCCTGAGCCGTCGCCTGCGCCGGAAGATGAGCCTGCGTTAACCGCGCCCCCCGATGCCTCATTTTCGCCCTCGGAGTTGCCGACTTCCGCCTGTCCCCCTCCTGAGATGTTGTCGCCTTCTGTGTTGCCCTCGATGGACTGCCCGCCGGCGTTAGACTGGTTGCCGGAGGTTACGCCCTCGGTTGACTGCCCTCCTGCGGAGGACTGCTGTCCCTCGGAAGGACCTTCTTGGGAGTCGCCGCCTTCCTCAAGACTTTGGAGGTACATTGAAAAGGATTCGACGTATGTTGTGAGCCCGCCGTCGGTTTGTTGTAAATCGGGGAGTGTGTCGTCATAAACAAGTGTAGGGCTTGACATCGGGTCGGTCGGTCCGGCAACTTCGTTTAAGGTGTCGGCGGCTTTTCCCGATGAAAATGCCTCGGCGATATATTGCATCTTTTGCTGGTCGATGGTAGACATGGAATAGAGAAGCACGAAGAAGGTTAATATCAGCGTTACCATATCGCCGTATGTATCCATCCAGTTTGCGCCCTCAGCTGCCGCCTTCTTTGGACGTTTCGCCACTCATTTCCACCTCCCGCCCGAGCGAAATGTAATATTGTGTATATAAATGCTTATTTTTGTCATTTACAAAAGTCTCTACTATTGGTTCTTATCATTATATCATAAAATTAAAGAATTTTCTATATGTAAATGATGAATTTTTTCAACAAAGTTATTTTTATTTTTTGTACAAAATACACAAAAATATAAATTATTACCCGCAGAAAAATATGTACGAACAGAAAAAGGGATTATGCGGCTTCGTTTTTGCCTTTTTTCGCCTTTTTCTTTTCAACGTTTGTCGGGAGCATCATGCGGAGTTTTTCTTCAACATAACGCGGGTTCGCGCCGGAGATAATCGCGAGCGTTCCCTCCTCGACAATCGACATACAAAGGACTTCGTCGGCGTGGCTCGCTTGGACGAGCATACCGATCGGGGTAAAGAAACAGTGCGCTAAGATACAGCCGTAGAAAGTCGTAATAAGAGCGGTGGACATATTCATACCGAGGAGTGCCGCGGAGTCCGGGTCGGTAGGGTCCATCTCCTTAAGCATATTAACGAGACCAACGAGGGTACCGATCATACCCATCGCGGGGGCAACAGCCGAGGCTCTCGCCCAGATTGCGGCGTTCGCTTCGTGCCTGTCGCACATATTATTAATCGCGTCGTCGAGCATTGAACGAACCTTTTCGGAATCGTTCGCGTCAACTATAAGCATCAAAGCCGATTTCATGAACGGGTCGGTACATTGGTTAGCCGCTTCTTCAAGGGCAAGGATACCCTTCATACGCGCCGTTTTACAATATTCGACCATATCTGTAACAAACTTTTCAGGCTTAAATTTGGGCGGTTTAAAGGCAATCGCAAGCATCTTCGGTACTCTTGACACAACCGACCAAGGGAATGAGAATATCGTCGCCGCAAAAGAACCGCCGACAACAATCATTACCGACGCGAAATCGTAGAAGTTCATGAGCCTTCCGAAACCCTGATCGCCTACGATACCGTATACTATAAGTACAAGTGCGGCGATAAGCGAGA
>JAISGY010000048.1 GCA_031262835.1 Ruminococcus sp.
GGGCTCGGAACAGCCGAAATGGTAACAATCGGCGAATGTATCTACCTTGCAGCCAGCAATTTTGAAAAATCAGCCGATAAAATCCGTAAAATGGTAACTGATATAACCGAAAAATTCCCACTCTATGAATAACACTCCGCTTGCCGACCTTATTCGTCCAAAATCTTTGGATGATTTTGTCGGTCAAACCCACCTTTTGGGCGACGGCAAACCGCTGAAACGTATTATCGAGCAAAAACGAATACCAAACATGATTTTCTACGGACCTTCCGGCGTGGGGAAGACTACGCTTGCCCGATTTATTTCGGACAACTCCAATATGACGCTTCGGAAACTCAACGGAACATCGGCAGGTACGGCGAATATTAAGGAAATCATAAACGAATCCGGAACTCTCGGCAGTTTCGGAAGTGTTTTAGTTTACCTTGATGAAATTCAATATCTAAACAAAAAGCAACAGCAATCGCTTCTCGAGTTCATTGAAAACGGACAGATTACCTTAATTGCTTCTACCACCGAAAACCCTTATTTTTACGTGTACGGAGCGATTATCAGCCGTTCCACAATTTTTGAATTCAAGCCGGTTTCACCGAATGAATTAAAGCCCGCGATAGAACGAGCTTTTAGAATCGCCGGAGAATATAACTCACGAACGCTTGAAATTGAAGATGGTGTAATCGATTACATCGCGGCTGGCTGCGGAGGGGACGTACGAAAAAGCATAAACTGCGCGGAACTTTGTGTATTATCTGCTGAACCCACTTCAAAAGAAGACGGAGGCGTTTCTGTCGCAGAAGAACCTGTGAAATCGTTTTCACAAGATGATGTTAATACAGGAAAAGACGATTTTACAGATAAAAGCCCTTATCTGGTAACACTCGAGACCGCAAAGCTCTTAACCCAGCGGAGCAATATGCGCTATGACAGAGACGGTGACGAACATTATGACATTCTCTCGGCGTTACAAAAATCCATTCGGGGGTCTGACGAAAATGCTGCTCTGCACTATGCCGCAAGGCTCTTCGCCGCGGGGGATATGCTGTCGCTTTGCAGACGGCTTATGGTAATTGCCTGTGAAGACATCGGGCTCGCCTACCCGGCAGCAATTTCTATCGTTCGCGCCTGTGTTGAATCGGCGAAAGAATTGGGATTGCCCGAAGCAAGAATTCCGCTTGCGGAAGCGATCATTCTGCTTTGTACCGCGCCGAAATCAAACAGCGGTATATTGGCAATTGACGCGGCGTCGGCTGATATTGAAAACGGATTTTCCGGCGGTATTCCGGCAAACCTTCGCGATTCGCATTACGGCGGTGCCGCAAAACTCGGGCACGGGGGCGGTTACAAATATCCTCACGACTATCCTAACCACTTCACCCCACAGCAATACCTCCCCGACCCGCTCAAGGACAAGGTTTATTATAGTTTCGGAGATAACAAAACCGAGCAGGCGGCAAAGCAATACAGAGATAGAATAAGAGGGAACCAAGATTAACCAAGGTTCCCTTTTTAGTTTACACGAAACTGATTATTTCCAAATATCACATTCCATAAAATATTTAACACCGAGAAGCAAAAACAATATTCCGAATAATAAATATATCAAGAAGGTAACTGCGTAATTTTCTATGAAATCCTTCGCAGCTAAGGCATTAGCGAACGCCATTACGGTAAAATAATTCGCAAGATAGCCGTTTTTGAAAATGTTCACCGAAAGCAAGGCGAAGAAACCGGTAACATTTATCGTTACAAAGGAGACGATTAGACTCTTTATTGGGGATTTTGTGATTAACGTTATTAATGTACAGAAGCTACCGGTTGTGTAAACGATTACACAGGCTAAGAGCAACCGCAGCGGGTCTATGTCCAAGCCTTGCGGAATGTTGATTATTATGGTTATGGAATAATATACAAGCAATATTATTGCCACTCCGATAACACAAGTAAAATTCATTGCTAACCAGATTGATTTACGCGGAAACCCTGAAAAAATGCAAGTTTCAAGTGCTTTATTCCTGAACAAACCGCCCGCAAAAACCGAACAGATTATTAAAGTGCAAGGCAGTAACCCAAAAATGTAGGAAGTGTTAATGCTATTAATAAGTTCCCCTTCCGACAGATTAATTCCCTCAACTCTATTCGGCAAAAATACAACAAGCAACACCAAAATTAGATAAATGAGCAGTCCGTAAAAAAGTTTCGACCCGAAAAGTATCCTTAAGAAGTATCGTGATAACGTTTTCATGCCATTATCAGCCATTTTCTTCACCCCCGATTACGCTCTTAAAATACTCTTCGTAGGTGCCGAAAAAATGTTCCGATTTGTAAATTCGTACGGCGTTTTCGTTAAGGACCTGCTTTATTTGCTCTAAATTCTTATCGGGAACTACAAGGTAGCCGTTCTCAACGTCGGCGTCCATGTTTAGCTTTACGCGAAGAATTGAAAGGGCAGCGTCCGGGCTTGAAACGGACATTTTTACGGCTTTTCGTACGCTTTTATCGAGCGAAGCTTTAGTTGCCTGTCCGACAATTTTGCCGCCATGAAGGAAGAAATATTCATCGGCTCTGTTATCGGACAGCTTATCATAAGTAGTTAAAATTGTTGCGCCGGTATTGAGATTTTCTAACAGACCGAGCATCTTATCGCTTGCCTCGTCTATAACGAGAAAATCCGGTGTGGAGAGAAGCGAAAGTGCTAAACCGAGGCATTCGGTGTGTTCCACCGAAAGCTTTCCGGCTCGCTTTTTGCCCATTTCGGACAGACCGGTTTTTTCAAGAGTCGGTTCAATATGCGAAAAAGGTGTATTATGTAAAATACACCCTATTGCCATATTGTCATAGACAGATTTTTCCGGGAAGATTGCGGCGCGTTCTATAATAAAGGACGTTTTAATTTCGGGATTTTTGTTAACTTTACCGCTTGTTGGCAATATTATCCCCGCAAGAAGACGAATTAACGTCGTTTTACCTGCGACTTTTTCTCCGACAAGAGCGTAAGTTTTCCCGCGATTGACCGTTAAATTAACGCCGTCAATAATTGTTTTCGATTTGTGTATTTTGGATAGATTTTCTGTAACGAGTATATTATCCATAAGACCACCGAAAAATAATAATGCAGTTGCGGCATACACCACAACTGCTAACCACGCCGCAAGGGATTTGAACCCATGACCTACCGGTTCGTAGCCGGTTACTCTATCCGCTGAGCTAGCGGCGCGAATGTTGCCGTCATAAACGACAACCTTGACTATACTATTATAAAGTATTGAAGTGTAAATGTCAATAGTTTTATGTTAAATTAACAAAAAATTAATTATTAAAACTCACCGAAAACGTAACGCAATAGTTTCAGGCGGAAAATATCCACGAATTCGGGCTTTGCCATATACTGTACGATTGCGTCAATGTTGTCGGTTGTCGGGGTTGTTCGTCCTTCAATCTTAAAATGCTTGAAACCCATCGGTACGTATGTGTCATAGAGCGCGTTCGGGAGGATTCGCGTTTCATAATCGACGGTGTCGTAGATTGAGTTATTCATGTAAGGGCATGAAATATCCTCTACGACAGGGAGTTTGCCGCGACTCTGTTTTTGCTCCGTCCAATAGCGATTTTGCTCCTCGCCGATTCTGCGGTAATGCTCGCCGCGATTCGGACAATGCGGTATGCAGCACGCGTTAACAAGAAGCTCGCATCTTTCCTTCTCTTTTATGCTCGAAAGAAAATTGATGTCGTGATTCCAGTTGTAATCAAGGACAACGAGGTTATAATCCTTCTGTAGCTCGGCATTGAGGTCGACTGCGTTCTCAATTTGTTTGCAGGTTGACGAGGTTATTTTATACTTCGGGTATTTTTCACGAATGTATTTTTCAAGGAGCGGCGAGTTAACAATAACTTCGTTCATGCCATTATTTGCTATTTCAAGGGTTCTGTTACAAAATCTGTCGGAAAGTTCCTCTTCGGTAACTACCGGGTTCGTGAAAGTAAAACGAACAGGAATTCCTTTTTCATTAATGTTTTCAACGCTTACACGAACGGTTTTTTCGTCCGTAAGCCCTTGAATAAACCGTCCGCCGTTCCAGACGCTTGTCGGAAACGTTCCGTAAACCGAGGCGATATAAGCTCCGTCTCGGAAATATTCAGGATTATTTTCGGTAAAGTAAATAAGTCCCATTATCATTTTGTAGGGGCGTAATATCCCCGGGAGATGAAATCCTATGTTTTTTTCCATTATTTAAAACTCCTGTTAATTAAAATCACCGATATATTATACTATATTTAAATGTTTTTTTCAAGAACACGCGGGTTAAGAATTATTACGAAACGGCGTCAGTTAGGGTTATCCCGTTTTTTCCGAGAGGAATTTTTCGGTCAAGCCCGACAAATTTCCCGTCTTTTTGCCATAAGACTTCCTTAACAAAATTATACTTTTCATCGTCCCAAGTTGTAAAATCGTGGCTGACAAGTCCGCCGGTGTCGCCTGAATTTGCGTTAAAGCACCAAAATGTGTGGTGTATGCGGTTCTCTTTAATGAGACGGCGCATTAAAGTCATCCACTTAAGGTTCGGTTCAGTCATGAAACCTCCCCACTCGCCGATAAGGAGCGGTGCAATGTTTTCCTTGTGAATGTAAAACCAACTGTCGTACCAGTAATCGTCCATCACGCTTTTATAGGTGTAATCGCCCTGAAACCACGTCTGAGCATAGACCGACGGTCCATAATCGTGCGGGGAGTAGACAAGCTTGTTGTTATATTTACCCAAATCAACCGGGTTATCGGCAACACCGCGAAGGTTCCCGCCCCACCACGCGCCATAATAGTCGCTCGAATTAGTTGAAGAAAAATCGCCGTTCTTTTTGATGTTTTTGGGATAAATTTCAATCCCCTCAACCATTATGAGGACGTTCGGGTTTTTTTTAAGAACCGCAAGGGCGGCTTTTTCTGCAACATATCTCCAGTTATCGGCATCGGATGAATCGTCCCACTTAACGCGGGGGTTTTCGTTTGCCTTACCGTGGGGTTCGTTTTTGAGGTCATACGCGATAATCGTGTCGTCGTTCTTGTAGCGGTTCGCCATCCAAGCAAGCGCGCTTAAAAAATCCTTCTCGGTAATATTCGCGGAAAGCCAATCTGCATCCATATGCCCCATGCTGTCGGTTGCGGCGGAATGAATGTCAATCATGATTTTCATACCGTTCGCTCTACATTGTGACACAACGTAATCGAATATCTCAAGACTGTTCATTCCGACAAGGTAGCTGTTTGTTGCTTGATTGAAGTTCGCCTGCGGGTATTCGCCTTCAGACCAATCTTTTATGAGCTCGACGGAAAACGGAATACGAAGAAGGTTAAAACCGTGGTCGGCAATAGACGCAATGCTGCTGTTGAGGTCCGCCGACCAAAGCCCGTCGAAGGTGTTCGTCCCGGTGTTGTAACCGAACCAGTTCACCCCCGTCAGCCAGACTTCATTCCCGTCCTTATCGACGATTTTGTTCCCCTTCGTAAAGAGCCAGTCGTCGGTTGTCGGAGGCGGAACGTCAAGATTAAGGGCGGGTGCGGGAGGCGGAGTGGCGGCAGCGGAGTTGTCGGTGTTGCCATCGTTGCCGCTATTACCGGAGTTGCCGCTGCTGTTTGAACTACCGGTTGACGTTTTATTTGCCTTCGCAGATTTTTCTTTTATCTCGCCGGGATTCGTTATTATCATCCCGAAGGAAACATTCATGCCCGGTTCAATTGTCAAATTATAGTCCATCGGATCTGCCGATAAGACACCGTTTTTGATTGCTATTTTCGCGTTCCAGTTGTCCTTGAGAACAGCTTTTGTCCCCATTTTTAGTGTAACTTCCCATCCGTTTACCGTGTTTTTGCTGTTGTTATGTATGGTAACTTCAAACTGCGAAATGGGGTTTCCGCCCTCTTCCCAACTGTTCGGGCTGTTAACACTGACGGTTAATATATCCGATTCCGGTGTATCGGCTTTTGTCACAGATACACTGCTTAAGGATACGGCTTTCGTTGTTGTCGAAACACTTATTGCGGATATATCCGTAATCGGTGTTTTTTCGGTACAGCTTAACATAACCATGCAGAGGAATATAACCAAGGTAGTGCTGATAAACTTTTTCATCTGTTTACCTCGCTTTTTTTGTAAGGGGAAGGGTTGCAACTGCGTTTAAATATTCATCAGCAGTATTTCCGCTCAAAAATTCGTAATAACCTTGCGCGGCAATCATTGCAGCGTTGTCCCCGCAAAGACTCACCGGAGGTATATAAAGCTCAAATCCGTTTTCGCCACACATTTTTCTAAGCGCAGAGCGTATCCCACTATTTGCCGCTACACCGCCGCAAAGACTGACTTTCGTGTAGGAAAATTCCTTCGCAGCGAGCTCCGTTTTCTCGGTCAAAATCTCGCAAACCTTGCTCTGAAATGACGCGGCAAGGTCTTCTGCACAGACTTTTTCGCCCTTCATCGAAGCGGTATGGGAAGCGTTAACTACCGCAGTTTTAAGCCCCGAAAAGGAGAAATTGAAGCCTTCAACCTGAGGCTTCGGGAGGCGGTATGCCTTCGGGTTGCCGCTTTTCGCCGCCTCGTCGATATACACGCCGCCCGGATATGGGAAGCTGAGCACCCTCGCCGCCTTATCGAAAGCCTCGCCCGCCGCATCATCGACAGTACGCCCGATAACCTCAAACTCCGTGTAGTCCTTCACCCTCACAAGATTCGTATGCCCTCCGCTCACAACAAGCGCAAGGTATGGCGGTGCAATGCCGCTTGAAAGGTAATTCGCCGCGATATGCCCGGCTATGTGGTGCACGGGGATAAGAGGCTTCCTCGCCGTGAACGCAAGCGACTTCGCAAAGCTCACCCCGACAAGGAGCGCGCCGACAAGCCCGGGCGCGAACGTTACCGCTACGGCGTCAATCTCGGAAAGGGTTACTTTTGCGTCCGACAGAGCTTTTGCGGTCACATCATAGATTCCCTCCGCGTGCATACGAGAGGCAATTTCGGGGACAACTCCGCCGAATTTCCCGTGAGTTTCCGCCTGCGACAATATTACATTTGAACAAATACGCTTTCCGTCTTCGACAACAGCCGCCGCCGTCTCGTCGCAGGATGTTTCAATACCTAAAATCTTCATTTATACTGTAACATAAGACACGATTTTCGCGTATTTTACGTCTCCTATACCCTTAACATTTTTAAGTTCTTCAACCGATTTAAAGCCATACGTCTCGCGATATTCAATTATCCTTTCGGCGATAACTTCGCCTATTCCGTCAAGGGTAATGAGTTCCTCGAGTGTCGCGGTGTTGAGATTAATAAGTTCGGACGCGGTTTCGGTGTGCGATTCCGTAGTGGTTTCGTACTCGGTTTCAGTGTGCGGTTCTGTCGCGGTTTCGTACGCGATTTCAGTGTTTTCTGTTTGTGTTTCGACGTTTCCGCCGGCTTCTATAAATTCTTCCCCATAGTAAGCGGTATTAACTGCCGGCAAAGTTTTTGCAGATGTTGTATTAATGAAATTGAACACTAATATGTAGCAGGCGGCGATACCGATAACCGCCGCAATCGCCAATCCCTTGTTTTTCATAAATTCTTTCGGCAAATTTTAGATTTACGGAAAAAAATCACGTCAATTTGCACACATTTTAAATCCGATAATATAATATACGGAAGCTATTTTTGGAGGTAAATTTATATGAAAATCGTTGTTATAAAGAGTCCGAAATTTTTATCAAATCTTCTTAGGATGCTGTTCGGGATTAAAAAGGAAGCTTATATTGAATAAATTTTAACCCTTGAAAGAAGTCTTATATCGACAAATGCGTCGATAACTGTTCCGCTTTCCGCGTAGTCCTCGGAATAAACAGTTCCGCTTTCGCGGATTTGGTTTAATAAACCTGTTTCGGTGTAGGGAATTTCAAGGTTAAGCCTTGCCCCGGTAACGGGTAAGTTATCGGCTATCGTCGAAAGCAGGTTGTCTATTCCAAGCCCCATTTTCGCGGAAATGAGTGCCGTCTTCCCATCGGTTTTTATCCCCGAAACGTCAACCTTATCGCACTTATTAAGCACATCAATCCGAGGTATTTCGCCGCAGCCGAGTTCCGACAAAAGCTTTGCGGTTACTTCGGATTGCTCATACCCCTCAGGGTTTGAAAGGTCAATTAGGTTAATTATCAAATCGGCGCTTGCGGCTTCTTCAAGCGTGCTCTTAAACGCTTCCACAAGGTTATGCGGAAGGCGGCGGAGAAGCCCTACCGTGTCGATTATCGTTACGCTTCGACCGTCCGGGAGCTTTATTGCCCGCGATGTTGTGTCAAGCGTTGCGAAAAGTTTATTTTCGACAAGCACCCCGGCAGCAGAGAGGGTGTTCATAAGCGTGGATTTTCCGACGTTTGTGTAACCGACAATTGCGGCGGTCAGGATATTGTCCTTCTTTCGCCTTGCCCGATGCCTGTCCCTGCGCTTTTTAAGCTCTTCAAGCTCGGTTTCAAGGGCTTCAATCCGCCGTCTTATATGCCTCTTGTCCGTTTCAAGTTTAGTCTCGCCCGCGCCTCTTGCGCGAAGTCCGCCGCTTGACGAACCGCCCAAGCGCGACATTTCAGCCCCCTTGCCGTGAAGTCTCGGGAGCATATATTTATATTGGGCAAGCTCAACTTGAAGTCTGCCCTCCGCTGTGCGGGCGTTCGCCGCGAAAATATCTAAAATTAAAGTCGTTCTGTCGATGATTTTGCAAGGCAGGACCTTTTCGATATTCTTCATCTGTACGGCGGAAAGGTCGGTGTCAAAGATTACAAAATCTGCTTCAAGCGCGTCGGCTTCTTCACGGAGCTGTTCAAGCCGCCCGGAACCGATATAGGTTGCGTTATCGAGGGAATCCCGCTTCTGGACAACCTTCCCTACCGTCTCCGCGCCCGCCGTCTTCGCAAGCTCCTCAAGCTCCTTAAGCGAACTGTCCGCGTCATATTCGCCGTTGTCTGCACACACTAAAATAACTCGTTCCATTAATTCTCCTAAATAAACGGGCTGATAAAAACATCGTAAATGAGGATTCCGAAGCACAAAATCCACGGAATTGATGTTAACAAAATCGGTAAACTCCGCGCCTTATTCCACGCGGTAACCGGGGTAAAAAACTCGCGCAAGCGTTTTCTCCCGCGGATTACAATAACAACCGCGGTTATCGTAATTGCGGCAATTACCGCAAAAGCAATAAGCATCGTTGTAATCATTTCGGGTGTAATAAGCTTCATCATTTCAAAGGGATCTTTCATCGAAAGCATCTTTTCGGCGGCTTCGCTGTAACCGGTTTCTTTCATAAAAAGGCTCGCAACCATGCCGAAGATGTTGACAAACGAATGAACAATCATCGACGGAATTATTGAGTTATAACGAAGGTCAACAGCCGCGAAAACTATCCCCGCAATCGTCGAATAGCAGGCTTGCTGGATATTTCCGTGGGTAAAGCCGAAAGCAATTGCCGAAACGATTATCGCGAAGGTGCGGTTATAGCGGGAGAGCGAGCCTAAGACTATTCCCCTGAAAAGTAGTTCCTCAAGAAACGGCGCGAAAATTATCGCATAAAACGCCGTAACAGCCGGGACAAGCCCGCTCTCGTTCATTCGCTCGATGAGATTCGGCGTAAATTCCTCCATGGATAAACCGCCGAAAAGTGTGAAAATTACTAATATTAAGTTGATGATAAACGACGCAATGTAGCCCAAACCCTGCGCGGCGAAGTATGATTTTGCAATCGTTTTCCCGGTAAAACCGCCGATATTAAAGAGGGAACGGAGTTTAATGCCGGTTAACTTGCTCCCGACGATTATTGCAAGAGTTTCGGTAATTATTATAAAAACAGTTGAGCCGATTGATAAAAATGCGCTGTAGTCGGAACTGCCCTCGGTGGTAAAAAGCCCCGCTAAAGCCCTTGTAATCGGTCCTGCAAGGTAAAAGTAGCAAACTAAAAACAGCAGAAAAGTTATCCCGGAAAAGTTATAACCCTTTCGGATTTCTTTTTTTTCGTCTACTATCACCGGCATAGTTCTCACCTTCGCAGTCTATTATACCATATTTTACAAATTTATATACTGAATATTCAAAACTACATCTGTCAATAATTATACTAAAGTTTGGCATACATAATCCCCAACGCATTAAAACATAGGAAAGTTATCAGGGGTAAAGTATGCATTACAACAAGGTTGATATTAGCGGTGTTGATACATCAAAGCTTAAGGTTTTATCCGAAGAAGAGAAGACTTCGCTCCTTCACCGCTATAAAAACGGCGACAGACACGCCCGCGATCTCCTTATTTCTGGGAATCTGCGGCTCGTTTTGTCGGTGATACAAAAATTCATGGGTCGAGGAGAAAATGCCGACGACCTCTTTCAGGTAGGCTGTATAGGGCTTATGAAATCGATTGACAATTTCAACACCGATCTTGACGTGCGGTTTTCGACCTACGCCGTGCCTATGATTGCGGGGGAGGTTCGCCGATATATGCGGGACAACAACCCAATCCGCGTAAGCCGCTCCCTGCGGGATCTTGCCTATCGGGCTATGCAGGCGAAGGAGATTTTACAGAGTAAAAACCAAAAAGAACCGTCGATAAAACAGATTGCGAAGATGATTGATTCGCCGGAAAGCGCGGTTGTAATTGCACTTGAAAGTGTTACCGAACCTGTTTCCCTTTATGAGCCGGTATATTCCGACGCGGGCGACACCCTCTATGTTATGGACCAAGTCGGCGACAAGAACGACGACAACAACTGGCTTGACGAAATTCTGCTGAAAGAGGCAATCGGCGATCTTTCCGAACGCGAAAAGAACATTTTGTATCTTCGCTTTTTCCTCGGGAAAACACAGGTAGAAGTCGCAAACGAAATCGGAATATCACAAGCCCAAGTCTCCCGCCTCGAAAAGAACACGCTCGACAAGATTAAAGGCAATATCTAAAACTTTTTAAGGTCAACCGACACAACAATCATTCTCCCGGCGTGGTCGTAGAACTTTGAGGAAATTGTCTTGCAGCGTTTACCGGTCGCCGCGCTTGTATACCAACCCGAGATGAAAGGGTCTTCAATCCTCTCGCGTACGGCGTAAAAATAGTTCTTTATGCCGTGGTTTTCCCCCAAGAGCCCGGGGACAAATCCGGGAAGGCTCTCCACGCCCTTCCCCATAACGGTTGAGGTAATCTGAAAGCCGTTTTGGTCCATCATAAAGGCACATTCAAGCTCGTCATGACTTATAAGGTATGAACGCAAGGTATCCTCATAGTTTTCTTCGGGAATACCCGTGAGGGTTGAAACAAGGTCATAGATAATACGTTTGTAGGTTTCGATCCGCACACTCTCTGCTGTCGGGTTATTTTTTATGTTAACATTAAGCCGGTGCGCCGCTTCTTCGAGCTTTACGCGCACCTCGTTTGAAAAGATGCGGTTAATCTTATCCGGTTTTGAAAAATAAAAGCCCTGAAAATAGTCCGCGCCGAGGAGTATACACTCAATAACCTCTTCAACCGTTTCCGTTCCGACAGCTATCGTAAGTGCGCCGATTTTCCCCGCCGCCGCCATAACAGCTTTGAAGGCGTTTTTCTTGTCTTCATCACGGTCGATCCCGGAGATAACGGTTCGGTCAATCTTGATTATATCGGGGTTAATCATTGCGATTGCGGAAATCGAACCGGCGGAACCGTCGATGTTGTCTGTTGCAATCAGAAAGCCGTTCTTGCGGCAATAATCCACAAAAAGCATTACGCTGTAGTTGTCGCGGATTCGGGTTGTTGCGAGTTCGAGAACGATATTTTCGGCGGCGATACCGAACTGTGCGGTCTGCTTTACAAGCTCGGTGGCGTAACGCCTGTCTGGGGTTAAAAGAGCGGTGTCAATGTTGATGTAAAGGCTCTCCGACTGTTGTTGATACCTAAAACTTTCGAGAGCTTTTGTAAGACAGATGCCGAAGATTTCAACCTGCTCCGAAGGGTTCTCATAACACGAAAACAGCTCGTTCGGCATAATTACGTTTGTTGCGTCCCCCGCCCTTGCAAGTGCCTCGATACCGATAACTTTCTTTGTATTGAGCGAATATATCGGTTGAAATTCTATGTAAATTTTGCCTTCCCTAACCATTTCGCGAATGATATTTTCCGTCTGTACCATAACGATTTCCCACCTAATAAGTTTACGAATTGCTTAAATCCTTAAGCCTATCCCATAATTTATATAATTTTTGCACGCCGTTTTCTAAGAAATAATAGTGATTAGTATACGGCACAACAAGGATTAAAAAGAGCATGAAAAGAAGTGCGGACTGGGGTCCCGGGGTTTCCATCAATATCCCGAGCGACATAACCGTAAGTATCGCGAAGAGAACAGTTACCAAAAGATGACATATCCGTTCGTGTTTCATCCGCGAAAGCATTGTTTCAAGCCGCGCAAAAAACTTCTCATCGAGAGGTTCGGAAGGTTTCCCGGCTTCTGCCGCCTTAACTATCGCCGCAATATAGTTTATGTAATCCTTGAAATATTTACGCATGAATAATCACCGAACTAATTAGCCGAAAGGAAGAAGGCGATGTAGTCGAGTTCTGTTTCGTAGACGTCCTTAACGGTGTCGTCGGCGTCGTCGATAAATATGCTGAGGTTATAGACTTTGCTGTTGCCGAATTCGTCGGGGGCGTTGTAGCGGAAGATGCACTCGGTGGTGTTGTTATCAAGCGTCGCAACCATCGCGTAGGGCGACATTTTAAGCATCTTTTTAACGTCTTCGAGCTTCTGCCCGTAGGTTATATCGGTCATCGCTATCTGCTCGCTGCGTTTCGAGCCTTTCCACGACGAATCGAGAGCGGCGAATTCGTAATACGCGACTTTGCTTATATTATTCTGGGCATTTTTCGTAAGAAGCACCGCCCATTCCGGGAGAGCAATACCCTCGACCGTAACGGATGTGTCAGACTCACAAACATAGCTGTATGCGTTAATATCCGCTAAAATATCGTAGTCCGAATAAACCTCGAACGAAACGCCGGTGTCCTTATCCGCAATTTCAACATTCCGCCCGAGCGGGACATTTGAAAATATCCGCTCACCCTCGGAACGCTTAAGCGATGATATTATGAAAACAGCAACTAAAACGACAGCAATTACGGCAAGAATCCCCCCCGCAAGCTTTATGCGAGATGCTATTTTTTTCCTTAAGGCTTTGCGCCGCTCCTGCCGTGTCTGGCGGCTGTTTTTTGCAGTGCTGTCGATACGGCTTTCAGTATCGTCAAAATCCGCAAGCTTCGCGCCGCAGATTACACAAAAATCAGTATCTTCAGTTATTTCAGAGTTGCATTTCGGACAATACATCGGTAGCTGTCCCCCCGCGAATTATATAATCAACACAAATTGCCATATTATATTATATCATGTGTTTGAGGTAATGTCAATAATATTTGACGAAAAAGATTGAAAAATGTTGTGATATATGATATAATTATTTGACGGAAGGAATTTGAAAATTTCAAGGTGAATTATGTTAATATTAAAGCGTTTTGTAATCGGCATTTTAATGGGCATCGCAACATGGGTCAGCGTCGGCGGCGGCACAATCGCAATTGTACTTAAAATCTACGACGACCTTCTTAACGCCGTCACGTTAAATATCAAAAAGCTTATAAAGAATATGCCGCTTCTTCTGCCGGTTGTCGGAGGAATGGTTATCGGAATCGTTATCGCAGCAGTTCTAATCAGCAACTTTCTTGACATACATTTCCCCATACAGACGAAGATGTTCTTCTTCGGGATAGTTGTCGGCAGTATTCCTATTTTTTACAAAGAGGGTACGAAGACGGAGAAACTTCGCCCCCTCGATATAATTCCGTTTTTAGTCGGTGCGGCGGTGATAATACTGCTGTGGCTGTATCAGCTTAAATCGGAGGGCAGCAACGAGACGGTGAGCCTTACCGCTGTCAATATCATAAAGCTTGCCGCAGGAGGGATTATAACCGCCGCCGCAATGGTTCTTCCCGGGCTTTCGGGCTCGGCAATGATGCTCGTCCTCGGGATTTACTATATGTTAACAGATGCGATTGCGCACCCGTTTGATAACATTCCGACGCTACTTATCTTCGTCACATTCTGCCTTGCCGGAATATTCATCTCCGCGAAGCCGATAGCGTGGCTTCTTGCAAATAAGCGCAAAGTCACGTACTGCGTTATCGGGGGTTTTGTAATAGGCTCGCTCCCCTCGCTTTTCCCGTATGAGACGGTAAATCTTGACGCCGCTAACTTAACCGGGCTTGTGATTTTATTAATCGCGCTTCCGCTCCCTTCACTGCTTGAAAAATTCGCGGACTAAAACTAAAATCGTACCCGTTTTCACAGGTACGATTTTTAGTATTATTGCGGAGGCTTTTTATAGCCTGAATCCGCCCCATTTGTCGAATTCGGTTGGTAATTTCTCGCCTTGTTTATCCGCTCTTTCGCAAGTTTACGCGCCTCGACACGCTCGGGGTGCTTTTTGTCAAGAAGTTTTCTGCGAAGGAACACTATTGCAATAACCACTGCGGCTACGCCAATAAGCGGCAGCAGCGTAACTATAATGATAATGAGCCACTGTAACAGTGTTAAAATAACGTCGGCGCATTTTTTAATACCATTTGACATTATCTTACCCATGTTTTCGGCGGATAATGTTGAAAATTCAACGTCTTCAATCTCAATCTCGTCCGGGTCCTGAAGCTGACGGATTTCAATATTAACCTTCGATTCTGCAACGCTTCTGCTCCAGTAGTTAAGCTGTCCTTGGTAGCTCTCGATGTCGGCGGTAATCTGGTCAATCTCACGCTGGATATTTAAAACGTCCTCGGAGTTATACGCTTCGTCGAGGTATTCATACATTTTTTCGAGGTTCTTACGCTTATTTTCAAGCCGAATTTCCGTGTCAATATACTGCGATGTTATATCTTCGGAGGAGATACTTTTATGCGTAACCTTCCCGCACTCTTCTGCGTACGCTAAAAACGCGTCTAAGTTTTGCGGCGGAAGGTTAAAGACAGCATTCGCGTAGGCTGAAAAATCATTCTTTTCGGTATTCTCGGTATGTATTGACCCGCCCAGTTCGTAGAGCTTCGCGGTGAGTTTACTGTAGGTTTCATCAAGATTAAGGGTTTGAATTGATATGTCGGCGTTGCGGATAATCATCTTTTCCGATTCCGCTGCGTCGGGGAGGTCTGTGCCTACACCGGTATCGATTGCGTACATTTCGTCGGAAGCCATTGCCATGGTTGTTTCCGCAACTGCTCCGTCATAGCTGTTTGAGGGACCCCCGCCGCTTGAACACCCGGTAAGCGCAATTAGAGTTATCGCAATGAGCGAAATAAAAATTCTCTTCATTAAAACCTCCTAAAAGTCGAAATCTTCGGGTTGATATAATAATACCATACCCGAAGATTTTTTGCAACATTATATTCAAACTGTAAAAGTTTTGTGACTAATTTTAACCTATTGCCTTGATAGGACGAAGTCTCTTTTCTGTTGAAATCTTCCACGCTCTTATAAGGAAGAAACTTATCGCGCAGAGAATCATCGGCATGAAGTATAGCAGGAATATCTCCGCTTTTTGGACGGCAACCCCCTGTGCGGGGAGTCTTGCATCATAGCCGCCGTACGCGAGAGACCAACCGAGTGCCGCCGCGCCGAAACCTGTTCCGACTTTATTCCCGAAGGAAGTTGCAGTCGTCGCAAGCCCCTCAATACGTGTACCGAGCCGCGGTTCAAGATAATCGACAATCTCCGACGCAAGCGTCCACGCCCCGGCGGTGTACATCGACATACCGATTGCGGTTATGAAAGTTCCGACGAGGGTTAGGGCTAAGCTATAAGGGTTGAAAATCCCGGCAATACGCCCGAGTATCGCGACAACGCACCCCAAATACATAACCCTGCGCTTCCCGGCGATTTCGTAGAGCTTCGGTGCAACCCAGAGCGCGGCGACCGTTGTAACGCTGTAGACAAGCGCGAGGTAGGGGTAGTAATTCGAGTTCCCGAGTACGTCTCTGCAGAAGTAAAGCGGGGCGCCGAGGACAATTGCTCCTATCATAGAGGTGCAAACCGCGAAACCGACTGCGATATAGAAATATTTTGTGCGGAGAAGTTCTCTTACACTTGTTTTAATCTTAATCGGCTTAGGTTTAGCTTCCGTTTGCTTCTTTCTTTCTTTGGTACAAACAACACAGGCAACCGAAAGCACAAGCGCGAACAGTGAGAAAATTACCGCAACGACTCTCCAAGCCGTCTGCGAACCCGACCCGCCCAGCGCGTTTAATATCGGAACGGTTATAACCGAAATGAGCGTTCCCGAAACAAATCCGCAGATATTCGCCGCGGCGGAAAGCCCCGCCCGCTCCTTCTCGTCATTTGCAACAAGCGGCAGCATCGCCCAATACCCGAGGGAAAACATTGTATAAAAAACCGTCGCCATAAGGAAATAGGTTATGCAGATGTAGATGCTCTTTCCCGTTCCCGAAAGGCTTTGCGGCACATTAAACACAAGCACCGTCGTTAAGAGAAGCGGTATTATCGAGATAATAAGCCAAGGTCTCGCCTTGCCGAATCTCGTGTGCGTCTTCTCTATGAGGATCCCTTGCAAAATGTCTGTGAGCCCGTCCGCAAGCCGCATGACAAGCATCATCGTCCCGATAAACGCCGCCGACACAAACACGCTGTCGGTGTAATACTGCGTCAAAAACGACCCCGTAAAGGTCCAGATAAACTGCGCCCCGGCATTGCCTATGCCGTACATCCATTTTCTTCTTGTATTCAAGATAACATCTCCTTACGTCTGTTTCGTCTTCGATTTAAAAATAATCGCAACAAGAAGCCCGAACAGTAACGCCGCCGAAATGCCGCCCGATGCGGCTGTTAAACCTCCTGTCAATGCGCCTATAAGACCGCGTTCGTCAACCGCCTCGCGTATCCCCCTTGCCAAGTTCGCGCCGAATCCCGTAAGCGGAACAGTCGCGCCCGCCCCGGCAAACTCAATGAGTGGTTCGTAAACCCCGAACGCCCCGAGCACCACGCCGGCGACAACGAACGCAACAAGAATCCGCGCCGGAGTGAGTTTTGTAAAGGATATGAGGAGCTGACCGATGGCGCAGAAAAGCCCGCCGACTATAAAACATTTTATAAAATCAAATATCATAATTTTTACCTATATTAAACCGCCGCTATATGCACAGCATGGCAGATACAGGGAATTGAGCTCCCCTGTTGACTCACCGTTGTTGACATAAGCGCGCCTGTCGCACAAAAGAGGATATTTTTAAGTTCACCCTTTTTTATTTTCGGGAGGAAATACGCGCTTAAGACCGATGCTGAACAACCCGCACCCGAACCGCCTGCATGAACGTCTTGAACGCTGTCGTCAAAGATTAAACTGCCGCAATCCTGATGCACAGCCTTAATATCAATATTATTTGCTTCAAGAAGCTCAAGCAGAAGTTTTGTTCCGATTCTTCCCAGATCTCCCGTAACAATTGCATCAAAATCCGTCGGCTTCATCTTTGTATCCGAAAAAAATGTTTTTATGGTATCTGCCGCGGCAGGTGCCATCGCCGCTCCCATGTTAGAAGCGTCAACAACCCCGTAGTCAACAATCTTGCCGGTTGTAACTGCCTTTATAATGGGTGCGTCTGAGCTGTCGAGGGTACTGTTTTCAGCCGAGATTATGAACGCGCCGGAAGCTGTACAGGTCCACTGGGCGGTCGGAGTTCTTACGCCGCCGTAATGGAGCGGGAAGCGAAATTGCCGTTCTGCCGCCGCAAAATGCGATGATGTTGAAACGAGCAGATTTTCAGACAACCCGCTGTCGGTGAGCATTGCACCGAGCATTAACCCTTCCGCAACGGTTGAACACGCGCTGTAAATTCCCAAATACGGAACATCGATCCCGTTAATCCCGTAGGTTGAACTAACGCATTGGTTAAGAAGGTCACCCGCGACGATATAATCGAGGTCTTTTTCGCTTATCCCGGCTTTTTTTACAGCAAGCTTAACCGTCTTATGAAGGAGCTCCGCCTCACCCTGTTCCCACGTTTCCCGCCCGAAATACGCATCCTCCGATGCCTCGTCAAAATAACGCCCGAGGGGACCTTCCGATTCTTCCTTGCCGACAATAGAGGCGAAGGCAGTAATCGGAACGCGATTTTCCATAATAACGCTTGCGCGTGAAATTTTCCTGCTCATGAAATTACCTTCATTCAAATATAGGCTTATTTTATTCCCGAAAATAATTTTTATACAATTTAGAATTTTTTTACCGAATTTACTTGACAAATTCCTTACTTTTTGATAATATGGATATAGAAAGCGTTTATTCTGTTATTTTAACGCCCTAATATATCAATTTCTGTTATTTTTATGAATTTTACCTTTAAATCACGGTATAATATTGGCGACCTTGTAGAGATAGTAAAGATTCTTCGCTCTCCCGACGGCTGCCCTTGGGACAAGGAACAAACGCACAAATCAATCCGCAATGACTTTATTGAGGAATGTTACGAAGCGGTTGAAGCAATCGACACCGACGACCCTGTGCTTTTACGCGAGGAACTCGGCGATGTATTACAACAAGTTGTCTTCCATTCATCGATTGAAGCGGATAAAAACGTTTTCGATTTTGATGATGTAGCGAACGACACCTGTGTTAAGCTTATAACCCGACACCCTCACGTTTTCGGCAATGTTACGGCAGAAACAACGGAAGATGTTCTAAAAAACTGGGACAGCATAAAAAAAGTCGAGAAGAATCAAAAAACTGCTGTCGATACACTTAATGCCGTTTCAAAATCTCTCCCTGCGTTAATGCGCGCCGAGAAGGTTATAAAGCGGGCTTATCGCGCCGGATATTCGCGAAGCAAAACCGCAGTTCTTGAAAATCTGCGGCAACTGCTTGCAGATGTAAATGCAGATGACATTAAAGAAGAACAGATGGGCGAAATTTTGTTAAATATTTGTGAATCTTGTTTTTTAGCCAAAATTTTTCCCGAACAGGTATTGACAGAAGCGACAGAAAGATTTATAATAGATTTCGGGCTGAAAATTCCCGAATAATTCCCGGAGTATTCCAAAGGTTTTTGAGGACATGGGTTGTCCTTTAAACATATATAGAAAATATCGGAGGTATAAAACACAATGACTAAAGCGGATTTCGTTTCTGCCGTTGCGGCAAAGGGCAATTTTTCCAAGAAGGATGCAGAAAAAGCAGTTAACGCATTCACAGGTGCAGTAAGCGACGCACTTATCGCAGGCGAAAGTGTACAGCTTATCGGTTTCGGTACTTTTGAAGTTAGGGACAAACAAGCTACAACAGCTATTAACCCTAAAACAAAAGAGAAGATCAATGTTCCCGCTAAGAAGGTTGCTAAGTTTAAGGCAGGCAAAACTCTTTCCGAATCGGTAAACGGTTAAGATCATAACATAATAAAACGTGCAATCTACTGTAGAGTTTGCACGTTTTTTATTGCTCAAATTCAATTCGGTATTGATGAAAACGTTTTCACGGCATCGGCATTTCAATCGTATTTACGCCTTAAATTTCACTGATTGTAAGCCGTGAATTCCGCCTTTGGGCAGCCTCATGTAAACGATTACATCACTCGATCACTCTGTAATTATCGCCGGCAGTCTCTTTAGTTACAATCTCGGAAAGAGCTGTAACTTGGCAGGCAAAAGGTTTGTTTCCCATAGTAATTTCGATTCTGTCGCCTATTTTCACTTCAAGCGAAGCGCGGGCGATTTTTCCGTTAACGGTGACTTTTCCGGCATCACAGGCTTCATTTGCGATTGTGCGCCGCTTTATGATTCTTGAAACTTTGAGGTATTTATCGAGTCTCATCCATTATCAGTCCTTTTTTATATAGTATAGATTTACGCCGGCATTATGTCATCAGTTCTTTGTTTATTATTTCGCGGAGTTTGTCGGCGTCAATAGGTTTCGGGATATGCCCGTTCATTCCGGCACGGAAACATTTTTCCTCGTCTTCGCGGAAAGCGTTCGCGGTCATAGCGTAGATAGGAATTCGCTCCGCCGTAATGTAGCCGGAATTTCGGATTCGTTTTGCGGCGGTAATGCCGTCCATCACAGGCATCTGTATGTCCATGAGTATAATATTATACGCATCGGGATTGGCTAAATATTTATCTACCGCGATTTTTCCGTTCTCGGCGAAATCAATTGTTACGCCCGTTTCGTGGAGCAGTCCGAGTACAATTTCACGATTTATTTCTATGTCTTCGACGAGCAAAATACGCTTTCCGGTCCAGTTATACTGCTCAATAATGCTTTGCCTTTCGGGCTTTTGTACTATAACCTCGCCCCAACTAAACGGCAGTTCGATTTTGAAGACAGAACCCTCACCCTTTTCGCTTATGACGGTTATTTCCCCGCCCATGAGTTCAACGAGTTTCTTCGAGATGGTAAGTCCAAGCCCGGTTCCGCCGAATTTTCGGGTTATTCCTCCGTCTGCTTGCTCGAAAGCGTTAAAGAGGGTGCTCATGTCGTCCTTCTTAATCCCGATCCCGTTATCCATTATTTCACATATTAGCGAAGAATTTCCGTAAATCTGCCGATGGATTTTCACTTCAACGGTTATGAAACCGTTTTCAGGTGTGAATTTTACGGCATTTGAAAGAATATTCGATAAAATCTGCGCAAGCCTTATGCCATCCGTAACAACGTAACGATCGGTTTTTTCGCAATTAACGGTAATGTAAATGTTTTTTTGCAATATTTTAGCAGAATTCAAATCGACTACATATTTAATGAGTCTGTCGAGCTGAACGTCGCCCGGGACAATCTCCATCTTGTTCGAGTCGATCTTTGACATATCTAAAACGTCGTTAACGATTGCTAAAAGTTGGGTTGATGACGACGAAATGCGTTCCAAGCAGACATCCTTCTTGTTGACGTCTTTTGTTTCAGCTGCAATCTTCGCCATACCTATAACAGCATTGAGCGGCGTCCGCATTTCATGACTCATACGCGAAAGGAAGTCCGTCTTAGCCTTCATGCTTGCAAGAGCAGCTTCTTTTGCCTCATAAAGCGAGCGAATAATCTCCTTACGAGCGATCGCGGAGGCGAAAAGCAAACCGGCAGAATTTAGGATACTCTTTTCGCCATCGGAAAAGCAATGGTCTTCTAAAGCATAGGTATAGGTAAGAACACCCCAAAATTCCGAATTATAGGTAACCGGAATAATATGTAGGGTACCGAACGGAATTGGTGAAAAAAAGTTCCGAATATCATCGGGAAGCATAGTTCCCGAAAATGTCATTTCATACGGCTGAACATTTCTGTGCGTCCAGATAGGGTTCAGTTCAGTTAAGTTAAGATTATCGCTTTCGGGAATCTTAAAAAGCGGAGTATTCGTCGTCCAAGACGACTCCCTGTGTGCAAAAAGTGCACTGTCAGCAGTATAATTCTTCCATACCGATACAGTTGAAGCACCGAGTGAGGAACCGAGAATTTTCAGGGCATTCCAAAAAATCAATCTCGACTCGGACTGGTCAAGCCCCATTAGCAGTATAGAAACATTATTTAATGCGCTGAGTATAACTGTAGTATTGTCCATAACATTCCATCCTAAAGATAAATTATACAGTCAGTATTATTTATCAGACCATTTTACAACGGCTTCATCGCCGATAGAGATAACATCCATGAAACTTACGTTATTCCCGTTAAGGGTAATAATCATATTTTTCGACGGCGGGGGGTTATCAAGATCAAGGTCTGCGAAGCTCATTAGTTCGACGAATTCATGCGGTGAATTATCCGATTTCGGCGGGAGAACAATATGACGCCCGTTAAGCGTTACCCAAAATTCATCGTCAGCGATTTTTGAAGAAATGTTCTTCTCCGCCGGTATATTGTCGGGGATAAGTATGATTTCCGGCTTTGATGCGACTTCTGCCGTCTTTATTTCATCGTCGATATCTAAAGTAATTGCAGACTTCGCGACTTCTATTAGTGCATCTAAAGCGAAAGAATTTTGTGCAATTTTAACTGAATTATTTCGTTCTTCCGTTGTGCTTTCGTCATTTTCCACAATTTCGTTCTCGATTTTGGGCTTTTCCTTAACCGGTTTATCGGGTGAAGGAGTATGACGAAGCATCTTAGATGTTGTAACAATCTTGTCTCCTGCCTTTAGTTCATAATCGAACGTCAACTTTTTTCCGCCGATATAAAAGTCTTTAGCATAAGTATCAAATGGGAGAGTTTCCGTTAAGTCGTAAAGCGTCCGCACTTCAATCATCGTTATATTGTCAAAATTTTTGATAGAATAGTCCGGCATGACGTATTTGCCGTTTACGTTGCATATATTTCCGAACGGATAAGTTCCGTCGTCAACAGTTATAATGTCAATGTCAACTCCATCGGTTACTTCATATATCTTTGCCGATGCAGAAATACCATCTATCGCGGGGGTGAAAAGAACCTCGTCGCCCTGTTTAAGGGTGGTGTTAATGCTTGCGGGAATACCGTTAACCTCAAGCTCCGAGGGCTTCCCGGGGTTTCCTGCAAGTGACATCTTCTCGCCGTTAAGTGTAAAATTAAGGCTGCGGCCTGTTTTGCCTAAAATTTGCGTGGACTTATAACCGCTAATCATAAGCAGATCGAGTACAGTAAGTATTTTTGTATCAAAAATCCGCTTTTTCTTACCGTTAAGTGTTACGACAGCGAAGTCATAACCACCCGTCGTATACGCCGCAAGCCCAATACCAATCGGGGTTACGAACTCAGGTCCGTCAATACTTATCGAACCTTTAGCCATCTTCGTGAGTGAAATATTCTTGTAGTTCGTCCGTCCGCCCACAGCAACCCGGTCGGAAGGCATATTAAGCCGCTCTGCAACCATATCGGTTAACCCCGGAAGCTGCGAACCGCCGCCGATTAGGAAAACTGCCGCAGGAGGACTACCGTTAGCTTCGACAACCGCTGCCGAAATTGTATCTGCAAGATACCCCGCCGCAGGAAAAATGCTCTCAAAAAACTCCGGGGATTCGAGTGTATGTTCGTACCCGAGGATGTCGCGGTATTTTAGCTGTTTACCGGAGTTTAATTTCATCTCCTCCGCAACGTCGAAACTAACCAGATATTTCCTTATAATCTCTTCTGTAATCTCATCTCCGGCGATGGTTGCCATTGCGTAAGCTACGATACTTCCGTTTCTTGATACAGCAATATCGGAAGTTCCCGCGCCGATGTCCACGAGCGCGATGTTGATGAGCCTAACTTCGGGCGGGATAATCACGTGCATGGCGGCGATCGGTTCAAGCGTGAGACTTATGACCTCAAGCCCGCAATCATCTGTCACCGCGTAAAGGCTCTCGACAACCCCGGAGGGGAGAAAAGCCGCTAAGAGGTCGATTGAAGCGCGCTTGCCTCTATGCCCCGCCAAAACCTTGATTTTATAACCGTCAAGTTCGTATGAAACGACGGTATGCCCGACGCAGTAAAACGACGTGTCACCAATGTCAAGTTCGTTCTGAGCCTTAACTACAGCCTCGATCTCGAAGGATTTTATGTTGTCTTCAGATAAAATATCGAGGTTATCTATCGAAAATTCAGCAGTTGTGCGAACCGTTTTAAGCGCACGCCCCGCCGCAGCTATTGCAACCTTCGTCAGTTTTATCCCCGAAAGCTCTTCCAGACGTGTTTTCACCATCAAAACAATCTTCGCAACCTGCTTTATGTCCTCAATCTGCCCGTCCATCATTGCGCGGACTGTATGCGGAACACTGCAGGAAGCCAAAACCTCGAAAACGCCGTTCTCATCAACCTTCGCAAGGATACCGACAACAGTCCTTGTCCCAATGTCAAGCGAAAATATTGTATCCCTGTCCTGTGCCTTGACAGGACGTTTTTTAGTACGTTTGTTATCGGTAGTTTTATTCCGTTTAGTAGTTTTGCTATCGGCAGTTATTTTCTTGTTATCAGAATTTTCAGCCGCAACTAACTTCTTGTTATTAACAGGAAGTTCTTTAGAGAGATTATCGGAGGTTTTATTCTGATTTTTTCCTTTTTCCGATTTGGGCTTTGATTTACTTGTAGCTTTGCTCTGCTCGGCAAGGATTTGCGCCGGTGATTTATGCGAAGAATTAACACTATTTTCCGCCATAATACTACCTAATCATTCTTTATCTTCAAAATGTTTTTTAACGATTTCACCGAATCTGCTTCTGAAATAACAAGGAGTCTGTCGCCGTTTCTGAGTTCTGTTTCGCCTCGCGGTATCATAAGTGTTTCCCCGCGGGTTATTGATACTATATTGAATAAAATATTGCTCCGCAAGTCTTTTAACTGTTTGCCGTCCCAAGCGTAGTTTTCGGGTAAAACAATCTCGGAAATCGCGACTTCGCCTTGATTTAAGGTTATTAGCTGCTTAATCTTTGAAGTGTCAACCTCACGCTCGATTAACATTGCTATACTATCTGTAGAATTTATGACGTTGTCTATGCCGAGACGCTGCATAATATCTACATTTTTGGGGTTATTAGACTTCGCTATTGTCTTTTTTATACCGAACTTGTTCCGCGCAAGCTGACAAGCGACAAGATTAACCTCATCGAGACCGGTAACGCTGATAAACGCGTTTGACTCTTCAATCGAAGCAGATTCGAGCGTGTCAACCCTCGTCGCGTCGCCGCAAACAACCGGAATCTCCAGTTCATTCGCAAGACTTTCGCAAACCCTTTTACTAACCTCAATTACCGTCGGTTGATGTTTGTGTTCAAGAAGCGTTCTGACGAGGTAATACCCGACTTTACCGCCCCCGACAATTGTTACTTTCATCCGTTTACCTGTATACTATTAGTATATTTATTTAGAAATCTTCGCCAAAATAAGCTTGTCGCCCTTTTTTAGCTCCGGATTTGAAAATGCTGCCATCTGTGTGGTTTTATCATTATGCTCAATTGCAATAATTGTCTCGTTTCGCTCTAAGAGCTCGCTCATCTCGGTAAGCCTTTTGCCAATATGTTCCTTTTCAATGTCGATTGTTGTAACAGAAATGAGGTGCCCGTTGTGGACGGCATTTGTAACGGTCACGCTATCGCTGCTGTTCGCGGTAAGCATAGGAAGCAGTGCCGCAACTGTCAAATTCGTCGGGCAGACGGTATCGACCCCGAAGGAGCGATAAACCTCGTTTTTGTCAGTGTCGTTTACCCTTGCGTATACACGCGGAACATTATAGATATTTTTGGCAATCTGTGCGCACATCAAATTAGTGTTATCGTCGGCTCCGACAGCCGCAAATGAATCGCAGGATTCAATCCCTGCCCTGCGCAGTACGTCTTGGTCAATCGGCACGCCGAGGGTTGTGAAACCGTCGAAGCCGGGGGGGAGGTTGCCGAAATCGTCGATATTGCTGCTGATTACCGAGACGTCGTGCCCTTGGTCATGAAGACCCTCAATCAGGCTCTGTCCGACCTTCCCGCAGCCGACAATAATAATATTCATAATTTTTTACACCGAAATCTACCAGGGTTTTAATAAAATTTTTATTCTATATAATTATACACCGAAGTCATTGTAAAATCAAGTACATTTTATGAAGATATTTAAAAATAAATATACTTTCGGTATAAAAAAGAGCCTTTATACGGCTCTTTTTATCTTAATATAGAGTTTTCAGTATTTTTTTCTTTTCAATGTTGAACTCATCAATGTCGATAACGCCCGATTCATACATTATCTTAAGTTTTTTCATGGATTCTTCAAATGATTCGAGGGAAGATAATTTCGCTCCCGGGGTTTCGATGGGTGCGGCTGCTTCGGGTTTAACAGGCACTTCGCGGGTTATTGGCTCCTCGCGGGCTACGGGCACTTCGCGGGTTATTGGCTCCTCGCGGGCGATTGGTTCCTCGTGGGGTACAGGCACTTCCGGTTCTTCGTAATCTTCGATGTCCGGCTCATAGTCTTCGTCGTCCGATAGAGTTTCGCTGTAAAGTGCCTCCGGCTCTGTAGTCTCGTATACCGGCTTTTCGGACCTTGTCGCCGTTCTTACCGTCTCGAATAGAACTTCTTCTGCTGTTTCCTCTTCCGTTTCAAATACCGGCGGTGCAGGGGCTATCGGGGGTGTGCGGATATCCCCCTCTTCCTCGATAAATTCGTCTTCATCTTCCGAATAATTAACTTCCGATTCCAACACGGAGCTTCCGATCTGCTCGTCTATTACTTCACGAGTAACTTCCGTTTCTTCCACGAAAGTAACATTTTCTTCTGATTCCGGTGAAACGTTATCCCAGATGTCTATAACATCATCAAATCCGGATTTTTTCAAAGGCTTTTCGGTGTAATCCTCAATATAGCTTTCTTCCGAGCTGCCCGATTTTGTCTTTTTGATGTGCTTAAGTTTGTCCTTCGTCTCGGTAATTTGAGCAACGATATTCTCCGGGTTTTCAAAAGACGGCAGAATAATCCTCTTGCGATCCTTTGCGTACTTATTATCCTTACTCGGTTTCTCGAATGAAATGTATATCGGATATTCCTTAATATATGTATTAATGGTAATATTTGATATATCCGAAATGCTTGCGGAAAATTTCGAGTAGAAAATATCCTCTTCTTTTGTCGCAACCTGTTCACACACAAACGCTTTCCCATACAGGTGTCCGGAAGTTATTGTAAGAATAATTTCCTGCGGCTTTGAAAGAGGGTTATCACGGTACTTTGTCTCGTACGTCGCTATAGTTTTTTCCGCATAGATTTCGGTATCGATCTTTTGTTTCAAAACAAACACCGCTTTCAGGTTAATTATGGTTAATATTTGCAATTGGCTTTAACTTTTTTTTGCAATCGTCCTTGCAACATCTAAAATTTCTTCGCCGGGATAATCCTCAATAGTTCCGCTGTCGCAGGCTTTTACTATTTCAGGAGATATAGGCACTTTCCCCAAGAGTTGCAAGTCGTTATCGTTACAATAAGAGTCAATGTGACTGTCGCCGTAAAGGTAAATTTTCTCTTCGCAATGCGGGCACTTAACGTAACTCATGTTTTCGACAACACCCAAAACCGGAATGTTCATCATTTTTGCCATCGTAACTGCTTTCCCGACAATCATTGCGACAAGGTCTTGCGGAGACGCGACAATAACAAGCCCGTCAACAGGTACACTCTGGAAAACAGTCAGCGGAACATCGCCCGTTCCCGGCGGCATATCTATAAACATATAGTCGATGTCGCCCCAGATTACGTCCGTCCAGAATTGCTTTACAACCCCCGCTATAACAGGTCCGCGCCAAATTACGGGGTCGGAAGGATTCTCAAGGAGCAGGTTAACGGATATGAGCTTTATTCCCGTTTTGGTAACAGCCGGCAGGATTCCGTCTTCGTTCCCGACAGCGCGCCCTGAAACGCCGAACATCTTCGGAATTGACGGTCCGGTTACGTCAGCATCCATTATCGCGACAGAATATCCCTTTTTCGCGTAGCGCACCGCTAAAAGCCCGGCAACAAGCGATTTTCCGACACCGCCCTTGCCGCTGACTACGCCGATTATACGTTTAACATTCGATTTGTCGTGTGGAGCTTCGAGTAAACTTTCTTGAGTTTTGCGTTCTGCACAATCTTCACCGCACGAACTGCAATTATTGTTACATTCTGACATATCCATTCACCTCGACAATTAGCTATATAATAAATATACAACAATTTTAGCAAAAAGTCAATACTTTTTAGATATTTTATTAAATTTTTCTCAAATGTTTGTTATAACGGCAGTTATAAGTTTGCTAAACTCTGCTCCGGATTTATTTGCTATCTCTAAAACCTCTTGTTCGGAGGGTGGTGTGTCGGATAAGCCGCACGCCATATTTGAAATGCAGGAGATTCCGATTACCTTAAAGCCGCAATGAACAGCGGCAATTGCTTCCACAGCGGTTGACATTCCGACTGCTCCCGCACCGAGAGCTTTATACATCCTGATTTCAGCCGGAGTCTCGTATTGAGGACCGGTAGTTTGAATGTAAACGTCCTCAAAAATAGGAATTCCGGCAGCGCATTTTTTTACAATTTCACGCAAATCGCGGTCGTAGACGTTGTCCATACTCGGAAAGCGCGTACCGATCTCCGACAGATTCGCGCCGATTAGAGGAGACGGTGCAAGACAGATATGGTCGGAGATTAACATGAAACAGCCGGGGTAGGATTTCTCGGAAATTCCGCCTGCTGCGTTCGTTAATATAAGGGTTGAAGCTCCCAAAAGCCTCATCAGCCTTATCGGGAGAACGACATCGCTGATATCATATCCTTCATAATAATGCACACGCCCTTGCATTGCAACAACACGCTTTCCGGCAAGTTTTCCGAAGATAAAGCGGCCGGCGTGACCGGGGGCGGTTGAGACAGGGAAACCGTCAATTTCGCTGTAGCTTATCACTGCGGTAGCTTCGATATTCGCGGCGAAATCACCGAGACCCGAGCCTAAAACAATGGCTATTTCGGGAACGAAGTCGGTTTTTTCTTTGATTTGACGAAGGCAGGACTGTAATTTATCATATATTTTTGACATAGGAGTTGCCCCTTCTTAAGTAAAATGCGGATAGCAAAAATTTTGCCATCCGCTTACTGACGTATTGATTTTTTGCCTGTCCTCAACGCAGACCAACGCAATTAATGCCTACTTGCAGTAACCTTAATACTTCTTGCGCTTTCTTGCAGCCTCGGACTTTTTCTTCCTGCGAACGGAAGGCTTTTCGTAGTGCTCTCTCTTGCGGACTTCGGAAATTATACCGTCTCTCGCGCAGTTTCTCTTGAAAATTTTCAGAGCTTTATCAAGTGAATCCTTGCCGACAACAACTTCTGCCATTTTTTTCCCTCCCTTTGGCGGGAAAACCCGCAGCAGGATTTATGTCAATCATCTTTAGTATGATTTTAGATAGATGTAACTATCTTATTTTAGCATATAAAGAGGAAGATGTCAAGTGATTTTGAGAAAATGTTGTACAAAAATCAGATGTTGGTTTTGTGCAAAACATCTATTTCGCGACAATGTTGACGAGTCTGCCCTTGACGTAAAGTTCTTTGACGATAGTTTTGCCTGAAAGCTGGTCTGATATGGCTTCTTTTGCGCGAGAGATTATTGCTTCGGAGCTGTCGTTGATGTTGATGTTGAGCTTAGCGCGGACTTTCCCGGAGAGCTGAACGGCTATTTCTACTGTTTCGTCCTCGCAGAGCTTTTCGTCGTATTCCGGCCATTTTTCATCGCGGATAAAACCGCCGAAAACGATTTGGTAAAGTTCCTCGGTAATGTGGGGAGCGACAGGGTTCACAAGGATTAAAAGCGTTTTGTACTCTGCCCTGTTGAGCCCGCCGTTCTCGTCGGCGGCGTTTAGGAACGCCATCATCGCGGCAATTGCTGTGTTGAACTTGAGTTCCTCGATGTCGAGTGACACCTTCTTAATCATTCTGTGGACTGATGATTCAAGCTCTTTGCTGTAAGCTTCGCCGCCCCCCAGCTTATACTGCAAAGCCCAAATCCTGTCGAGAAAACGCTTGCAGCCCTTAATTGAGCTCGAGTTCCAAGGTGCGGTTTTCTCAAAATCCCCCATAAACATTTCGTAGGTGCGGAGGGTGTCTGCGCCGTAATCGCGGACTACATCGTCGGGGTTGACGACGTTGCCGCGGGATTTTGACATTTTCTGTCCGTCCTCGCCGAGTATCATTCCCTGTGCTGTACGCTTTTTGTAGGGCTCGGGGGTATTGACAACGCCGATGTCGAAAAGGAATTTATGCCAAAATCTTGAATAAAGCAGATGAAGCGTCGTATGCTCCATGCCGCCGTTGTACCAGTCAACCGGCATGAAATAGTCAATTGCTTCCTTTGAGGCAAGTTCGTTGTCATTGTCGGGGTCGAGGTACCGCAAGAAATACCAGCTTGAGCCCGCCCACTGCGGCATTGTGTCGGTCTCGCGCTTCGCGGGTTTACCGCAAACGGGGCAGGTTGTGTTGACAAATTCAGGGATATTCGCAAGCGGACTTTCGCCGTTATCGGTCGGGAGGTAGCTGTCAACGTTCGGGAGCTTAAGCGGCAGTTCGGACTCGGGGATATTGACATAACCGCAATCCTCGCAGTGTACAATCGGAATCGGCTCGCCCCAATAACGTTGGCGCGCAAAGACCCAATCGCGAAGCTTGAAGTTAACCTTCGCGTGCCCCTTGCCGTTCTCTTCAAGCCATTCGCGGATTTTTACCTTCGCCTCGTCAACCGAGAGACCGTCCAAAAACTCGGAATTCACCATGATGCCGGTTTCGCAATCGGTGAAGGCTTCTTTTGTTATGTCGCCGCCCTTAACGACTTCGATAATCGGAAGTTTAAAAAGCGTAGCAAATTCGTAGTCACGCGTGTCGTGCCCCGGGACAGCCATAATTGCGCCGGTGCCGTAGCTTGTTAAAACGTAATCGGAAGTAAATATAGGGATACGCTTCCCGTTCACGGGGTTAACCGCCTCAACCCCTTCGAGTTTCACGCCGGTTTTGTCCTTGGCAAGGGAGGTGCGCTCCATCTCGGATTTTTTTGCCGCTTTACGGGCGTAATCCCTGACCTCATCAATGTTTGTGAGCTTATCAGCCCATCTGTCAATGTAAGGGTGTTCGGGAGATATTACCATATATGTCGCGCCGAAAAGCGTGTCCGGGCGGGTTGTATAAACAGTTAAAACATCGTCGGCAGTCGTCGCAAAATCAACCTCCGCGCCGATTGACTTCCCTATCCAGTTTTTCTGCGTAATACGGATTCTGTCGATATAATCAACCGTGTCAAGGTCGTCGAGAAGCCGCTCCGCGTAGTCGGTAATCTTAAGCATCCACTGGTCCTTAACCTTGTGAACAACCTCCGAATGGCAGCGTTCGCAACACCCGTCAACGACTTCCTCGTTGGCAAGAACAACCTTACAGCCGGTGCACCAATTGACATTCATTTCCTTTTTATACGCCAGACCCTTTTTGAAAAGCTGAATAAAAATCCATTGGGTCCATTTGTAATATTTCGGGTCGGTTGTGTCGATTTCGCGGTCCCAGTCGAAGGAAAACCCCATCATTTGGCATTGTTTTTTGAATCGCTGTATGTTTTTTTGCGTAAATTCCGCCGGGTGAACCTTGTTTTTTATCGCAAAATTCTCGGCGGGCAGCCCGAAAGCGTCCCAACCGATCGGATAGAGAACATTGTAGCCTTGGAAACGGCGTTTTCTTGAAAGAATATCCATCGCCGTGTAGGAGCGGGGGTGCCCGACGTGTAAGCCGTCGCCGGAGGGGTAAGGAAATTCGATAAGCGTGTACCACTTCGGTTTCGTTTTATCAAGTTTGACCGAAAAAGTCTTGTTCTCAAGCCAATATTTCTGCCACTTCTTTTCAATTTCGGTATAATTATAATGTTCAGCCATTTTTTTCATCCTTTTTTCAGTTATCTTTCACGATTTTTTAACCCGCAACAATCTCGCTGATGTCAACATCAAGTCCGTCCCTCCATAGTCGTTCAAGCGAATAAAACTCACGGGTTTCTTTGTGGAAAACGTGTATAATGAAGTCGTAATAATCGAGGATAATCCATGTTCTTCCCGTGTCGGATTGTATGTTTTTCGGCGTTATCCCCGCCTCTTTCAGCTTGATTTCAACCTCATCAGCAAGAGCGCGGGTTTGTGTCTCCGAATTACCCGAAACAATTACGAAATAGTCCGCAAGGCTCGATAATTTCCCGATTTCGATAACCCTTATGTCTATACCTTTTTTGCAGTCTAAAGCTTTTACTGCCGTTTTTAATCCTTCGTTCATATTCATTTATCCTTTTTTCGTGTGCATTATCTGTGAGTTGTACGCGTTTATCGAATGTGTAGAAAGACAGATTTTCTTCCCTAAGACATCCGAAATTGAGAAGCTTAAATATTCCAAAACCGTTTGTTCAAGGTCACGTTTCGCAAGTTCTCTGTAATGCGCAACGTCGGGGAAATCGCGGTCGTCGGAGACTATATCTGCGGTAAAGATTATCTTATCAAGGAGGGTCATATTCGCCCTTCCCTCGGTGTGGTAGCGTATCGCGTCCAAAATCTCGTCGTCGCGTATGCCGAGCTTGTTTTCAACGTACCACGCGCCCGCAATTGCATGGTAAAGCGGCGGTGTCATGAGGTCGATACTGTTAACGGCGCGGGACGACTTCCTTACCATCTCAAGCTGACTTTGTTCACTGTCGTTTTTGCAGATGTCGTGGAGCAGCCCTGTTACATACGCTTTTTCCGTGTCTTCATAACCGTATCGCATTGACAATTCTTTCGCCGAATCGGCGACGTTGAGGCTGTGATTAAATCGTTTAGGGTTGAGTCGTTCTTCAAGTATTGCCCTGTACATCTTTGAATCATAATTCATCTTTATAAAGCCCGTTTTTTTCTATATATTCGTACACGTTTTCCGTAAGAAACTTTCTGTGAAGCTGAGGGTTTTCGCGTATCTGTGTTGACGAAACTTGTATAGGATTAACTTCTACAGATGTAACTTTCGCAAATTCCAGCCGCGCTTTTTCCGCAATCTTTTTAAAATCCTCCGCGTTTCGCGCAACCGCTGCAAGCGAAGCTATCTTTGCAATCTCATGATACTTATACCACTTGTCAAATCCCAAAAACGCGTCTGCACCCAGAATAAGCGTATACTCGGAATCGGGATAAATATCCGAAAAGTGCGTTAGCGTATTAATGGTATAACTGACGCCGCCTTGTGATATTTCAAAATCGGATATATCCGTAAACGGTTTATCAAACGCAAGCTTCGCCATTTCAAGACGATGAGCGGGCTCGGTTACTTTCCGATTAATCTTAAACGGCGAAACATATGCCGGAACGACGATTATTTTGTCGAGCGAAAGCGTTTCTTTTGCCGTCAGAGCGGCGTTTATATGCCCTATGTGCGGCGGGTCAAAGGTTCCGCCGAAAATTCCTATCCTCATAGCTGTGGCAGCACCATATTGAATGTCGAATAGATATAAAGCAGAGCGAACGGCAGAATCAACAGGCAGATAAAGAGTGTCAGCCAGAATACCGAAGTCCCGCCTTTTTTGTGAAGCACCGCAGGAAGCCCGTCTCCGCCGTAAACAGCGTTTAATGTCAGCACCTGTTTTTCGTGCTTAATGTCGCGGATTACCTTTTTATAGTACATTCCGTTGGCATTTGTCGAAAATATCCACATTCTTGCATAATCGGCGATCATGAAGATGAACGCGAATATAGAAAACGCGCTGCTGTCGGTGTTGAAGGTCTTTGCCAGTTCCGACAACTCCCCGGCGTTAACCTGCGAATACGCCATTATCAACGACGGAACTACTAAAATAAGGCGTAAGACAAGTGCCGCAAGTGCCGGTAAAACCATCTTCCGATACGCAAAATAAAGCTCCGGGAAGACAAGCGCAGAGAGGTTCCACGAGATATTTTTGCCGAAAGTCTTAAAATTCTTGAAAATCGGAATGTAATAATGGGTGTTTTTGTCAACATAATCAGCGATTTCGGAAAGCTTAACGCCGTCGAACTCCTCGTTCGGATTAAGCCCGCAGCACGGATCGGAGTAGTTGATGAGGTGCGGGTACATGATGAAGCTGTCTTGCGGAGTCTCCTGTTCATCAGAATCACCGGTGTCCATTATAATTGAATTCAGTGGATATCCGCAGGATTCGCAAAAAAGAGCGTTTTCGGGATTTTGCTTCCCGCAGCGAGAACAGAGTGTGTCGGGCGCGGGCTCTTCTTTTGCCCCAATATCCGGCTTCCATGTACCTTTATTTTCGTGAAGCGTGCGGTTAACACAGCTCCCGACAGACTTATAGCAGGCTCTGTGATAGGGCGTTCCGCATTCCGGGCAGACAACAATGTCGTCTTTGTCACCAAAAACTTCCCCGCAGACTATGCACTTACTGCCCTTAAATTCATCCATATAAAGTCCCATTCCGCCGCGAACGCGGCACAAAGAGTAATGAATTTTTTGTTTTCCCCGCCTCCGGCGGGGAAACAAACATAACGGTGTCAGAATAATTATACAATTTATTATACTATAAAATTACGCAAAAAGTCAAGCAACTTCCTAAAATCTTTCTTACCCTACCATAATTCTTCCTTCGGGGATAATTTCGTTCTTGGTTGTCTTCGCGTTTTTAACCGACAATGACGCTGCGAACGTAACCGGACCGACGCGCCCGATTATCATCGAAAAGCAGAGCGCAACGATTGACGGGAGTGTTAACGAAGCTGTTAACCCGCTCGGAACGCCGGCTGTGCCGAACGCTGACGCCGATTCAAAGGCACATTCAAGCGCGGAGAACCGATAGGTCGGATTTGTGTTAATTAAAACAAGCGATGTTACGGCGACAACGAGGGTTGACATAACCATGATTGTCATCGACTTATAAACGGCGTCCTTTTCAATCCGCCGCCCGAAGACGACTGTTTCGGACTTGCCGCGGATAACGCAGACCATCGTCATTACTATTATTGCAAAGGTGTTCGTTTTAATTCCGCCGCCGGTTGAGCCGGATGCGCAGCCGATAAACATATAGAGGATCGAGAGCATCTTCGAGGTATTTGTAAGGTCGTGGGGGTTAACGTTGATAAAACCCGCCGTGCGCATTGTTACCGACAAGAACCCGCCGTTCGATATCTTCTGGAACGCGGTCATGTTGCCGATTGTGTTCGGGTTGTCCCACTCGCCGACTATATAAAATACCGCGCCGAAAACAAGTAGTATGAGCTCGGTTACGACGACAATTTTTGTCATAAACGAGAATTTTTTCTTTTCTTTATAGTTTATAATATCTGTCCATACATAATATCCCAAGCCGCCGATTACTATCATCAACGATATTACCGACATGACGTAAGGGTCCTCGGTATAGGGGCGAAGGCTCTCCCCGCCGGGAACAACCCTTGAGGTTATGTCAAAACCGGCGTTGCAGAATCCCGAAATCGACAGGAACACCGACTGGTAAATCCCGGCGAGCCCGTACCTTGGGACAAATGCCGGTAATAAAAGCAGAGTGCCCGCAAATTCCGCGATAAGCGAGAATTTAACGATACCCGAGACTATCCCGCGAACGTCCGAAAAGCCGACGCTGTTAACCGATTCGGTCGCAATCTTCATTGTGTGAAGCTCAAGTTTACGCCTTAGGGCAAAGTTAACGAACGAAGCGAAGGTAACGAGCCCCAAGCCGCCGATCTGTATCATGAGGAGGATTGTAATCTGCCCGAAGATGTTATAATATGTCCCGGTGTCAACGAGGGTAAGCCCCGTAACGCAGGTCGCGGAAACGGCGGTGAAGACAGCGGTTACGGGTTCGGTAAACTCCCCGTCCGCGCTCGAAAACGGCATCATCAGGATAATCGCGCCGATAGCAATAACCACTAAAAAGCTCATGACGATTATTGAGGTCGGTTTAATGGAACTGCTGACTTTTTTCTTTGGCTGTTTCACTTAACTCCATCCGTAAAAGTAATTACAAAATCAATCCGCGCAAGCGGCACATCAACCGCCGCTACCTGTACATTAACCCTGTCCCCGACAGTATACGCCCGTTTTCCGTTTTTGGTAAACGAAATGTACCCGTCATAGTCGTAAGGAGGTTTAGGGAGGCTGTCAAGCCTTACAAACCCCTCAATGGTGTTCTCAAGCTGTACAAAAAATCCTGTTTTTAAAACCGTCATTATTACGCCGCCGTAAACCTCGCCGAGGTGTTCTTTAAGGTACTCTGCGGCAAATATTGATTCGGTTTTGCGTTCAATGTCAACCGCCCTCAGTTCCGTCTTTGTAGCCTGTTCGGAAGCGGTCTTTACAAAATCCTTGTATTTTTTCTCAAGTTTTTCAGCCGACTTCTTTTTACAGCAAACATCGGTCAAGATTCGGTGAACAGCAAGGTCGGGATAACGCCTTATCGGTGAGGTAAAATGCGCGTAATCTTCAAGCGCAAGCCCATAATGCCCGACAGGCTCTTCGGAATACTTCGCCTTCGCCATTGTCCTCAGTACCATCATATTTATCGCCGGCTTCATAGGCTCGTGTTCTGCCGCAAGCAGGATTTTCGCCATATCCTTCGGCTCGGGGGCGGCGGGCGGCGGGGTTAACCCGATATGCTGGAGGAACGCCGAAAGGTCTTTAACCTTCTGCTCCGGCGGCTTTTCGTGGATACGGTAGACGAAGGGGGCGGAGTGTTCAGCCGCAAGCTTCGCGGCTGCCTTGTTCGCCATAAGCATGAATTCTTCGATAATCCGCTCGGACTTCCCCCGACTTCGCTTTTTAACGTCGATACAAACGCCGTCTCTGTCAAGGCTTATCTTCGCTTCTTCCGTCTCAATCTCGGGTGCGCCGCGCTTCACGCGCCTGTGAATCAAGATGTCCGAAAGCTCGTTCATCTTGTGGATTGTGTCGTATAAACCGTCGTATTTTTTATTGAGTTCATTATCGACAGCGAATTCTTCGGGAGTCTGTGATAAAATCCTGTTAACCTCGCTGTAAACGCCCTTGACGCGGGAGTTTATAACGGTTTTACTGAATTTGAAAAGCCCTAATTTCCCCTTTTCGTCAAGCCGCATTAGGCAGGAAAAGGCAAGTCTGTCTTCATTCGGGTTAAGGGAGCAGATGCCGTTCGAGAGTGCTTTCGGAAGCATCGGGATAACCTTATCGGCATAGTAGATGCTTGTTCCGCGTTCAAGTGCCGTTATGTCAAGGAGGGAATTCCCCTTAACATAGTGGCTCACGTCCGCGATATGAACCCCTAACTCCCAGCCGCCGTCAATCTTCTTAAGGGAAACCGCGTCGTCGATATCCTTAGTATCCGCCCCGTCAATCGTAAATATCAACCGCCCGCGAAGGTCAAGCCGCTTTTCATATTCATCCTCGGGGATTCCCGCAAGGTTAATCCTCTCCGCTTCAGAGAGGACCTCCTCCGAAAAGACGGTCGGAACGCCCGCCGTCGCGATAACAGCCGCCGCGCAGACCGACGCTTTTTCGGAATCCCCGAAAACCATCGTAACATCGGCTGTGTGGTCGGAATGTCTTCTCCCGCGTGAGGCAATTGTAAACTGAACTTTGTCGCCTAAAAAAAGCTCGGTAACTGTCGAAAATACTGTAATAATCTCACGCGGCATGATGTCCGGGCGGATATAGGCATAACCGTCAAAGCTTTCGATAACCCCCGTAAAGGTTCGGTCGGATTCGGTTATAATCTCGGTTATCTCGGCTTCGTCGGAACTGCCCCTGCTTTCCGGGAGGTTGTTTATAATTACGGTATCGCCGGGCATTGCGCCGCGAAGGCATCGCCCCGGAATAAAGAAGCGTTTCCCTTCGGTGTTTTCGGCAAAACCGTATGTACCGTTTATTTCACTAAGCACAGCACGCTGTCCGGCGGCTTTTTTGCGCTGGATTTCGGAACTTTCCGCGTGTTTCCCGGCATTGCCCCAAGTTTTCGCCGTCTGTTTAGGTTTCTTCGGAATAATTTGTTTTATTTCTTTTTTATATTTAGACTTTTTAGTCATAGTTATCCTTTTTAATTAATTACGCGGAAAATCCCCGTGACAGGCACGGGGACTATTGCGTACGCCTGATAAAGCCCGCAATTTTATAAGGCTTTCGTGTCGCAACACTACTGAGCCGCTGCGGAATTTTTGAGAATAAGTGCGATTATGTTCACCGCTAAGATTGTGAGAAAAAAGATTACCGAAATAACGGTTGTGAGGCGTTTTAGGGCATCCTCTTTTGAGGAACCGCCGCCGCCCTTGCCGTATAGGTTATCGGACTCGCCGCCGCCGAAAGCGGAACCTAAGTCCTGTGACTTTTGGTCTTGGGCGATTGTTAAAACAATGATAAGAACCGCCATAAGAAGCAAAAGCGCGCCTGTAACGATTTGTAACGTGTCGAATACCATAGATTTCTCCCAAAGACTACTCTTCTATTTCAACCATGATTTTTTGGCTGTTTTTGCCTGCCGCCGCACGCATAACGCTGCGGATAGCTTTTGCGATTTTGCCTTGTTTACCGATAACCCTTCCCATATCGTCGGGAGCAACGCGAAGTCTGTAGACAACTACGCCGTTTTCGTTGGGTTCATCGGCTGTGACCTGTACCTGCGAGGGGTCGTTAACAAGTCCCTGTGCAATTGATGTTAATAGATCAACCATTTTTTATACCGCCTATCCTAAAATGTAAAAACAATCTGATTATTATTCCGCCTTAGCTTTTGCCAAAAGTTTTTTAACCGTGTCGGTGGGCTGTGCGCCGTTTTTGAGCCACTTGTCAGCTGCTTCTACGTCGATTTTCACGCCTGTTTCGGGCTTCTTCGGGTCGTAGTAACCGATCTGCTCGATAAATCTGCCGTCGCGGGGGTAGCGGGAATCCGCAACAACTATACGGTAAAACGGCTCCTTCTTTGCACCCATTCTTCTTAATCTGATTTTTACGGACATATTTGTTTCTCCTTTTAATAGCTTAACGCTAAGAATATATAGTATACGCCATACCCCGCGAGCAATATTGCAAAAATAATTAATATCGGTTTCGGTAGTTTTAGGCGTATCTTAGTTAACTTGGTAAATTTGGGAATCAGCGTCAATATCAACGCAAATGAGGTCAGTATAAACAACGCGGACAGGAAAAAATAGTATATCTTCATTTGAACATATTGTTCCCCGGCATATTAAGTCCGCGCATCTGCCTCGCAATCTTTGCCATATCCGCCTTCCCCTTGCCGCCCTTGCCTTTCCCACCCGCGCCGCCGAGACCGAATTGCTTCATCATCTTTTGCATACCCTCGAACTGCTTTATCAGGCGGTTGACGTCGGCGACTGTGTTGCCGGAACCGGTTGCTATGCGGCGTTTTCGGGAGGGGTTGATGATGGAGGGTTTTGCGCGTTCTGCCGGGGTCATTGACTGGATTAGGGCTGTGACGCGCTCCATTTTAACCGATTCGAGAGCTTCGTCGTCGATTTTTCCTGCGACACCCGGTATCATGCCGATAATCTGCTTGAGGGGACCCATCTTTTTAATCTGCTGCATCTGGGAGAGGAGGTCGTTCATGTCGAAACCTTCGGAGGTTAGCTTTTTCGCAAGCTTTTTCGCGTCCGCTTCCGATACCGTCTGTTCCGCACGTTCGATTAGGGTTAAGACATCGCCCATTCCGAGGATTCGGGAAGCCATACGAGAGGGGTGAAAAGGCTCGAGGTCTTCGAGTTTCTCGCCCGTACCGATAAACTTAACCGGCTTGCCTATTACCGCTAAGACCGAGAGTGCCGCACCGCCGCGGGTGTCGGAGTCGAGCTTGCTCATCAGGACGCTGTCGATACCGAGGGCTTCGTCGAACGCCTTCGCGACGTTTACGGCGTCCTGCCCGGTCATTGCATCAACAACGAGCATAATCTCGTCGGGGTTCGTCTCAGCCTTGATGTTTTTAAGCTCCGTCATTAACGTCTCGTCAATATGAAGTCTGCCTGCCGTGTCGAGGATAACAACATCGTTGCCGTAATCCTTCGCGTGGCGGAGGGCGTTTTTGGCAATTGCAACGGGACTGATCTGCCCCATCTCGAAAACTTTTACGCCCGCCTTTTCGCCGACAACCTGTAGCTGTCCGATTGCCGCCGGGCGGTAAACGTCGCAGGCAACGAGGAGAGGGCGTTTCCCGATACCGGCAAGGTATTTCGCAAGCTTCGCCGCATGGGTTGTCTTACCCGAACCTTGTAAACCGCACATCATAATTACGCACGGCGGTTTCGGGGGGAAATTTATCTTGCTGTTCTCACTGCCCATGAGGGTGATGAGTTCGTCATTAACGATTTTTATGACCTGCTGTCCGGGGGTGAGGCTTGTTAAAACGTCGTCCCCGACGGCTTTTTCCGAGACTTTCGCCACAAAATCTTTTACAACTTTGTAGTTAACGTCCGCTTCAAGGAGGGCAAGGCGCACTTCGCGCATTGCTTCTTTTACGTCCGATTCGGTGAGTCTGCCGCGCCCTTTTAGACGCTTAAATACGTTCCCTAATTTTTCAGAAAGACTTTCAAACGCCAACGGCTGCGCCTCCAGAATACAGAATACAGAATACAGATTACAGAATACAGAAGACGCTGGCGCGTCCGCTTGTTGTCAGAACAATTCCCCTGCGCCCTCAAGCAAACCTAAGGTGTGTTTTGCCCTTGAATGCAGTGCGGAGATGTTGCAGCCGGGTTTAAGTTCGTTTTCTAATACAGTGAGGTGTTTTTTCAGTTCGTCGAACAGTTTATAGTATCTGTCGGCGTGTTCTAAAATATGGAGTTTATCTTCAAGCCCCTGCATTATAGCTTCGGCGCGCTTGATGTTGTCGAAAACCGCCTGCCTTGAAATGCCCGAGTTTTCGGCAATCTCGCCGAGGGACAGGTCGTCGTTATAAAAACTCTTGGCGGCTTCGGCTTGTTTTTCTGTAAGGCAGCCGGAATAGTAATCAAGGAGCCTTGAATATCGAAGGCTTTTTATTTCATCTGCTTCCATACCGAGCCCCCGTGTAAAGGTTTTTAGCTTAACAGTAACTATTATAGATGAAAATTGTTGGGGTGTCAATAGTTTGGAAGAAAAATTAATAGTATATTCACAATTAAATTTTATAAATATCTCTTGTTTTTTTTATTCTTTTATGATACAATATATTGGTGAAGTAAATAGCAAATTTTATATTGAGGTAAATTAATGGATATTTTCCATGAACAGATTGTAAAAAAGCAACTCGGTGGTTTAAGATTACTTGCAATGATTGGCGTTATAGTCGGATTCTTAGCTGCACTCGGCGGTTCGTTTATATTCTTGGCATTTCTTGCTCCGATGAATTTTCTTATAATGGCGGGGCTTGTCTATCTCGGTTGGTATATTATTACAGGGTTTGGTATTGAATACGAATATATCCTCACAAACGACGAGCTTGACATTGACAAGATTATTGCAAAAAGAAAGCGCAAGAGGCTTATTTCAATTAAAATGTCTTCTGTGACGGAGTTTGCGAAGCTATCGGAAGGAAACGCAGACGCCGGGAACCGTACGCTTGTCGATTGCGCCGGTAATGAGCTGCCTTCATTCGCAATGGACTTCAAGCACGAACGTATGGGGGATTGCAGACTTATATTCACCCCGACCGAAGAGATGACAGAACAGATGGTTAAGGTACTCCCCAGAGCACTTCGCATAAAATATAAAGACTCAAGTGTTTATTAAATTTTGCTCGAAAGCTGTTCATTATGAATATAGGTATCCACACAATTGATTATGAGCATTTTAAGAAGGTTGCGGTTAATCCGAAATTCCGCTCGAAGATTTTAACCTCCCGCGAGATGAAATTTCTAATGGGGAAGGGCTTTTCGACACGGATTATCGCCGAAATGTATTGCGCGAAGATTGCTTTTATTAAGGCAATGGGCGGGACGGTTTCGGGCTGCAAAATGGACGAAATATCTGTGCTTCAAGACTGGGCAGGGCTTTCTTATATTGCCGTTTCCGGCAGGACTAAGATTCGGCTTGATGCGAAGGGGTGCAAGGTTACCTGTTCGTTTACTTACAGCAAACTTTCCGCGACCGCCGTGGTTGTTTTATATACTACGGGTTAAAAAATTCTACCGGAGGGCTTATCATGGCTGATATTAACACACTGTATACTTTATGGAAAGAAAAGGCGGCTGACGACCCGGATTTACAGAAGGAACTTTCAGAAATTGCGGGCGACTCCGAAGGGATTTCAGACCGCTTCTACCGCAACCTCGAATTCGGCACAGGCGGGCTTCGCGGCGTTTTAGGCGCGGGGACTAACCGCATGAACATCTACACCGTGCGCCAGACAACGCAGGGTTTCGCGGAATACGTTAAGGAAGCTTTCCCGAAAAGCCCTTCTGTTGCTATATCTTACGACAGCAGGAATAAATCCGAACTTTTCGCGAAGGAATCCGCCCGCGTTCTTGCCGGGAACGGGATTAAGGTTCACCTTTATCGTGAACTTATGCCTACTCCGATGCTTTCATTTGCGGTGCGCGAGCTTTCCTGCAGCGCGGGGATTATGATTACCGCTTCCCACAACCCCGCTAAATATAACGGCTACAAGGTTTACGGCTCGGACGGTTGTCAGCTTACCCTTGACGCGGCGGAGATTGTTCTTGCGAAGATTGCTAAGACCGATATTTTCGAGGGTGTTAAGCTTGCAGACTGGAACAGCTCTTTATCCGGCGGCGATATTAACTATATTTCGGACGATGTTTGCGAACACTACTACGAATGTGTTAAGGCGCAAAGCATCCACCCCGATATATGCAAAGACAGCGGCTTAAAGATAGTATACACCCCCCTTAACGGTACCGGCAACAAGCCCGTCCGCACAATTTTATCCCGTATCGGAATATCTTCCGTTACCGTCGTTCCCGAACAGGAATACCCCGACGGAAACTTCACAACCTGTCCTTTCCCGAACCCCGAAATTAAGGAAGCCCTCGCGAAGGGGCTTGAGCTCTGCAAAAAAGTTTCGCCCGACCTTCTCCTTGCAACCGACCCGGATTGCGACAGGGTTGGGATTGCCGTGCCGGGGGATTCGGGCTACGTTCTCTTTTCCGGCAACGAAGTCGGGGCAATGCTCCTTGAATATATCTGTTCCGAGCGGACAAAACTCGGGACGATGCCGGAAGAGCCTATTGTCGTTAAGACGATTGTTACGACCGACCTTGTAAAGGCAATTGCGAAAGAATACGGCGCGCACGTAATTGACGTATTGACCGGCTTTAAGTTTATCGGCGAACAGATCGGTTTCCTTGAATCGCAAAACGAAGAGGAACGCTATGTTTTCGGCTTTGAGGAGAGTTACGGTTATCTTGCCGGGACCTATGTAAGGGACAAGGACGCCGTTGTCGCTTCAATGCTTATCTGCGAAATGGCGGCATACTATCGGAGCAAGGGGATTTCCCTTCTTGAAGCCCGCGAGAAGATGTACAAAAAATACGGTATATATTGCCACAAGCAAAACTCCTTCACCTGTGAGGGCGAATCGGGCATGGAGCGGATGAGCGAGATTATGGCGAACCTCCGCTCGACGCCGCCCGTAACAATCGGGGGACTTTCCGTAATGCGGATTGACGACTACAAGCAGAGCTTTTCGATTGCACCGGAAACGGGTGCAAAAACCGTCTTAACCCTCCCGAAGTCGGACGTTATCGCTTATATGCTCCCCGACAATGCCTCGGTTATAATCCGCCCGTCCGGGACTGAGCCGAAGATAAAAGTTTATTTCACCACAACCGGCAAGAACCGCGCAGAAGCGGAGGCTTTACAGGTAAAACTTGCCGACGATTTTAAAGCTGTGATAGGATTTTGAGACCGCCAAAAATTGAAATTATGAGAAGAAGAAAACAAAAAAGCATAGCTATAAAGACAGTCACATATGTTGTACTAATCTTACTCCTGTTTTTGTTGATTGTATTTATCGTTTCGCGCTTCGATAAACCGCCTGCCTCCGAGGGGCAAACTACCCTTATTACTCCGACACATTCGCTTGTAAGCCGGGGTAGTACGGAGGGGACGACTCTTGCGGACGGTTCGGAAGACGTCTTGATAATTACGACAACAGCAGAAGTGACGGAAGGTACTGATGAATTGGCTGATAATGAATGGGCACTGTTTCTTGTAAACAACCAAAACGGGCTGCCGGCGGATTACGACAGCACCATCGAAGACGACATAGGCTTAACCCTTGTCTTTTCCGACTACAGGGACTACTACTTCGACAGCCGCGCCGCGCCGTATCTTACAAAGATGCTTGAAGACTCCTCGGAGGACGGTGTTAACCTTTACATCGTCTCAACTTACCGTACGCAAAAATACCAACAGACGAATCTTGACAACAGCGTCACAGAGCGAATGAACCTCGGCATGGACTACGACACCGCCTACGCCGACGCTCTCGAAAGCGTCGCCTTGCCCGGACATTCCGAGCACAACGCCGGTCTCGCCGCCGACATAATGACACCCTCCTATACCTCGATGGCGGACGACGGTTTTAAGAACACCGACGAATACAAGTGGCTTTCCGAAAATGCCCGCAAATACGGTTTTATCCTGCGTTACCCCGAAGGCAAGCAGGACGTCACCGGCATAATCTACGAACCGTGGCACTATCGCTTCGTCGGGGTTTACCACGCGACAAAAATTGCTGAGAGCGGGCTTACCCTCGAAGAATATTTTGAGGAAAACGGTTGGGCTGATGATGACGGCAAGGCAACAAAGCACCTCGGTCCGCTTGAAGAAACAGTCAATTCGCCGGCGGCAACCCTCCCCCCCGATATGATTACCGTAACGGTTAATACCGGTTCCGGTGAGGCTATACCGGTAGAGTAAAGGAGTTAACGGCTTTGAATCCGATTGTACGCGGTTTAGTGCGCGTTGCTTTTCACATTTGGTTTAACTTCAAGATTGAGGGCGCGGAAAATATCCCGAAAGAGGGCGGCATTGTCATTGCCTCTAACCACCGTTCCTTCGCCGACCCCGTCTCGATAACTATCCCGATGAAGCCCCCGCTTAAATACATGGCGCGTGATACGCTCTTTAAGAATAAAATCATCGCGCTTTTCATTAGAATTCTCGGCGCGTTCCCGGTAAAGCGCGACACGGCAAGCACCGAGCTCTTCAAAATCTGTGACGAAATATTAAGACAGGGTAAAAACCTCGTAATCTTCCCCGAAGGAACAAGGCAGTATGAAAACAAGGTCGGTGCCGGAAAAGCGGGTGTAGCAATGATTGCGGCGCGTTCAGGCGCGGACGTTCTCCCCTGCGGGATTTGTTTCGAGGGTAAAAAACTTCATTTTCGCTCGAAGTTGACAATACGATTCGGCAAGATTATCAAGGCGGAAGAAATTGCCGTCGGAGGCTCTTCCTCAAAGGAAATGCGCCTTGTCCGAGACAAGATTATGGGCGCAATTAAAGAGCTTGTTGAAGGTCCTGACGCTTCATGAACTATAAAATTATTGTTGACAAATACGCCGGGTTCTGTTTCGGTGTCGCAAGGGCGGTTTCTCTTGTTGAAACTGCCGTCATGGAAAACGCGGACAAGCCGGGGAAGATTTACACCTTCGGCGACATTATCCACAATGCCCGGGTCGTCGAGGATTTACGCGAAAAAGGCGTAAACACTATCGAATATGAGGATTTTGCGAAACTGACTCCCGCCGACACCGTAATTATCCGCTCACATGGGGTTCCCGCAAGGATTTTTAGCGAGCTCCGCGAAATCGGCGTTAAGATAGTTGACGGGACCTGTCCGTTTGTTAAAAAAATCCACAATATTGTGTCCGAATATTCGCGTAATGATTACGAAATAATAATTTTCGGCGACGAGAACCATGCCGAAATAATCGGTATTGTGGGAAATTGCCAAAACACACCTCATATTTACGCCGATTTTAAAGATTTTTTAGACAAAAGCGACAATTTTAAATATTTTTTTCAAAAAAAGCTTGCTTTTATCGCCCAAACAACATATAATATAATAGACTGGGAAAACGGTGCTGCAAAAATTAAGGCACGTTCTTCCGATTTTTCAGACCTTAAAATTTTTGACACCGTATGTGATGCCACGATCAAGCGGCAGCACGGCGCGAAAAAGCTTTCAGAGTTAAGCGACATAATCATAGTTGTCGGCGACAATTCCAGTTCAAATACAAGAAAACTTTTTGATATATGTAATACAGATAAAAAATGTGCTTATATCACTGACGGCAAGGATTTAACAGACCTTAGGCGGCGCGTCGGGGGGGCAGTCTCCCAAAAGCTTCGCCAACCTAATACCCTCGGCAAAACTCTAACCGTGGGTATTACTGCCGGAGCTTCTGCTCCGCGCAAAGTTATCGAGGAGGTTTATAAAACAATGGACGACTCAATCAAGGATGCAATCTTACAGGACGGCGTGCAGGACAGCACAGAGGGACAGGAAGAAAGCTTTGAATCAATGCTTAATTCAAACCTCAACCGACGCGTACATAAAGGCAATCGCGTTGTCGGTGTAATAACAGGTTTCCACAATAATGAAGTTACCGTTGATATAGGTACGAAACAAACCGGCTTCGTTCCGCTCGAGGAGTTTTCTGAGATTCCCGACGAAGACCCGAAGCAAAACGCAAAGGTCGGCGAAGAGGTTGAACTCATAGTTACTCAGGTTAACGATGCCGAAGGCTGGGTTACACTCTCGAAGTCGAAAGCCGATGCGCGTTCAGGTTACGACGCGCTCCAAAAAGCCTTCAACAACGATGAGGTTTTAGATGCCGTTATAACTGAGGTTGTAAAGGGCGGCGTTGTTGCAGGGGTTAAGGGCGTACGCGTGTTTATTCCCGCTTCCCACAGCGGTATCCGCACCTCCCGCACCGATGAAAACGCCGATAAGGCTCTTGATGTTCTCTATAAAAAGCCCGTTAAGATTAAAATTATCGAAGTTGACGAAAAGCGCAACAAGGCTGTCGGTTCTATCCGCGAAGCTATGAACTTTGAGCGCACCGCCGCTAAGGACAGGTTCTGGAGTGACGCTGAAGTCGGGAAAACCTACACCGGTACTATCCGCAGTATCACTAACTACGGCGCGTTCGTTGATTTGGGCGGCGTTGACGGTATGATTCACCTTTCCGAGCTCTCTTGGGACAAGGTTACTCACCCGTCGCAGGTCGTTAAAGTCGGCGACAGCGTTGATGTTACCATAAAAGCCCTTGACCGTGAGAAAAACCGCATTTCTTTAAGTTACAAGGACCCGAACGGCGACCCGTTCGCAAGCTTCCTTGCGAACTTTGAAGTCGGTATGGACATTCCCGTCAAGGTTGCTTCTACAGCCGCTTTCGGAGCTTTTGCGGAGATTATCCCCGGGGTTGACGGACTTATCCACATCTCCCAAATTTCCTCCGATAAGGGTGTAACACTCAAAAAGGACGATGAAGTTACCGCTCGTATCACCGAAATTGACGCAGACAGAAAGCGTATCAGTCTTTCAATCCGCGCAATTTCCGAAGACGCACCGGCTGACGAAAATGTTCCCTACGTTATCCCCGAAGAAACAGAATAACTATTTAAGCGCGAAGAAATTCGCGCTTTATTTATACTAACAGGGGGTTGACACGAGGGTGAAATTATGTTATAATTATTAAAATGGGATAAAATGAGGTTTAATAATGTCACTCCAAAAAATTCCCGCTTTATTCGACCTCCACGTGCATTTCCGCGACCCCGGTTTCATCGAAAAAGAGGACATTTTTACCGGGGCAATGGCGATGAAAGCGGGCGGATACTCGGGCGTTGTCTGTATGCCGAACACCTCCCCGCCCGTCGACAATAAAGAAACAATCGAATATATCCGAAAAAAAAGCATGGGGCTTGGCGTTAATATCTACCCCGCCGCCTGTATTACAAAGGGCATGAAGGGTGAGGAGCTTGCGGATTTTGCGGAATACGAACGCGCAGATATACGTATTATCACCGACGACGGCAGACCCGTTAAGAACAACGAACTTATGCGGCAGGCTTTTATAGAGGCTAAAAAGCACAACCTACTTATTGCAGACCACTGCGAAGACCTTGATATAATCGACGGCGGGATAATTAACCGCGGTGAGGTTTCAAAAAAGCTCGGCGTTAAGGGCATGGACAGGCTTTCGGAGGACCTTATTACCGCAAGGGATATTATCTTGGCGGAAGAGCTTAATACAAGAATACACATTTGCCACGTTTCGACAAGGGGCTCGACAGAGCTTATCCGTGCGGCGAAGGCAAGGGGCGTTAAGGTTACGGCAGAGACTGCTCCGCACTATTTTATCTATACCGACAGGAAGCTTTTAGGAGAAGATGCCGACTACCGCATGAACCCGCCGCTTCGCACAGAGCTTGACAGGGCGGCGATAGAAGCCGCCGTAATTGACGGGACTATAGATTGTATCTCTACCGACCACGCGCCGCATACCCCTTCCGAAAAGGCGGATTTTGTTAATGCTCCGAACGGCGTTGTCGGTCTTGAAACAGCCTTCGCGGCGAGTTACACCTATCTTGTAAAAACCGGCAAGATGCCGCTTAAGCGTCTTGTAGAACTAATGTCAACAAAACCAAGGGAGATTTACGGTCTTCCGCCTGCAACCGAATTTGTACAGTTTGACCTTGACGAGAGTTTTATTGTCAACCCGGAAAGAATGAAATCGAAGGGGCGAAACTTCGTCTTTAAGGGTGAGAGGCTGTACGGGGTTTTGAAAAATTAACGTTTGGAGATATTGTATGTCATTTGGAAAACTTATTTCGGGGATAAAGCGGATGAACAATCCGACCGTTGCGGGGCTTGACCCGAAGCTTGATTTTATACCCGAACATATTAGAAATAAATCGTTTAAGGAATACGGCGAGACTTTAACCGGGGCGGCTGACGCGCTTTTACAGTTTAACATCGGGCTTATTGACGCGCTTTGTGATATTGTCCCGGCGGTAAAACCCCAATCGGCGTACTATGAAATGTACGGTTATGAGGGTGTGAGAGCACTGCATGAGACGATTCGATACGCGAAGTCGAAGGGAATGTTCGTAATTCTTGACGGAAAGCGCAACGACATCGGTCCGACGGCTTCCGCTTATGCGGCAGCTTACCTCGGCGAAACGGCTGTGGGGGGCGTTTCTGTCCCGGCTTTCGGTGCGGACGCCTTGACCGTTAACGGCTACCTCGGTACCGACGGGCTTACGCCTTTTACCGACATATGCAAGGCAAACGACAAGGGCATTTTCATCCTTGTTAAGACTTCCAACAAGTCCTCCGGTGAACTTCAAGACAAAAAGCTTGCCGGCGAAACGGTTTACGAATTTATGGGGCAGATGTGCGAGAATTTGGGGGCGGACACGGTTGACGAATTCGGTTACAGCGCGGTGGGCGCGGTTGTCGGCGCAACCTACCCCGAACAGCTTACGGAGTTGCGTAATAAACTTCCGCATACATTCTTCCTCGTTCCCGGATACGGGGCGCAGGGCGGCGGTGCGGCGGGGTTAAAGGGTGCGTTTGACGAAAACGGTTTGGGCGCGGTTGTTAATTCGTCGCGGGCTATAATGTGCGCGTACCAAAAAGAGGGTGCACCCGGTGAGGCTTTCGCAGAGGCGGCAAGGCGGGAAGCTCTCCGCATGAGGGACGATATTAACGCGAATATATAAAAAAGGTAACTTTATAAAATGCTTAATAAAGATAAAAAAGCTTATATAATGCTTGCGGACGGGAGCGTTTACAGCGGTTTTTCCTTCGGCGCGGAGGGTGAGAAAATCGGGGAGATTGTCTTTGCGACCGGTATGACAGGCTACGCGGAGACCCTTACCGACCCTTCATACTTCGGGCAGATTGTAACTCAAACCTTCCCTTTAATCGGGAACTACGGGGTTAACGCGGAAGATTTCGAGTCGGAAAAGTCGGTTGTTTCGGGCTATATTGTCCGCGAATATTGTGACAAGCCGTCAAATTTCAGGAGCAAGGGTGACATTGACAGTTTCCTCAAAGCCCAAAACGTTATCGGGATTTACGGCATTGACACCCGCGCTTTAACCAAAAAAATCCGCGAACACGGCGTTATGAACGGCGTTATAACTACGAATGAAATTGTTAATAAAGATGAACTTCTTGCGAAGATTAACGCGTATACTATAAAGGATGCGGTATGTTCGGTTACAATTTCCGAGCCGCGGGAATACTCTGCGGAAAATTCGCTTTCGGTTGTGCTTTACGATTACGGTTACAAATACAATATAAGGCGGGAGCTTGAAAAGCGGGGCTGCAAGGTTACTGTTGTTCCGGGGCTTACACCTGCCGAAGACGTTTTGGCAATGAATCCGGACGGAATAATGCTCTCGAACGGTCCGGGCGACCCGGCGGAGAATGTTGTTCCTATAGAGAACCTGAAAAAGCTCAAGAAAACTTCAATACCGATATTCGGAATCTGCCTCGGGCACCAGCTCATGGCTCTTGCGTCGGGGGCTAAGACCGAAAAGCTCAAATACGGGCATCGCGGCGCGAACCAGCCCGTTAAGGACATCATAGGCGACAGGACCTTCGTAACCTCACAAAACCACGGCTACGCGGTTGTTAACGACAGTGTGCCCGAGGGTTGCGGGCGGGTTTCGCACGTTAACGCTAACGACGGCTCCTGCGAGGGGATACTCTATACCGACAGCAACTGTTTCACCGTGCAATTCCACCCGGAAGCCTGCGGCGGTCCTCATGACACGGCTTATCTTTTTGATGAGTTTGTGGGGAGGATGAGCAATGCCGGCGATTAGTATGTTTTATGGGATAACCATTACTATGTATCGGGAAGTCGGGTTAAAACATCACCGTCCGCATTTTCACGCACGTTACGGCGATTACGAAGCCTCATATTATTTTGACGGAACAGTTGAGGATGGCGAACTTCCCCCTCCGCAACATAAAAGAGTTGTTAAGTGGGTAAAAAAGCACCAAGCCGAACTTGAGAAGAACTGGGAACTCCTTGTAAACAAATCGAAAGCTATCTACATAGACCCATTAAAGTGAGGTGCTTTTAATGCGCAATACCGACGTTATAGAAGTTATTCCGCTTGGCAATCATTATGTTTACCTTAAATTTCACAATAATGAGGAACGCATACTTGACGTAACCCCTTACATGGTCGGCGGTTGGTATGAGCCTCTTGAAAACCCCGATTATTTTAAAACTGTCCATGTAGCAAACTACACAATCGAATGGGCTGACGGACAGGATATTGCCCCGCATGAACTTTACGAAATGTCTGTACCGATTTCATTGTATAAGGTAAGTTAAGGAGCAAAAAAATTATGCCTACACTTAGTATGTTTTACGGGATAATCATAAGAATGTTTGATGAGAGCGGCGGACAGCATAATCTGCCTCACTTTCATGCGGCTTATCAAGGACAGCAAGCAACCTTTGACTTTAGCGGCAATATTCTTGCAGGAAAATTCCCCAATAAACAAAAACAGCTTGTTAAAGCGTGGGTTATACTCCATAGAGATGAACTTGATGCAAACTGGGAGCTTCTAAAAGAAAATTCAGATTTTTTCAAGATTGAACCTTTGAGGTAATATATGGAATACAGCTATATACCACCCTCCCCTATCAGTGTTAAACCACTTGATAACTATCATGTGTATGTAAAATTCGACACTTCCGAAGAGAAAATCTTCAACGTTGAACCATATATTAAAGGACGATTTTACGGTGAGTTACGAAATAAAGGTTATTTTCGTACCGTTCATATAACTGAAGACGGATTCTGTCTTGAGTGGCCTAACGGTCAAGACATCGCGCCGGAGGATTTATACTATGATTCCGTGCCGGTTGACGAATATAATTCACAGGTTAATCCATAATCTAACGGAGTAAATAAAAAAATGTCTTTACGAAGCGATATTAAAAAAGTTTTGGTAATTGGGTCGGGTCCGATTATTATCGGGCAGGCGGCTGAGTTTGACTACGCGGGGTCGCAGGCTTGCAGAGCCCTTAAGCAAGAGGGGCTCGAAGTCGTCCTTATTAACTCAAACCCGGCGACGATTATGACTGACAAGAATATGGCGGACAAGGTTTATATTGAGCCGCTTACACTCGAGGTTATAAAGAAGATAATCAAGATGGAACGCCCCGACAGCTTGCTCTCAACCTTGGGCGGGCAGACCTGCCTTACCCTTTCGATGCAGCTTGCGAAAGACGGCTTCCTTGACGAGTACGGCGTGAAGCTCCTCGGAGCTGACCCGGAGACCATACATAAGGCGGAGGACAGGCAAGCGTTCAAGGACACCATGGAAAAAATCGGTGAGCCCTGCATACCCTCGAAGGTTGTCGAAACCGTTGCCGACGCGCTTTCTTACGCCGATAACGAGATAGGCTACCCTGTTATCGTTCGCCCCGCGTTCACCCTCGGTGGTACAGGCGGCGGTATTGCTTATAATCGCGAAGAGCTCCTTGATATTTCTACAAACGGTTTGCGCCTTTCGCCCATTACCCAAATTTTGGTTGAAAAATGCATAAGCGGTTGGAAAGAGATTGAGTTTGAAGTTATCCGCGACGCTAAGGGCAACGTTATCACCGTCTGCTCGATGGAAAATTTCGACCCTGTCGGGGTTCACACCGGCGACAGCATCGTTGTTGCGCCCGCTTTAACCCTCGCCGACAAGGAATACCAAATGCTTCGCTCCGCCGCGCTTAATATTATTACCGAGCTTAAGGTTGAAGGCGGTTGCAACGTGCAATTTGCTCTTGAGCCGGAATCGTTCCGCTACGCCGTTATTGAAGTTAACCCGCGTGTAAGCCGTTCTTCCGCCCTTGCTTCAAAGGCAACGGGCTACCCTATCGCGAAGGTTGCCGCGAAAATCGCAATCGGCTTCTCCCTCGACGAGATTATCAACGCCGTTACCGGGAAAACCTACGCTTGCTTTGAGCCGACCCTCGACTATGTTGTCTTAAAATTCCCGAAATGGCCCTTCGACAAATTCGTTTACGCGAAGCGCACCCTCGGCACACAGATGATGGCGACCGGGGAGATTATGGCTATAGGCACAAGCTTTGAACAGGCTATGATGAAGTCTGTGCGGAGTATTGAACTTGGGCTTGATTCAATGAACCTTCCGAAGCTTAAAAAACTCTCCGATGATGAAATCCGCGATAGGCTTAAAAATGTCGATGACGAGCGGTCATTCGTTGTTTTTGAGGCTTTAAAGCGCGGCGAGTCCGTCGATTATATCCACGAAGTCACAATGATTGACGAGTGGTTTTTATATAAGCTTTTTAACCTTGTCGAAATCGAAGCGAAGATGTCGGAATGTGAGCTGACGGACGAGCTTTACCTGCAAGCGAAACATTTCGGCTACACCGACGAGGCGATAACGCGCATTTCCGGCAAGGCAATTAAAAACCCCCGTAAGGCTGTCTACAAGATGGTTGACACCTGCGCGGGCGAGTTTATGGCGGAGACACCCTATTTTTACTCGACCTACGATGATGAGAACGAAGCCGCCGAATTTAAGGCTTCCCACACCGACCCGAATAAGAAGACCGTTATCGTTTTCGGCTCGGGACCGATTCGTATCGGGCAGGGTATCGAATTCGACTACTGCTCCGTTCACTGCGTTTGGGCACTCAAGGAGATGGGTTACGACGCGGTTATCTGCAACAACAACCCCGAGACCGTCTCAACCGACTTCGACACCGGCGACAGGCTCTATTTCGACCCGCTTACAAAGGAAGATGTTGAATCGCTTCTGCTGACCGAAAAGCCGTACGGCGTTGTTGTACAGTTCGGCGGGCAGACTGCAATTAAGCTTACCAAGCACCTTGTTGCGCTCGGGGCAAATATCCTCGGTACTTCCGCCGACAGCATCGATGCAGCAGAGGACCGCGAACGCTTTGACGAACTCTTAAACTCTTGCGGGATTCCGCGCCCTGAGGGCGGAACTGTTATGGAGGTCGAAGAGGCGGTTAAGATTGCGGACAAGTTGGGCTACCCTGTTTTAATGCGCCCGTCATATGTTCTCGGCGGACAGAATATGATTATAGCACACTCCGAAGCTGACATTCGCGAATACATGGAGAT
>JAISGY010000029.1 GCA_031262835.1 Ruminococcus sp.
GGCGCAATCTTTGCGGTAAAATGTACGTCCGAGCAACCTAAAACGCGTGCTTCATCTAAGATCTTATCAATGCTGAGTATGAATTTTTCAGTTGGTCTGGCGGTTTCGAGTTCCATAAACTTACTCCAAAATATTATTTATAGCGCGAACGTAACGCGGGTCAGCTCGTCAATGGACGTTGCACCCTCTTGAACGAGGTCGGAGATGTTGTCGCGGAGGAGTTTTGTGCCTTCCGAGCGGGCGAGGGCGGCGATTTCGCTTGTCCTTCCGCCGGCGGCGATTAAGCTCATCATTTCTTGGGTACAAAGGAGAATTTCGTGGATTGCGGTACGTCCTGTGTAGCCGGTGTTGTTGCACTTTGTACAGCCGACCGCATCGTATATTGTTATCGGACCGTTAATCCCCATGAGTTCATCTTCTTCGGGGGTTGAGCGGCGGGGTGTCTTACATTCGGGACAGATTTTTTTAGCGAGGCGCTGGGCAACGATACCGATTAGGGATGTTGCAACCATGTAGGGCTGAACGCCCATGTCCACGAGACGGGTAATGGTTGAAGCGGCATCGTTTGTATGGAGGGTTGAGAGCACCATGTGTCCGGTGATAGCGGCGCGGATTGCGATTTCGGCGGTTTCTTGGTCACGCATTTCGCCGACCATTACGATATCCGGGTCTTGACGGAGGATTGAACGGAGCGCGGCGGAGAAAGTCATTCCCGCTTTTTCGTTAACCTGACACTGGTTAATTCCGTCAATACTTTTCTCGACAGGGTCTTCGACGGTGATAACATTAACTATCGGTTTCGCAAGTTCTCCGAGCGCAGCGTAGAGGGTGGTTGTTTTACCGGAACCGGTAGGACCGGTTACAAGGAGCACACCCTGCGGAACCTTAAGCATACGTTCAAACTTGCTGTAGTTAAACGCATTCATACCGAGGTCGGTAATCTTACGAAGCGCAACATCGCCGGTTGAGAGGATACGAATAACTATCTTTTCGCCGTGAACCATCGGGAGGTTGGAGACACGGACATCAAGTTTTGTTCCGTCAACAACCTGTGAGAAACGTCCGTCTTGCGGCACACGCTTTTCGGCAATGTTCATGCCCGAGATGATTTTATAACGTGTCGTGAGTGAATTATGAACGATATTTGAAACGTTCATCAACTCAACGAGGTCGCCGTTAACACGGATTCTTATCCGAGTGTAGCTCTTAAACGGCTCGATATGTATATCTGTAGCATCGGCGCGGAAGGAGTTTTCGACAATCGTTGTAGCAAGCTTAACGATTGGCGCGTTGTCAACGCGTTCCTCCGACGCCGCCGCTTCGGCATCTTGGGCGAGTTCTTGTGCCTTAAATTGCTCTTCAACCGAGTCGATAACGTTTGCGGCGTTATCCATCTGGTAGTATTTGCCGATAGACTTGTGGATAGCGGCTTTTGTGGCGAATACGGGGACAACTTCCATCCCGGTAGTAGCCTTGATTTCCTCAAAGATAAAGAAGTTAACGGGGTCGTCTGTTGCAACGGTAATTCTCCGCCCCGTTATCTTAAGCCCGAGAACGTTGTGTTTTCTTGCAATCGCCTCGGGTATCTTCTTAACCGCCTCAACCTCAATCTTAAAGGCAGGGTCGGTAAGATCGACGAAACTGATGTTAAGCTTCTTAGCGAGTGCCTGTCCGAATTGTATATCGGAGACATAGCCAAGCTGAATAACGTAATCGCCGAAGTATTTACCCGGGGTATTCTCCCGCAGCTTCGTTTCGAGAACGTGTTCTTGTTGTTCGGGGGTAATAATTCCTTCGTTAACGAGGTATTGACCTATCGGGATATTTTTCATTACGCTTGACTCCAGAGGATTGCTAATATATTAATTTTATCTTTTCCCTTGATAAACGTGAATTTCTATGTTAAAATAGTATTATAAACTTTTGGAGGAACTAAAATGTCACTCGAAATTTTGGCGAAGATATCCTATATAGGAATATACATATTTGCATTTTTGTGCGGAGCGGTTATCGGAAGTTTCCTAAACGTTTGTATACTCCGTCTTCCTTTAGGCGAGAGCCTTGTTAAGAAGAACTCGCATTGTATGACGTGTGGGGCGGAAATTAAGCGTTACGACCTTATTCCTATCGTAAGCTGGATAATACTCCGAGGCAAGTGCAGAAACTGCGGTGCGAAAATCAGTCCGCGTTATATGATTGTCGAATCTCTTACCGCCGTGCTTTTTACTTTAACCTTTATAAAGTACGACATATCGGACTACGGCTTCGTTTTCCCGATGCTTCTTTGCTTTTTCCTTGCGGCGGTGATTGTCGTGGCTTTTGAGGACCTTGACACAAAAACAATGAGTATTTCGGTGCTTTTGTGGGCAGGGGCATTTGCGGTACTTGAACTCTTGAACGCGGAATTTTTAGTGAACACCGCCTATATCCGGAGCATGACCGGAGTAACCTTTACCGACAATATAATCGGACTGTTCGCTGTAAGTGTTCCGCTTCTCTTAATCGGCTTTGTAATAACCCCGCTTGTCTACGTTTATTTCCTGTCGGAAGACCATAAGGAGCGGAGAAAACTACAGCGCAGACTGCGGGCGGAACTTGCTCCGTTCGACGAAAGCAGAGTTACGGCGGCACTTAAGGAAGTCAACGAGAGGATAGAAGCGAGGGGCGCAATATACGGCTTCGGAATGGGCGATGTTGTCCTCATGGGGGCGGCGGGATTAATGCTCGGTTACAAGGCTGCTCTGACCGCCGCCTTTATCGGAATAGTTTTAGGGGCGGTTTACGGGATTTTTCTTAAGGTTAAAACGAAAGATGATGACGGCAATTCCGAGTCAAATGTTTTCGCATTCGGACCTTTCCTTTGTATCGGAATTGCCGCCGCCGTGTTTATCGGTAATAGTTTGTGGGACGCGTATTTTTCGCTGCTTCGGTAGTATTAACAGCAAACAAGGACGAGACGTAAGTTTCGTTCTTTTTTATTTCTCCAGCACTTACGTCGGCATCTTGTCGGCGGGGATAAAGGCGAAGTAGTATGGGAATCTGCCGGTTGCTAACGAACCTAATGAACTGCCGCTCAATGCTTCTTCTAACATATCCGGGATACCGTTGTCGTCGGGATCTCCGTTAAGCTCGTTAAAATAGAGCTTACCTTTAGCGGAAGGGTTGGTAATGTTGCGAAGCTCAACGGCAGTGCTTGAGGTTATTATCTTGTTCGTGTCGGACACTTCGCTGTCTGAACTATAGAGACCTAAGGTTGAAGCCGCTACGGTTAACATACTGCCGTCATATATTACCTTGACACCGTAGGAGTTCGGTCCGTAGTAATCCTCGCCGAAACTCATGTGGGAATTGGATACAGCAGTGTAAGTATTAGAACCTGCACTGTAGGCGGTACCATCGAATCTGTAGCGGTAGATACGCCCGGTGTAATCCTTATTATTGTAGGATACCGGGGAGTAGTCGATACAGATAACCTGCATATAGGGTGCGATTTTGTCGATTTGTGCATCGGTGAGACCATGGCTTGTATCGTCATGAATCTCTTTGATAAGCTTGTTGGCAGCATTTTTAGCACCTGCGTCCGAAGCGTTGCCGCTGCCGGTTGTCACGGCGTCATAAGTGCCAATAAATTGGGCGTAGCGAAGACTCTCGGTCATGTACTTTGAAATTGCGTTGCAGACGGTGCGTTTGTTCTCAAGGTACGCGGCGTCTTGGTACGCGGCGCGGACAGGCCTGAAAAGCTGTAAAATACCGGCTAAAAGTATCGTCATGATAAGCATAACGACAATCAATTCAACCAGCGTGAAGGCTTTGAGTGTTTTTTTCAAGTTAATCACCTCTGATTAAGCAGACGGAGCACGTGGGAGAAGGTACTTGAAGCGAAGCTTGCCGTTCGAGTCGTCATTATACATTTCATCCCAAACGTAGCCCGTGGTGGCTTGTGAACTTGTGTCTTTAACGTCGCGGGAATATAGAATGTACATATTAACGCCATACTCATACTCATAGTTTGAATAGGTATAGGTCGAATTGCCGAGCGTTCCGTTATCTTGACGGGGACCGCCGGTGATAAAGACACGATAGGTTTTATCGTCCACAACATGGGTAGTTTTTTCGTCAGATGCCGGAGTACCTTCAATAACAACGGCGGTGGTGTTTGTCGCGTCGTTGTCGTATTTTGTTCTGGCTTCGACATACTTCATCTGTTCTGAAAGGCTGATGTTCATGAACTCGTTATCGCGGGACATTCTTGCAACGGCGGAGTAAACCGTCGCCATTGTAAGAGTTGCTATTCCGAGGATAGCGAGTGCAACTAAACATTCAGTGAGGGTAAATGCGCGCAAACGCCTTATGCGCGTCTTGACTGCTTCTGACATTTGGACCCCTCCTTTGAGGTACAAAACGAAACGGGTATAAAAGTAACTTTGTGTGTATCTTAAACTTCGCCGGCTCGTTACATAACAGTGTTGACTGTTAAGTGGTATACTAACTTCGCCGGGTCGGTGCCGGGGGACAATTTATTCAATATCCTTCACATCAGAGTTTTCGGCTCTCATGCTCATGACTTCGTCGATTACGGGTTGAAGTAAAGGAAGGGTGTTGTTTGATTTGGCGATTTCGGTTTCGGTTTCGATAACGGCATCGATGTCCATGGGGACTATGGTATAGATGGTTAACCGAACGTCTGAACTGCGCTCTTCTTCAGGGTCATCGGACTCAGCGTTACCGGAAGGGTTGAGTTCATTTATCATTAACGTGCGGTCAAGATCGGCAACTGTCGTAATGAAGGTCTCGAATTCATCCCACATTGCAACGTCGGCAAATGTTACGTCGATATTCATAACACCGATTTCAACAATCGGCTTTGCGGCAAGCTCAACATCGTTGTAGATATTCATAACCTCTTCGGGAAGAGTGCCGTAAAGGTCGGCGTTCATCTTCATTGTATAGGCTAAAATATTATATGCCGGTTGGTATTGCGCCGCAATGATTTCTTCCGAGGATATTGAAAAACTAATACTTTGAATGTCCATTTCAGCTTCGTCGGCATAGCTGTGGAAGAGCTGTTCGAGCTGGTAGTGATACTGCTCGAGATAGAAGGGGTCTTGAAGATTGCCGATTTCGCCCAGTGAACGGATAATATCTGATTGAATAGTCGGAAGGGTGTCGATTTTTTCCTGAACGGTCTGCTTTTCGGCTTCTTTATTGGCAACGTCAACCTGCTTTGCCTGATATTTTTGGATTTCGGGGTAGACGATGAAGATTGAGCCGATTGCGAGGATTACGAGGACTGTGATAACGATAGCGATAATTTTATCGCGGTAAGATAATTTCATCATTATGCGGTTACCTCCCCGCCGTCAGCGTTTTCAGTTCCTGTGTCCCCTGCTCCCCCTGCTGCCTCTGCTGCCTCTGCCTCTGCTGCCGCCGCTTCTTCTGCTGCCTTAACTTCGGCGGGGGTGAGGTTTGGTTCTTGGATGAAGGTAACGGAGAAGTTGTAGGTTGGCTCACCGGCGGAAATTTCGGGTGCGTCGGGATCAACTGCTGTTATCGCTTCCGCTTCCGCTGTTTCGCGTTCATATCCATCGTAGGTTATTTCACGGAAGATGTCTTGTTCAATCATGTTCCCAATGAATCTTGAAGGACCGTAGGAGTCTTCCGACGAACATTTAATCTCCCACGCACCGTCTACAAAGGCAAGCCCTGTAACAAGCGCGTCCAGTTCGTTGTCGGGACCTGTTTCGTTAGCCAAGATGTTTTCAACTACTTCCCAAGTTAGTTTCGGCTTGGTTATGTAGTTATCGGAAGCGGTTAAAATTTCTGTATTATACTTCGCTATTTTATCTGCACGTGCTTTGGCTTCGTCAACGAGCGTAATCTTCGAGGTCGTCTCGGGCGAAGCAATCCAATTGTCAATTTCGGCAATCTGACCGTTCATCTGGTCAATGCGGATCATGAAGAACACGTAAAATCCGCCGATAATAAGAGCGGATAAAAGTGCAGAGCCAATCCAGCCTACCGCAAAGGAGGCACCGGCTTCGGCTTTACCGGAAGAGGCATCAATTTCAAGAAGGTTAATACGTTCAATGTCGCGGTTGGACTTGAACATTGCGCCGATTGCGTTTGCGTAATTTTGGAAATCGAAGTTTTCATAACCGCCGACAGAAGCGGGGATACCTAAGAGGGAGGTTGTTATGTCTTGTTTTTCGAGCTCTTTTGTGAGGCGGATATATTCGGTTGTTTCACCGTAGAAAACGACGTTTTGAATAGGTTCTTCGGAGTTTTGGGCACGCTGGAACTGAATCATTCTGAAGATGTTTTCGTTAACCGCCTCGAAAACGTAGTCGTCGGCGTTGTCATAGTCGGCGGCGTCTATTGAGGTAAAGCGGGAGAAAACCAAGGTGTTATTTTCAAAGAGGTTAAGGGACAAGAAGTTGCTGTCAATCTGAACGAGAAGGAGCGGCATCTTCATTGCCATCTTTTTATCAGAATATACTATGCGGGAGATTGTGTTACAAGCAACCGCAACGCTTCGCAGATTTATAGAGAGCATCGAGAAGACTTTGCGGAAAGCTTTTACAACTTCAAAGGGACAGGCGGTTGCAAGGATACGGAGGGCTTTTGTGCCGTCTTCTTCAATCTCGCCTGCAATGGTATATGAAATGGAATAGTCGTCGCCGACACCCATTGTGTGCTGCATCTGGTTTTGAACCATGGTTAAGAGCTGCTGCTGCCCTTTTGCCTTCGGAATGTGGAGTTCACGGAAGATGATGAGGTTTGAGGAGATTGAAACAACCGCCTCGGAGTCTTGCATCTTACGCCCCTTGAGTTCATCGGAGATAATCGTCGCCATCTGGGGGATATCCTTAACGTGACCGTTAACGATAACACCTTCTTTAAGGTCGATGGTTGTAGCGGAATTAAGACGAACCTTGCCGTGTGATTCGGAACCCTTTACTATTCGGATATGGCGGTCCGTAATATCAAACGAAAGCATATAAACCTCTTTCAAATGCGGCGGTTAATATCCGCCAAATCTGTACTCTGTATTCCGGCTTCTGTTTTCTGTATTCTGTACTCGTGCCTCTGTTTTCTACCCTGCGAGGTTTGCCATGGAGTTGTAGATTGCGGGGAGGATACCGGCGATTACGGTACCGATTGCGCCGCCCATGATGATAATCATAACGGGTTCAATGAGGCTTACGAGACGTTGGATAGCGGAGTCTGACTCATCTTCGTAGAAGTCGGCGGTTTTCGAGAGGATTGAGTCGAGAGCACCCGATTCCTCGCCGACGTAGACAATTGAGCAGAACATTGACTCGAATATGCCGGTTCGCTGGATTGAAGCGGAGAGTTGTTCGCCTTGTTTAACCTCGTCAACAACCTTTATGAAAGCGTCTTCGATAAACATATTGTTGAGGATTGCTGCGGAACGCTCGAGACTTTCAACCATCGGGATTCCGGCGGAATAAAGGTTAGCAAGGGTTCTTGAAAAACGCCCGGTGTAAACCTTCATTACAAGGGGACCGACTTTCGGCATCTTACAGATTATCTTGTCAAACTTGAAACGCACACTCGGAACTTTCAGAGCGTAGCGTATACCGAAAATAATCACGGTAACGGCGATAACGTAAACGTACCAGTAATAACGAAGGGAGTCGGAAAAATCAAAGAGGAAACCGGTTAAGCCGCGCAAATCCTCTTCGGTCATGAGGTCTTTAAAGGTCGGGAGGATAAAGCTCATCAGCGCGACTACTATTATAACCGATAAAACGGCAAGGATAATCGGGTATGTAAGCGCACCGCGGATTTTGTTGTTAAGTTTCGATTCTTTGAGGTAGTTTTCCTCGAGACGCTTCATGATAATGTCCATCTGACCGGAAGCTTCGCCGGCTTGTACCATGGAGACCATGAACGTCGGGAACGCGCCGCCCTGCATTTTCAGGGAATCGGAGAAGGAAGTACCCTTTTGAACCTCTTCGTAAATCTCGCGGAAAATCTGTTTCGGACCGTCTTTAATCTGTTCTTTAGCGAGAATATCAAGCGAACGAACGAGCGTCAGACCGGCATTGAGCATAGCGGAGAGCTGACGGCAGTTAACAGAAAGTTCGGATGTTTTAAATTTATAGATAGAGTTGTTTTTGCCCTTAGCCTCTTTGTAGTTTGAGCAGTAGAGACCCTTCTCGCTGATTTTGCGGAGGAAATCCGCCGCATCCTCGGCTTGCAGTTTAGCGTTTCTGACGGTTTTTCCCTGAGCGTCTGTGGCGGTATATATGTATGTCTTCAAAAGATAATCACCCGACCCGTCGGTGAAACGCGTGCGAATTTCACCTGTTTTAATATACGAAAGAAGATATTTGTAGCTCTAATACAATTATATCATATAAAGGTAAAAAGAGCAATAAGCAATATTAACAAATCGGTAACCTTTTTTGTGTAATTTTATACAAATTGTTCGTATAATATGTAC
>JAISGY010000053.1 GCA_031262835.1 Ruminococcus sp.
TTCCGGCGATTTGTCTTTGAGGTTGAGGTGTGAACCGTCAAACTCACGCAAACGGATTGAATTAAACTGAACGTTGTAAATGTCAACAAGCGTTTCACGTCTGTCACGGTCTGCAAACACCCACTCGTTAAACTTCGCCCGGATTTCCTTTTGCTTCTGTTGTAATATCGCAGTCGCTTTCGGGTCGGTGATGTACTCCTTCTCGCCTGTGTCGTAACCGTCACGGTCTTTTTTGTAGATGACATTGCCGTCCTCGTCCTGCTTGGGCTTCGTCATTTTGAGGATTCTGCCGTGTAGTGTACCCTCAATAATATCAAGTGCAGTCATTGTTCGCGGTTCGATTACCCTTACGCCTATAGCGTTTTTGTCCGAAGCATCGGAGTAGTTTATACCGTAGGTGTTGATGTTCAGCTGATAAGATGAGCCTGTTAAGTATTGCTTCCCTAAATCGAATGTATCTAAAGTGTCGTTATACTTGACTATTGAATCGTGAACATAATTGATTTTGAGTAAATCACGTATAAAGTCGGAGTAATACTGTGCCGGAATCCATGTTGAGCCGAGGTGAGGGTAGATGTCGGCGGCTTCGATACGCTTAGGGATAACGGCTTGAAGTGCCGCGATGTTCGGGGTGTAATCGCTCCCAACGCTATATTGTGCTTCCTACAATGTGTGCGTTTTTATTGATTTCAAATTTTTTAAGCCGGTGTTATATAGCCAAATGCTGCTCTCGCATTGCCTTTACTACAGTGATTTTGAACTCTGCTGAATATACCTTGTTTTTACTTCCTTTTTTGCGTATAAAAACTGCACCCTTTCAGTATATCATCTTTTTTATCAGATGTCTATACTTTTGGGTGCAGTTCAAAATTCTTTGCGGGGTTTAATTTTATTCATCTTCGGTAACAACGCCGCCGTCGTCCCCGACGTCTTCAACAACCGCCGTCTCAATCCCTTCCTCATGGTCGGCGGGGGCGAAGGTAATTATCCTTGCGTCATCGGAAAGTTTCATCATCCGCACACCCTTCGCGCCTCTCCCCATCGGGCGGAGGGATTCCGCCAAGATACGGATAATTACACCGTCGGAGTTGATAAGCAGAATGTCCTTGTCGTCGCGAAGAACCTTTGCGCCGATAACATAGCCGCGCTCATCGTCCACGCGATAGTTGAGGACGCCCTTTCCGCCCCGCCCAACTTTCATCGGGAAGGCATCTAAGGGGGTTTTCCGCCCGAAGCCCCGGTCGGTAATCGTTAAGAGGTAAGCGTTTTCGTGCACCCTTACAACGTCCACAACCTCGTCCGTCTCGTTCCTAAGCGTAATTCCGCGAACGCCGGAAGCCTGCCGCCCTTGGGCGCGCACCTTCGACTCGTGGAAGCGGAGGGAGTAGCCGTTCTTGGTCGAGATAATAAGCTCCATGTCGCCGTCGGTGAGCTTCACGCCGGCGATTTCGTCGTCTTCGGCGAGGTTCAGGGCAATAAGCCCGGAACGGCGCGCATTGCGGTAACTTTCGAGAGAAGTCCGCTTGAGTTTCCCCTTCTTGGTAACCATCGTAAGGAACAGCCCCGGCTCGAACGCCTTTATCGGGATAATTGCGGTAACTTTCTCATTCTCGGAAAGCGGCAAGATGTTAATAATATTGGTCCCCTTCGAGGTCCTGCCGCCCTCGGGCAGCTCGTAGCACTTAACGCGATACATTATCCCGCGGTTTGTTATAAAGACGATGTTGTCCTTAATCCCGGCGGTAATCATCTCGGAAACGAAGTCCTCGTCGCGCTGCTTCATGCCGTTAACGCCGCGCCCGCCGCGATGCTGGGACTTGTAGGCGGCAAGGGGCTGGCGTTTGATGTAACCAATATCTGTAAAAGTCAGCACGCACTCCTCGTCCGGGATAAGGTCCTCAATATCAACCTCGCCCGAAACGTCCTCAATCTTTGTTCGGCGTTCGTCGCCGAACTTCCGCTTAATTTCATCAAGCTCATTGCCGATAATCTCCATAACAAGCTTGTTGTCGGCAAGGATTGCTTCAAATTCTTTTATCTTCGCGTGGAGAGCTTCAAGCTCGTCAATAATCTTCTGCCGCTCTAAGCCCGTGAGTTGCAACAGCCGCAGCTGCACAATCGCGTCCGCTTGAATTTCCGACAGGGGGAAGCGTTCGCAGAGGCGTGAAATTGCATCATTGCGGTCTTTTGACGTCTTACATATCTCGACAACCTCGTCAATATTATTGCCGTCCGTTGCAATTGCCAAGCCCTCTAAGATGTGGGCGCGCTCCTTTGCCTTCTTGAGGTCGAATTCGGTGCGGCGGCGGATAACTTCAATCTGGAACTTGATGTATTCGTCAATCATCTGACGCAGGGTTAAGGTCTTCGGAACGCCGTCAACAAGCGCGAGAGTGTTTATTGAAAATGAACTTTGCAGGTCAGTTAACGAATAAAGCTTCTTAACGACAATATCAACATTCGCGTCTCTGGAAAGCTGTACAACGAAGCGCACCGCCTCGTCCTTGTCCGACTCGTCGCGGGCTAAGGTTATCCCCTCGATACGCTTGTCCTTGCGAAGCTCGTCGATGTGCTTTTCAATATCGTTTTTGTGAACCATATAGGGCACTTCGTCGAAGACAAGGCTTCGCTTCTGCCCGGATTCCTCAATATGGTAAGGCGAGCGAACGGTGATTTTTCCGCGCCCGGTAAGGTAAGCTGCCCGTATTCCTGCCCTCCCCATAATAACGCCGCCGCCCGGGAAATCGGGACCCTTTATAACCTCCATGAGGGCGAAATCGGAGGTCTCGGGGTTGTCCATAACGAGGCGTATTCCGTCGATTACCTCGGTGAGGTTATGCGGGGGGATATTTGTCGCCATTCCGACTGCGATACCGATTGAGCCGTTGACAAGAAGATTCGGGAAGCGCGAGGGCAGGACGGTCGGTTCTTTTAAGCGGTCGTCATAGTTCATGCCGAAATCGACAGTCTCTTTATTAAGGTCGGTAAGCATATCGAGCGACATTTTTGATAAGCGCGATTCGGTATAACGATAAGCCGCCGGGGGGTCGCCGTCGGGCGAGCCGAAGTTGCCGTGACCGGTTATGAGCGGATAGCGCATCGAAAAGGGCTGCGCAAGGCGAACCATTGCGTCGTAGACGGAGGCGTCGCCATGCGGGTGATAACGCCCGAGAACAGTTCCGACGGTGTCCGCGCACTTTCTAAACGCCTTGTCGGGGGTTAAGCCGTTCTCATACATCGTATAGAGAATACGTCTGTGGACGGGCTTCAAGCCGTCGCGGACGTCCGGCAGAGCGCGGGCAACAATTACCGACATCGAGTAGGCAAGAAAGCTGTCCCGCATCTCCTTTTCAATATCAACATTAATTATCTTTGAATAGTCGTTGTACATTAGTTTTCCTCTATGATTTTATATCTTGTTTCCATAGCAACTGAAAGTTTCTCGCGGATTTTATCGTTACCTCTAAACGCACCCTTCGGGATAACGAAAACCTTTTGCTTCGCGACAACAATTACGTAAAGCCCCACTGCGTCAAGAATATCCACCACATATTGGTTAAGATGAATAAGTGTCCCGGGGCGGTCTTCTTCGTTTTCAATTGCTTCATCAAGCAGCGTAATTTTAACCGTTTCGGTTGTAACCTCAACCCCGTACCGCTCCTCGCCAACCTCTCTTACAGCCTTAGAAGTCTTCCGCTTATTGTCAATCGGCGTCTTAATAAACCAAGCCGCACACAGCACGCAAAGTGCTAAGCAGACAACAGTTATCGGGGTAGCACCCTCGGTTACAAGCATAAAGATACTCGAAGCAAGCGCGATTCCGACAATAACAAGCCGCAAGATTGTCTGCTTCAATATATACCGTTTCCGAAACAGGTTGTAGCCGGCAATAACATCTTCGGGAGCGTAGATAAACTCGCCCTTTGCGATAACTTCGGGAGTTTTTGCAACAATTTCCTCCCCCGCGCCGTCTGCGCTGTCACCGCTGCCGAACATATCGTTAAACATTCCCACAAACGCACCCCCTCGCTAATCTGTATTCTGTATTCTCGCTTCTGTATTCTAAATGTCCAAATTGCTCACGTATTTTGCGTTTTTCTCGATAAACTCGCGGCGCGGACCTACCTTATCGCCCATGAGGATTGTAATAACCTCGTCCGCCTTTATTGCATCATCAAGCCCCACTTTTACCATTGTACGGCGTTCGGGGTCCATTGTTGTCTCCCAGAGCTGGTCGGGGTCCATCTCACCGAGTCCTTTGTAACGCTGCACGTCGCATTTCCCGCCCTCTGCGGTGAGTTCGGAGATGTACATATCCCGTTCTTCTTCGGTGAAGGCGTAACGCTGTTTCTTGCCGCGTGATACCTTGAAAAGGGGCGGCTGCGCAAGCCAAATGTGCCCCTCGTCAATAAGCGGGCGCATGAAGCGGAAGAAGAATGTGAGTAATAGCGTGCGGATATGAGAGCCGTCAACGTCCGCATCCGCCATGATTATAACCTTCCCATAGCGGAGTTTCGCAAGGTCGAAGTCCTCGCCGATTGAAGTGCCGAGGGCGGCGACTATCGGCATGAGCTTTTCATTGCCGTAAACGCGGTCGATACGAGCCTTTTCGACGTTTAGCATCTTGCCCCAAAGGGATAAAATCGCCTGAAATTTGCGGTCGCGCCCCTGCTTAGCGGAACCTCCCGCAGAGTCCCCCTCGACGATATAGAGCTCGGAGTATTCGGGGTCGTGCTCTGTGCAGTCGGCAAGCTTGCCGGGGAGGCTCATCGACTCCATCTGTGACTTCTTGCGCGCAGCTTCTCTTGCCTTCTTCGCCGCCTCGCGGGCTGACTTTGCGCCGGTGCATTTTTCTAAGATTCTCCCGGCTTCTTCGGGGTGTTCCTCCAAGAAAACCGACATCTTTTCCATGACCAGTTTGTCCACAAAGGGCTTAACCTCGGGGTTGCCGAGCCTGCCCTTGGTTTGCCCCTCGAATTCGCAGTCCGCAAGCTTAACCGAAACGATTGCGGTTAAGCCTTCGCGTATATCCTCCCCGGCGAACTTTTCGTCCGCCTTGAGGTAGTTAAATTTCTTGCCGTATTCGTTAACCGCTTTAGTTAACGCGTTTTTGAAGCCGACTTCGTGGGTTCCGCCGTCGGGGGTGTAGACGTTGTTGGCGAAACTCATTACCACTTCGTTGTAGGAATCGTTCCACATCAAAGCGATTTCGCAGGACGTGTCCGACTCGTTCGCGTTAGGGTCAATCCCCGAAAGGTAGATAACTTCGGAAGCAATGGGAGTTAAGCCCCTCACCGTCTCAATATGCTCGACAAACTGCCTTATACCGCCGGTGTAGTGGAGCTTTACGAAATTGTCTTCACTCGCATCAACGCGTTCGTCGGAATAGGTTATAACCAACCCCGCGTTTAAAAAAGCCTCTTCACGAAGCCGCAGCAGCAGGGTTTCAAAGTCGTAAACATCCGATTCCTTGAAAATTTCGGTGTCTGCCTTGAAGCGGACGGTTGTGCCTGTCCTTGTCGTGTCCCCGACAATCTTAATCGGCTCGGAGTAGTTACCGCGTTCAAAACGCTGATACCACTCGTGGGACCCGTCGAAAACGGTTAGTTCAAGCCACTCCGAAAGCGCGTTGACGACGCTCGAGCCTACGCCGTGCAAGCCCCCCGCGTGTTTATAACCGCCGCCGCCGAACTTACCGCCGGCGTGAAGGACGGTGTAAACTACAGTTGCGGCGGAAATCCCCTCGGTAGGGTGAATCCCGACGGGTATACCGCGCCCGTTGTCCGAAACCTCGATAACCTCCCCGGGCAGAATCCGCACGTCAATTTCCGTACAATACCCGGCAAGAGCCTCATCAATCGCATTGTCAACTATCTCGTAAACAAGGTGGTGAAGCCCCTTAGGTCCGGTCGAGCCGATATACATACCGGGACGCTTGCGGACTGCCTCTAAGCCTTCTAAAACCTGTATTTGAGTCTCATCGTATTTTTGCATAAAAAAAGCCTTTATCTATACTATATTAATGTACTTTAATTATAGCATAAACGAAGGCTTTTGTCAATCTTTTTTTTAGTTAAAATCCAATTATTTCGGCAGAAATTCGGTGAAGTTTATCGGTGTCAACGCGCTTTACCGCTAAATGCGGGAGCTTTTTCTGCAAAAATTCACAGCTGAAATTGTCGGAGGGGTGCGCGGAGATGTTTAAAAAGAGTTTTTCAAAGTCGAAGTTCGGGAGGCGGTCGAAGATATCCCCCAAAACCTGCTCGAACCGATATTCACCCTCGGCTTCGGAGTGTAAAAAATAGCTCTCGGGAGCGGAAAATATCTCAGCCGCAGCATCAACCGCCGCAACAATCGCACTTTGAAGGCTCTCTTCGTCCGTATACATAATATGTAAAAACCGTACGGCGAATTTTCCGCTCACAGATGTTGTTATAAGCAGGTGCGGAATCTTTCGCTCTTCCGCTAAAAAAGCGTATTTTAACGCCTCTTTGCAGTCGTCGTTCGCGACAATTATAAGCCGCGAGATGTTTTCGTTAAATTCTTCTAATATAGACGCCCTGAAAGTTAACCCTGTTCCCGCAAGTTCAGACCGAATCGCGTTTCTGCCCTTTCCGGTAATTATTATTCCGGGCTTTTTTATTGCAATCGGGTTGTTATTTCTTGTTATTGTAATATTTGGCATATATCATTCTCCTCACACCAATATTATAGCACAAAAAATCAAAAGCCGCAATACAAAATATCTGTATTGCGGCGGGGCTATAAAATGCTACAATTTGAAAATTTATGTAGCATTAACGGAAATTCCCGAGTCCGAAACTTACGGATAAAGCCTCGTTAACTTGACTCATTGTCGTTTCGGGGAGAGTGCCTATCTTTTCCTTTAAGCGGTGCTTGTCGAGTGTTCTTATCTGTTCGGCGAGGACGATTGAATCCTTCTGTAAGCCGCAGTCGGAGCGAAGGGCGATGTGCGTCGGGAGGTTCGTTTTATCCTTTTGGGAGGTTATTGCGGCGGCGATAACTGTCGGCGAATGTTTGTTCCCCACGTCGTTTTGAACGATAACGACCGGCCTCATTCCGCCTTGCTCAGACCCGACCACAGGCGACAGATCGGCGTAATAAATATCCCCGCGCTTTATTGCCGTAAGACTCGAATTCATACTTGTTACCATAATTTTTATCTCCTGCAATGTTTATAATACTATTTTTGCCCGCAAGTTACAAAAATAATCAACTTTGAAATATTTTTTGGTTGACTATTTTTTACCAAATTCGACAAATCGTTGTGTAATTGTTGCTAAACAACTTACTATACAGTTTATTCGACAAAATATGATTTGATACTAAAATTACTTATGAACTTTTTAGAAAAAGGGTTGACAAGCCTTAATTTACGTTGTATAATTAGAAAATAATATTATGTATTGGGGGTATTTGATATGCTTACAAATGATAAATTCGTTAAAGAGGGTTTGACATTTGACGACGTTCTGCTTGTTCCGGCGGAGTCTGACTGTACACCGAACATGGTTAGTATCGAAACGACGCTTGCGGGCGGAGTGAAGCTTAATACCCCGATTATGACTGCCGCTATGGACACCGTTACCGAAGCTTCCATGGCTATCGCTATGGCGCGTGAGGGCGGAATCGGGATTATACATAAGAATATGACTGTGGAGGCACAGGCGGTTGAGGTTGACAAGGTAAAACGCTCTGAAAACGGCGTTATCGTCAACCCGTTTTCATTAACCGCCGATAAACTTGTCTCCGAAGCCAACGACCTGATGGGGAAATACAAAATCTCCGGCGTTCCTATAGTTGACGTTCGCGGGACCCTTGTCGGGATTTTAACAAATCGCGACTTGCGCTTCTTAACCGACTTCAATATCCCTGTGCAGGACGTTATGACAAAGGACAACCTCGTCACCGCGCCGATGGGGACAAACCTTGAAGACGCGCAAAAAATCCTCATGAAGCACAAAATCGAGAAGCTCCCGATTGTTGACGACAACTTCACCCTCAAGGGGCTTATTACCATAAAAGACATCGAAAAGACGATTCAATACCCGAATTCCGCCCGCGATAAGAGGGGCAGGCTCCTTTGCGGCGCGGCGATAGGGGTTGCGCATAATATGACGGAACGCGCACGCGCTCTCGTTGATGCGCAGGTTGACGTGCTTGTCCTCGATTCCGCCCACGGGCACAACATCAACATCATAAAAGCCGTTCGCGAGATTAAGCAGATGTTCCCGAACATTCCGGTTATCGCCGGCAATATTGCAACAGCCGAAGCGGCAAAAGTCCTGATTGAGGCGGGCGCAGACGCGCTTAAGGTCGGTATCGGTCCCGGTTCAATCTGTACAACCCGCGTTATCGCCGGCATCGGTGTTCCGCAGATTACCGCAGTTTACGACGTTGCGCGTGAGGCGGCGAAGTCCGGTATTCCCGTTATTGCAGACGGCGGAATTAAGTATTCGGGCGATATTGTTAAAGCACTTGCGGCGGGCGCGAATGTTGTTATGCTCGGCTCGCTCCTTGCGGGTTGTGCCGAAGCTCCCGGCGAATCGGAAATTTATCAAGGCAGGAGTTTTAAGGTTTATCGCGGCATGGGCTCAATCGGCGCAATGCAGGTCGGCTCGAAAGACCGCTATTTCCAAGAAGACGCAAAGAAGCTCGTCCCCGAGGGCGTCGAAGGGCGCGTCCCCTACAAAGGTCCCCTCTCCGACACCATCTTCCAGCTAATCGGCGGTATTCGTTCCGGCATGGGTTACACCGGCTGTGCAAATATTGAAGCCCTTCACGAAAAGGCAAAATTCATCCGAATCACAGGCGCAGGTCTAAAAGAATCCCACCCCCACGACATCTACATCACCAAAGAGGCACCGAACTACTCCGTACAAATCTAACTTTGTAAATTTTCTGTTAACACGCACAAATCATCTTGCATTTTCTCGCCGATTATGTTATAATAATAGCTGTCTCTAAACATAAAGATAATTTTTCCACTCCAAAAGGAGGTTTTAAGATAATGGCTAAGTGTTCAGTCTGCGGCAAGGGCGTTACCTTCGGCTGCAACGTTTCCCACTCCATGCACCACACCAACCGTACATGGAAACCGAACGTTAAACGTATCAAGGTTATCGAAAACGGTACCCACAAGCACATCTACGCGTGTACTTCATGCATGAGAAGCGGTAAAGTTAAACGCGCTTCCTAAATCAGAATACAGAAGCGAGAATACAGAATACAGAGCAGATAATATCTGTCTATTTTCTGTATTCTGTAATCTGTACTCTGTCCTCTGTTAAAGGAGCGGTGTCCGAGTGGTTTAAGGAGCCGGTCTTGAAAACCGGTGTTACCGAGAGGTACCGTGAGTTCGAATCTCACCCGCTCCGGGTTGGCTATTCAGGTTACAAGTTTCGGGGGGGAGGGGAGTACGTATAAACTGAAAATCGAATATCTGTATTCTGTCATCTGTACTCTGTATTCTGTTAGGAGAAATACTCAAGTGGTGAAGAGGCGCCCCTGCTAAGGGTGTAGGTCGGGTAACCGGCGCGAGAGTTCAAA
>JAISGY010000018.1 GCA_031262835.1 Ruminococcus sp.
GTATTCCGCCCAACCGGAGGGAACAGCCGGGGAGAGGGTGAGCCCGTGCGCATCGGGGCGGAAACCGAGGATACCTTCAACGCAGCCTACCATGACGGTCGAAGCGGTGCCGGTGAGCCAGTGCACGTGAGAACGTCCCGCGTACGGACTGCGTGTCGATTCTGTGAATTGTCCGTGGGTGTAGGGCTCAATTACGCGGATTTCGGCGCGGTCGTTAAGAGCGGCGGGGGAGCTTTCGAGGAAGTATTCAAACGCCCTGTCACCGTGCCCGAGAAGGGATTCCGCTAAGATTAGCCAACCCTGCGATTGGGAGAATATGCCGCCGTTTTCTTTTGTGTCGGGGTTGAAGATGTGCATTAACGCGCCGCCGAAGTAGTGGTTCTCGTAAGGCGGCTCAAGAAGTTTTGCGCCATAGGGCGTGTTGAGGATTCTGTGAACCGATTCCATCGCGATTTCGCCGCGCTCTTTGCCCGCGAAGCCCGAGATTACGGACCACGACTGCGGGTTGAGCCACATTGAAGCTTCGGGGTCGTTGCGGTTGCCGACTTCTACGCCGTCTTCGCGGATTCCGCGGATATAGCGGTCTTCGTTCCAACAATTATTGAGCGCGTCCGAAAGCGGTCCCGTAACCTTATCGAGGTATTCAATATAGGTCTTGTCTTTTTTAAGCTCAGCATATTCGCGGATAATTTCAAACGCATAGTAAAGCTGGAATGCAACGAAGGTTGATTCGCCCTTCTTCCCGAGGCGGAGACAGTCGTTCCAGTCCGCGTGAAGCCCCGCCGGCATATTGTGAACGCCCAACCGCTCCATTGAGAAGTTAATTGCGCGCTTGAGGTGGTCGTAAACGGTGTCTTCGCCGCCGTTCGCGTAGACGATTTTTTCGTCAAGGAAAGCGATATTCCCCGTCTCGCCGATATACTTGCGAACCGTCGGGAAGAGCCATAATGCGTCGTCTGCGCGATATGAGGGGTGGTCGGTCTCCTTAACGTAAGAAGCATCGTCGGGGGTGTCTTCATGCCCGGCGTTGTGGGTGAACTTAACGAGGGGAAGCCCGCCGCCGTTGTCAACCTGCGCGGAAATCATGAAGCGAATCTTGTCCGCCGCAAGCTCGGGGTCAAGGTGAATTATCCCCTGAATATCCTGAACGGTGTCGCGGTAGCCGTAGCCGTTTCTTTCTCCGCAGTAAATCAGGGAAGCCGCCCTCGACCATGTGAAGGTTATGAAGCACTGATATGCGTTCCAAACGTTAATCATGTTGTTGAAAGCTTCATTCGGGGTCTTCACAGAGAGGTTCTTAAGCTTCGCGTGCCAGAATTTTTTAAGCTCAGCAACTTCCGTGTCAACAATATTTTCGTCCTCATATTTAGCAATAATCGCGTTTGCCTTCTCGTTGTCCTTCTGCCCCAAAACATAGGTAAGCGATTTTGTTTCGCCCGGCGCAAGCGTAATTTTCGTAGAAAGCGCGCCGCAGGAGTTGCAGTTATAGTTAAAAGTCCCGTCAAGCTCTCCCTTTTCAACGCCGATGGGGTTCTCATAACCGCGATACGCGCCGATGAAGTTATCGAGCGAGCCGCAGAATGAGTCGGCTTTCCCTCCGGCTATTCCGAAGAAACGCTCCCTGTGGTTAGAGCCGCTCTCGTCCTTGCCGCTGTTTTCGTTGATGTGCTGTAAAATCTTGTTGCCTTCAAATGACGTTCTTGTAATAAATTGGGTATATTGAAGGTTGATTTGGTCCTGTTTGTAATTGTTGTCGGAGGTGAACTCGATAAATCCCGTAACGGTGAGGTTTCGTGGCTTGTCCGAAGCGTTTGTAACCTTAATTTTGCGGATTTCATAGTCCGCGCCGAGGGGTACGTAATAAACCGTCTCGGTCTTAATCCCCGCGTATTCCGAGGTTATAACGGTGTAGGCCGTGCCGTGGCGGCATTCGGATTTGTAGGTATCAAGAGGCTTGCCCACAGGCTGCCAAGATGCCGACCAAAAATCTGCGGAATCGTTATCGCGAAGGTAAATATACCGCCCGGGAAGCGCAATTGCCGTATTGAAGCGATAACGCACGTGCCGCCCGTTCGCGCCCGACTTAACGAAGCTATAGCCCGCCGCGTTGTTGCTGATAATTGCCCCGTATTCCGGCGAGCCGAGGTAATTCGACCAAGGCGCGGGCGTATCGGGGCGGTCAACCACGTATTCTTTATTTTCAAGGTCAAAATGTCCGTACTGCATATTTCCTCCAAAAAAAGGCTTATTTAATTTCCACTTTATATATTAACATATGTCTATAGAAAATTCAAGCCTTAATTTTTTTGTTAATCGTTTTAACTTGTAAACATATTATTAACAAACGCTGTGTAATAATTTAGGCGAACTAAATTTACACAATATAAACAATTTCTTTGGCACTTTCCCTTGACATTCAACATTTTATATTGTATAATTATTGAGTGAAAGTATCAAGCCGCGAAGGGGATTTTATGAAAAAAGCTATCCGCAAAGGGTTAACCTGTCTTTTTACGGTTATTCTTGCCGTTCTTGCGCTGTCATTGCCCATCGGTGCGGCGGAAGATTCGACCTTCGCTTTCGACAATGAAATCGGCGCGGATTTATGGAAGATTGACAACGAGGAGCTTGCCGCAAAATCTTCCATAGCCTACAGGGTTACAGACAAGCAAGTTTACGACGGCGCGGGTGCTCTCGGCGTTTCCGAAAGTTTTACCGGCGATATTGACACAGCTCTTGTCGGCGGCGCGTACATTGCCGCTTCCGACGTGGGTCTTACCGACTTCGCGGGCTGTACTATTACCGCGCAGATCTACCCTACCGCAGAGGCAATTGCTCGCGGCGGGCAGTTTATAATATACACCGACGGTATGCTCTATCTCCCCGTCGCGCAGACCTCCTTCACCGCTAACGCTTGGAACGAAATCGCACTTACCGTCCCCGAAAATTGCCAGAACACCCGTCTCGGCTTCCTAACCCCCGTCTACAGCACCTTTTCGGGCGACGCTTTCTTCCTTGACGAGATTAAGATAACGCTCCCGGACGGCTCGACAGTTCCGAACGTCGGCGACTACGCCGCGCCCGCAACCGGGGTTGCCGCCGGAATCGCCGATTGGATCGCCGTGATTATCTATGTTGCACTCGGTATCCTTGGGGTTGGCATAATCGTATTTGTAATCTATCTTGTCATCAACTTCAAAAAGAGATACAGATAGAATGGAAAAATTCAAACGACTTATAAAGAACAAGTGGTTTAAGCTCGGCATAAGCCTGTTCGGGCTCTTTTATACGTGGTTTTTGTGCTACGCCTGTTATATTGTCTTTTTTTACGATATTAGCTACTCTGACAGGGTTAAGTTCGCGCTTCTTTATGTGCTCTTTACAGCTGCTTCCGGCTTCATCTATTTTTATACCCGAAAAAGTCCGATAACGCGGATTTTGTCACTTGTTAACCCGGTGCTGTTGCTTCCGATTCTCCTTCTTGACTGGGGCAACCTCCCGCTCATAGTCCCCGCCGCAATCCTCTGCTTCTTCGGCTTCTTTTCAAGCGGCATTAACCCTACCGCTAAAACCATCTGGGGGACAATTTTCCTGCTCTTTTATATTATAGGGAGCGTGGCGTTTTATTTCGTGTGGTACGTTTTCCGAACAACAACCGAAGACACCATTATCGGAACGGGTCCTTCCCCCTCCGGCAATTTCTCCTACTATATCCTTGATATTAAGAACAACTCAACCGGCAAGCTTGACGTCTACATGATTCCGACGCATCTTAACGATTCCGCGTTCGGCTGTATAGACCTCGACACAACCCTGAAAAAGCAGGTTCGCCAAGCCGTTAAGCCCGCAGCCGTCGAATGTGAATGGGTTGACGATAAGCTTTACATCAACGGTGAGCTCTGGTTTAACGAGGCGAAATATTACCAAGACGACGAATACGTCCTCGACGACGGCACTTGGACCTACACCTACTTTGAAATTGACTATCCCATAAGTACCCTAATCGAACAGATTACCGACATAGCCGGCAAGGCTGTCGACAAGATTTCGGAAGCGACGGAAGACTAATTATATACAAAATTAAGTAAAATAATAAAATTTTAATTATCATATTGTTTACCGAAGATGTCAATTTTGTTAAATTTACAAACAGGACACAAACCGTTCATACAATATCAATGATTTTTATCCCCATTAATATTATAATATAATATGTACATAAAGATTAATAATCTGTGAAATTTTTGTCAAGAATCAATTCGTGCTTCGGAGGTTGTAAGCTATGTCTCTCGGAAAGGTATTAGTCGTTGATGACGATAATAATATATGTGAACTCTTAAAGCTCTATCTCGAAAAAGAGGGTTACAACGTCATCGTCTCACACACCGGCGACCACGCTATCGTAAGCTTTAACCACCTAAAGCCCGATATAGTCCTGCTCGATATTATGCTGCCAGAGCTCGACGGCTGGCAGGTATGCAGAGAAATACGCAAGAAGTCCAATGTCCCGATAATTATGATTACAGCGAAGTCGGAAACCTTCGATAAGGTCTTAGGGCTTGAGCTCGGTGCGGACGACTACATAGTTAAGCCCTTCGATACGAAAGAAGTTATCGCAAGGATTAAAGCCGTCTCCCGCCGTATTCAGAATCAGACCGCCGAGCCGGAGGTTAAGGAAGTTCGCTACGAAAATCTCGTTGTGAACATGACCCGCTACGAGCTTCGCGTTAACAATAAGGTTCAAGACACCCCCCCGAAGGAGCTTGAACTCCTCTTCTACCTCGCCTCAAACCCCAACCACGTCTACACCCGCGACCAACTCCTCGACGAAGTATGGGGCTTTGAATACTACGGCGACTCCCGCACAATCGACGTCCACATCAAGAGACTCCGCGAAAAGCTTGAGGGCGTATCGAAAAAATGGAGCCTCAAGACCGTGTGGGGCGTAGGTTACAAGTTTGAAGCCGACGAAGAGCCGCAATAAGGGGTGCGGAGGCGGAAGGAGGGGGAAGGATATGGAAGAAGATAAAATTCTTACCGAAGAAGTAGTTGCCGAAGTAAGCGGCGGTCACCCTATTCAGCCCAATCAAAGACCAAACCCGTACGATAAAAAATTCGGCGATTCCGATGAGGATTGAATCGAAGTAAATATTACGTTAAATCCAAACTAAGGGTTTTGAGCGTTTCCCTATGTATAAAAAAGCCTTTTCCGATGTATTCACGGCGGTTGCCGGAGTAACCACGGCGGTATTGCTTATAGTGAGCGCAGTGCTTTGCGGCACTGCGCTTATGGCGTTTGTTAAGGCGGAATATCGGGAGCTTGCCTTTGAAACCGACGCCGAGTATGTTTACAGTCTCGAGGGCGAACTCCGCTCGGCGCGCGGGGAGTACGCCGCACCCGCCTATATTGACCCCGAAATTTTAGCAACCGCCCGCACCCCCGCCCTCACAACCCTTTACGGCTCTTTCCCCGAGCCCGTTTTTATGAATATATCGGGCGTCCCCGAGGGCTTTATAATTAAGGTTAACCGCCCCGACCGATTTAATGATTACCTTTTTTCTATGGTACTTTCGGCGGTAACTCTTGACCTTTTCGGGATTGCCCTCATTTTCATTGCCGTTTATCATGTCACAAAAAGGTTTATCTCGCCGATTGAAGAGATGACGATTAAGGTCTCCGAATTTGAAAACGGCGATTTTACAGCCCGGATTAAGGTCAATTCCGACTCGGAAATCGGTTTCTTGGGCGACACGCTAAACCGTATGGCAGAAAAAATCGAGCAGACCGAAGACGACCGCAAAGCCTTTATAGCAAACGTCTCCCACGAGCTTAGAACCCCTATGACAAGCATCGCCGGCTTCGTTGACGGAATCCTCGACGGAACAATCGACCCCGAAAATGTAGAGCGTTATCTTAATCTTGTATCAACAGAGACAAAACGCCTCTCCCGCCTCGTCTCGAATATGCTTTCCCTTTCGGCGTTCGATTCGGGGAAGATGTCGCCGAATCGTGTTCGCTTCGACCTTCTCCCCGAGTTTATAACTATCCTCACCCACTTCCGCGACGATATTATAAGGAAAAATATAACTATAAACACCGCGGAATACACCGAGTTTATGATAACCGGCGACATCGACCTCATAAGCCAAGTCATCTTCAACCTCGTCGAAAACGCCGTGAAGTTTACCGAGCGTGACGGCGAAATCGACATCACCCTTATTGCCACAGAAGCCGAAAACTCAATCCGCATAAAAAACACCGGCAACGGTCTCTCCACCACCGAAATATCAAAAGTCTTCGAGCGTTTCTACAAGTCCGACCCGTCCCGCGGCAGGGACAAGTACGGTGCAGGTCTCGGTCTCTCAATCGTCTCAAGCATCATAAAGCTCCACAAAGGCAAGCTCATAGTCCGCTCCGAGCCTGAGAAGTTTACGGAGTTTGAGGTTACTTTACCCAACGGATAGAAATAGATATTGACAAACGCCCGGCAATTTGATATACTGTAGGTGAGAACTTGCGTGAAGACGAATTCAGCCATAAAGGTATTGACAAAGCTGCACAGATAAATAAAACGATAATAAAGAGCAATGAATACAGACGAAAATTCGACAACGCGACCGATAATCCGAAGGTTAACAAGACGCTTTATGACTCCGCAAAAGAGATTCTTTTTGACCGCTCCGGTACGCGTTTTGAAACCATGTATTGGATAGACGGAGATACCGGCGAGATTATTACAAAGTTTGAAAAGATGGGCAATACCCCGGAATTATCGGGTGAAGACAACGAGCTTAAAGTTCTGTACCCCGACAGCGTATTACATAAGCTTACAGGGCATAATAACGTAATAGTCATCCACAACCACCCGAACAGCACAGCCCCAAGCGCGGGCGACTTTAACTCGGCGTACTTGCATGGTTATTCCTTGGGGTTTGTTGTGACACATGACGGACGTGTTTTCAAGTACAAATCATTCAACAGAATTGAAAACAGCACTTATCAAGCTTACTGGGAAGAATTTATCGGCAGCGGTTTAGAGGAAGTTGATGCACAATTAAGCACAATAGAAAAATTTGAGAGTAATCTCGACATTATATGTAAGGAGGTATTCCGTAATGACTTGGATAGAAGATGATTCGCAAGGCATTTCCGAAGAGATAAAGAATATGTCACAGGAAGAACGTCTGGCAATTATCGCGGCTTACGAAGCAGAAGCGAAGAAAAGAAACCTTGCTCGCCAACAAGCAAAACCCGTAAGCTTTTAGTTAACAACAACCCCGCAAAGAAAATGAAGTGCCCCCAAAAAGTTAGACAAACTTTTTAAGAAATTGTTTTATCTGACCTCTGAAACTTTTCCGCCGTACGGCGGAAAAGTTTCAGAGGTCGCCGTTTTTCGGATTATGC
>JAISGY010000062.1 GCA_031262835.1 Ruminococcus sp.
ATCCGCCGAAGTTGACGGTTTTTAGGTATATCGTTCCGCTGCCGTCCATATTAACCCTCCATAGTCGAAACCCGCCGCAAATTTAAGCGCGGATATAATTCTTTTTTTATATTATAGCATAAAAAAACAAAATAAACAAGATGTTTGTTTACGTCAAATTTGCTAAAATTATAAGTGCAAATTTGTGAAAGTTGATGAATATTATTAATTCATGCCTATAATTTCCGTTTAATTTGACGAATATCACTGCCGACGAATCTCATTCTTTTGTAGAAGGCGGCAATTCTCGAGACAATTCTATCGTTATACCTGTCCCTGAGGTCCTCGAAATCATCAAGATTGCAGTTAATAATCGTCGGTTTTTTAAGATTCATTCGCGAATTTATAATATTATACAGTATCGATTCAGCATAGGGCGTGTTGTGTTCAGAACCGAGATCGTCGATAACAAGAAGGTCAACATTAACAGCGTCACGCTCGGTGTCGGCGGTCGGGTCGTCGGCTCTCTGGAATTTTTCCTTGTTAATTTCCCCCAAAAGATTGATAATCGAATTGTAGGCGACACTGTAACCCTTTTCAATCACCCTTTTTGCAATAGAGAGGGAAATGTGCGTCTTCCCGAGCCCTGTCTTGCCATATATTAACAGGCTGTCGGAATTTTCCGAAAATTCATTCGCATATTTTAAGGCAGCTTTGTAATTGTTTTCCATAACCATCTTAATATCATGCCCGGTTTCGGTTTTTCCGGAATAAAAAGATGTCGAAAAATGCCCAAAGTCGCAGTCCGGAAGGTTCGCGCTTCGGTTAAGTTCCTCCGCGGCGTATTTATTGATGAGCTTTAAGAAACAATCGCACCTCAAGCCGTCAACAAAACCGCTGTCGGAGCAATGTTCACAACTGTACTTTATGTTCAAATAGTCGTCGGGATAACCGTGTTCTATCAGAATTTTCCGCTTAATTTCACTGCCGTGCTCGTACTCAGCCTTGATTTTTTCAAGCTTTTTCGTCAAATCATCGCCTTTTTGAAGCAGCATCTTCGTGAGGTTTAAAATGTGTGATTTCATAATTTTGTCAATCTGAACAAGCTCGCCGGAGCGCGCCGCAACCTCGTCAAAACGTGTTAGCTGCGCCGTTTCAGCGGCTTCCTTACGGCGAAGAAGCTCGCGTTCTGCCTTTTCGTAGGCGGTCTTATTGAAGCTCATATGCCGGTCCTTTCAACACGTTTTTTATCCGAGTTCGCCTCTGAGAGCGGCTTCAAGGTCTTCGTCCGCCGCGTTTGTCAGATTGAAGGACGGCTCGGACTTGGGCTTTTTATTGTTTTTATCATATCGCGCCGCCTTGTATTCGGAGTGCTCGGTAAGGTATTTTTCGTTATAAGCGGTAATTTCTTCTATATTTCTAAGCCCGCGAACGTACCAATTTGCTAAAACTCTGGCAATATATGCAAATTTAACCGCTCCGGTGTGCTCAATTGTAATTTCATAAGCAAAATGAAAAATTTCATCATGAAAATCATAATTTTTCCATTCTGTGATGGATTCACGCTCTTTCGTCGTGAATTGTCTCTGGATGTCGAAAATTGCAGCAATTCTGCCTTCAAAAGTGTAATACTCACGAAGACGTTCGATGTCGTCTGCCGCTTGTTTGTGGGTAACAATCCCGCGTTTATGCCATTCTTTGGCAAGATAATCAACGTAAGCCGGACTGCGATTTTGATATTTCCCGATATCAACCGCTAAATGCAGCAGCATCAAGATATTATTTACATCTATTCCATAATATTCATGTATAAATATGTACACTCTTTGCTCTGTGAGGGTTGGATCGCCGGGAACAATACGCTGCAACTCGCTGAAAAGGCAGGTCAATGCGGGGCTGTTTTCGATAATTTCTGTAACTTCGCGCTTGTCAATCGGCCGCAAAAAGTCATGTTTAATACCGGCTGAGGAAGTTTTTTCAGCCGATACGGATTTATCACTCCCATTTAAATCCCCGCCAATACCGGTTCCGGCAGCGTTTTCGGAGCTTTTCACAACTCCCCTGTCGCACCAAAACGATAAGGCTTCTTCGGTATCGTCCTCGTCCATCGAAAGTGCTTCCGCCGAGGATTTAAGCCCGAAATCGCCGGTCAAGGCAGCGTAGAGCAGCCACTTTGCCGTTTTCGGGCGGGCATTTTTAAGCGGGTCTTTCGCCGAAAGCGGAACAGCCGCCGCGCCGCCGGAATTTTCCCAGTCGATATAATATCCCATTTTCGCGTATTACATTCTTTCCGGGGCGGTAATCCCTAAGATTTTAAGGGCGTTCGCGATTGTGATTTTTGTCGCTTGGCAGAGTGTCAGACGCGATTTTACTACATTTTCTTCTTCGCCTTTAATCCTGCATTTGTCGTAAAATTTGTGGAATACTCCGGCAAGTTCGATACAAAAACCCGTAATTTCGGACGGATTGTAATTTTTCGCCGCAGTTATTATTACTTCGGGAAGGCGCGCAATTGTACGTATAAGCAACTTTTCTTCGGGGACGCTAAAACTTAAATTGCCGCTTGGGTCGGGCTCAAAACCGCTCTCAGAAAGGTTTTTGAGGATAGAACAAATTCTTGCGTGGGCGTATTCGACATAATAAACCGGGTTTTTCGAGGTCTGTTCAACCGCAAGGTCGAGGTCGAGCTCAATATGGGTGTCCGGCTCGCGAAGATTAAAGAGGAAGCGCGCCGCGTCAAGCGGGATCTCGTCAAGAAGCGTCTCCATCGTAATTGCCTTGCCGGAACGCTTTGAAAGCTTAACCGCCTGTCCGTCGCGAACAAGCATAACCATCTGCATAATAACGACGTCAATCCGCGCGGGGGCAACGCCCAGTGCCTTCATTGCCGCCTTAATACGCGGAATATAGCCGTGATGATCTGCGCCCAAAACGTCTACAGCCTTGTTAAAGCCGCGCTTTACAAGCTTGTCGTAATGGTAAGCAATATCCGGTACAACGTAGGTCGGTACACCGTTTGCGCGTACTAAAACGCGGTCCTTTTCGTCCCCGAGTTCGGCAGTTTTAAGCCAAAGCGCGCCGTCCTGCTCATATGTGTAGCCCGAAGCCTTAAGTTTTTCAAGGATTATAGGAACTTCTTCCGCAAGACTGCTCTCTAAAAACCAGCGGTCATATTCTATCCCATAACGGGATAAATCCGATTTCAGTTTATCAATATTAAGCGGCAAAGCATACGCGGAAAGCGTGTTCATGCGTTCTTCTTCCGGCAAAGGCAGTAAACTGTTTCCGTGTATGTCATAGTAGTTTTTCGCGTGGATAATAATATCCGCACCAAGATACAACCCCTCCGGCATGGGGAAGGTTACATCGTCGGAATAGAGAGCTTGTGCAAATTCCTCAATATCCGAGAACCGTGTAATTAAAGCTTGTCCGTTTTCGGAACAGATCTGCTCATAGCGTTTTGAAAGCGATGAGCCGAACTTGTAAACCTGTTGCCCGGCATCGTTAACGTAAAATTCACGTGAAACGTTATACCCAGCGAATTTCAGGATTTCGGCAATCGCGTCACCGAGCGCACCGCCTCTTGCGTTGCCGATATGCATTGGTCCCGTGGGGTTCGCCGAAACGAATTCCACAAGCCTTGTTTCGTTCTTACCGAAGTCGGTTTTGCCGTAATCCGCGCCGTCCCCGATTATATCGGACACCGTTTCCGCGTAAAACTTATCGTCTAAGAAAAAGTTAATAAACCCCGGTCCGGCTATTTCAAAACGATCGAAAAAGCTTCCCGACAGGTCGAGTTCATCTGTTATCAGTTCCGCAAGTTTCCGCGGGTTTTGCTTCATTGCCTTTGCCGAACAGAGCGCGGCGTTTGTTGCAAAATCGCCGTGTGCGAAGTCCGCCGGAATTTCAATATTAAACGGCGGTAAAACCTCATCACCGCAAACTTTTTTCCTTGCGGTCTCTATAATAGAAAAGAGTTCGTTTTTAACTTCCGCAATTTTGTCGGTCATTTTTTATTCCTGCCTTTTAGTTAATATTCCTTACACTATTTTCGCGTATAGTCGTACACGTCTTTCGTGAGCAAAATCGCCTTGCTACACACACGTTTTTGTTGTGCGGATTCATTGTGATATCTCAAGTTGTACTTCGTTGTCGGAGAGAAAATTATTGTTTGCGTCGAGTGTGTACTTAAGATAGAGTTCGCCGCCGGTCTCGGTGAGGTTATTTTTTATCGCGTGGGTTTGTACGCCGAGATGTAGTTCCCCGAAAGGTGTTTTAATGACGCAGAGGTGCTTTTTATCAATGTCGAGTGTAAAATCAGTCCCGTAATCGCCCTGACGGCTGACCTTCGCATGGGCGTTGCCCTTCGCGGTAACTATATTTACGAACTCCTCCCCTCCCGGAGTTGTTTCGTTATATCGTATCTTGTAACTGCCGTTTTTCATAGAAATAAGGTCGCCTTTTGTCGTCAATTCATAGACCAGAGGGGTCTCCCCACTGCTTTGGGTAAGGGTTCTCAATGATATTTTATAGTTTTCCATTTATTTCTTATTCCTCAATATTCGCAAGCTCTACAATACTTTGTCTCGCGTTCAAATCCTCTCCCAGATAGGAATGTGCGTTTTCAATAAACTGCTCGGTGCTGTCCGAAACATAGTACCTCGACGTACCCGGAGTCGCCTTATCGGTCAAGAGATTTGCCTTTGTAAGCATGGCGTAGGCGGCGTTTGCGGCTTCTTTTCCGCTTGAAATAAGCTTAACGCCCTCCCCCATATAATCTTCGATAATCTGATCGATAATCGGGTAGTGGGTACAGCCCAGAATCAGCGTGTCAACGCCCTCCGCCTTAATGGGGTTCAGGTATTGTTCGACGATAATCCTCGTCACAACGCTGTCCCTCTCGGTGTAGCCGTTCTCGATAAGCGGCACAAGAAGCGGGCAGGCGATGCCGAAAACCTTGATGTCGGCAACCATACCGTGAATTGCTTTCGCATACGCGCCGGACTTAATCGTCGCGGACGTTCCGATAACCCCCACGCGTTTATTGCGTGTTGAGGCAACAGCCGCCTGCGCGGTTGGGGTAACAACCTCGGTAAAGAGGATGTCGGCGTCCGCAAGCCCTTTGTGAGAAACAGCTACGCTCGACACCGTCCCGCAAGCGGCGATGATAATCTTAACGCCCTGACGCTTTATAAACGCTATATCCTGCTTTGCGTACCTTAGCACCGTCTCCTTCGAGCGTGTGCCATAGGGGATTCGCGCCGTATCGCCGAAATAGACGATATCTTCGTTCGGCATGAGTTCGATAAGCTTACCGACACAGGTTAAGCCGCCTATCCCTGAGTCAAACACGCCTATGGCAGCGGTTTTCGTGTTGGTAATTTCCGGAATGGTTTCAATCATTATGTTTAGCCTTTCGTCAAATTTCGCCGTGGAGTTCAAGGCAAAGCTGTATTAATTTGTCAATAAGATCAGAAGCAGGAATCCCCGCGTCTTCCATAAGTTTCGGGTACATACTTATGTCCGTAAATCCGGGAAGCGTGTTTATCTCGTTAAGATACACACCGTTTTCGGATAAGAAAAAGTCAATTCTGGATAACCCTTTGCAGCCCGCCGCTCTGTATGCCAAAACGGCTGTTTCTTTTATCTCACGCGACACACCGTTTTCGCGTATATCCTCGGGTATAACCCCGCTTGAAGCAGTGTTAACATATTTCGCGTCGAAGTCGTACATTTCGTTTGCGGAAAGGATTTCGCCGACGGAGGTTGTGAAGGTGTCGGCGGGACCGTTCCCCATAACCGCAACTTCAAGTTCCCGCCCGACTATGTATTCTTCGACAAGTGCCTTGTCGTCGTGCGAAAACGCTGTCTTAACTGCTGATTTGAGCTCGTCGATGTCCCTTGCCTTGTTAACACCGACGGAAGAACCGCTGCAAGCGGGTTTGACGCAAACGGGGAAGCCCAAATTTGCCTCTACTTCTTCGCAGAAGCTGTCAAGTTTTTCAAGATCGTCGCGCCTGAGGACCTTCCATCTTGCCATTTTAATCCCCTCGCGTTCTAAAACGAGGTGGGCAAGGCATTTGTCCATGCAGGTTGCCGACGCAAGCGCGCCGCTCCCGACATAGGGTATGCCGGACATATCAAGCACGCCCTGAAGCACGCCGTCTTCGCAGTTTTTCCCGTGAACGGCGGGGTAAACCACATCTATCTTTTCAATGGAAAATTTCCCGTCGTTATATTTTAATATCCCGCGATACATAGGGTCGGGGAGGATAACCGCCGGAGTGCAGTCTGAGTCGGTCTCCCAGTTGCCGTTCTCGATCTCCGAAACGTCCCCCGGGAAGAAAAGCCATCTGCCCTTTTTCGTAATGCCGATGGGAATTATGTTATATTTATCCTTAGGAATGGAGCGGATTATTTTCGCGGACGAGCGAAGCGATATTTCGTGTTCATTTGAAACACCGCCGAAGAGTACCGCAACATTCAATTTTGACATAGATTACAATCTCCTTTTATTAATGCACACAATATGATTATACAACATCTGTTTGAAAAAATCAAGGGTTATAAGAAATTTTCCTTACTTAATTTTATTAGGACAAGCATAAAAATATACAAAAAGGGGGTTAAGTTTTTGTTAACCCCCGATATTTCCTTATTTATGTACACAGGGCTTTCTTCCGCGGCTGCTTTTTTGAGCGGGTTTACATTCAGGCGGTTTTGCCGGAGGCGGTACAGGCTTATATTTCCCGCATTCGGACAGGATATTGTTGTGGGTGGAATGTGAATATGTATGTGCACAACCACTGTATTCAATATTGTTCCGTTTCTGCCATTCCTTAACATACATTGACGGCATAAACGGGCTCTGAACAGGCGCGCAAGGGTGCCGAGCACCACCACAGTGCTGCTTAGATTCATTCCGGCACGGGTTGCAAGGGTGAATATCGGGTTTTTTCTCAGCACATCTGTTGTCGGATGCGTAAATTCTTCCGAATATGAAGTTCAAACCGAAGTGACATTCCGGCGACTGCCCGCAGATGGTAATCCATCTCTGCTGCATACGGGGGGAGCTGTAAGCGTCGCCGCTGACTTCGATTTTGTACTCGCCGTCGGGCAGCACAAATTCCTCATTCCTGCCGCATAATTTCGCCCCCGCAACATTTTCACCGCAGGCATTATACACGGTAACGGTGTATTTCGCAGGAAAGCCGCCTTCGGTATATATTTCTATATTTAATATGTTATTTTTTACACATTCGTTCATCAAATCTCCTCCTTAAATTTACTAATTTATCTTATGTATTTTCGCGGTTATTGTTACATATAAAATATTTCGGTGAAGTTTACGCCGATTTTCGTACTATTACAATTTAACAACAAAACGAAACAAATGTGATAATTTTATTGACAATTGGTTTGTTACTTGATAAAATAACTAATGTAGAAGTTTGTGCGAGGAGGTGTCATAATTTGGATATAGGTAGATTCAACCTCTGCTATGGTTGTATGTCTAAACGTGAGGCAGATAAAACCGAATGTCCAAGTTGCGGGTTTATCTATGATTCACCCTACCTTCCTTCATACCTTGCCCCGGGGACGGTTCTTTCAGACCGTTATATCGTCGGGAAACTTAAGTCCTATAACGGCGAAAGCGCGAAATATATCGCCTTCGATACGATAACCGAAGACACCGTTTTAATCAGCGAATATATGCCCGACGCGATTTGTTCGCGGGTTAAGGGCGGCTCTGAAATTATTGTTGATAAAAATTACGTCGCTCAATATAAGACGCTTCTTTCGGAGTACGTTTCCCTCGGAAAGAGTCTTACTAAGATGCGTACACTTAATCATGTTGCCGCTGTTATTGATATGTTCGGGGACAACAATACCGGGTACGCGGTTTTCGAGTATCAAAAGGCTAAAACCCTTAACGAATATTTAAAAGAAAACGCGGGCGAAATATCTTGGGAAGACACGAAGAAACTCATTCCGCCGCTCTTAACAACCATTTCGCTTATCCATAACGCCGGAATAATTCACCGCGGAATCTCCCCCGCGACGGTTCTTATTAACGAAAAACATGAGCTTATCTTAACCGGCTTCGCAATATCGGAAGTGCGGACGGCGAACACGATTTTAGCGAGTGAAATTTTCTCCGGCTACGCTGCGCCCGAACAATACAATTCCGCCAACTGGCACGACACATGGACGGACGTTTACGGCGTTTCCGCGCTTATCTACAGGATGCTTACGGGTATAACACCGGTTGACGCGCTGGTTAGAACGACCGCTGATTCCCTCGTTCCGCCGAACATGATTAACGAAAGCGTTCCGAAAAATGTTTCAAAAGCAATTATGCAGGGGTTGACTCTCTCACACGAAATGCGTGTACAAACGATTACCGAATTTGTAACGCTCCTGTTTGACCAACCCGAATACAGTTCCGAACGGCTTTCAAGTTCAAGTACAACGTCAATTCCGCTCGGTGTTCTCCGCGCCGCAAAGGATAAGCAGCAAGGCGGCAGAGCGGTAAATTCGATACCCAAACGCGATACCCCCCCGCAAAAACGCCGCCGCAAAAAGCGCGTAAGCCGCAGAAAAGTTTTCGCAACCACAGCAGGTTTAACTTTGCTCGTGGGGGTTTGTGTTATCCTCGTAATTCTCGTGAGCGACCTTCCCGACAACAGCGGAACCGCGCTTCAAAACTCCGATATAACCGCCTTGGACACCTCCGTGTCTTCATTTGAACAAATCTACGAAACGGGCAACACAACAACACCTCCCGTCACCGAAACGATTGTTACAACCGTCACCACGAAACCCACCGCAATCTATATAATGGACGATCTTATCGGCGGAAACTACGATTTAATCGCAAATACCGAGAAATATACATCGAGCCTCGTTTTTAACCCCGAAGTCGAGTTTAACGATACCACTCCGAAAGGCGTGATTTTTTACCAATCTATCCCAAAAGGCGGCACATACCAAAACGGCGATTCAATTACGGTTAAGGTTTCAAACGGACCGAAATATGTAACTATCCCCGATTTTGCCGGACTTACAGCCGTTGAATATTTTACAATGCTCAATGAAAGCGGCATAAAATACGACCAGATTGAAGAAATGAGTACCGTAATCTTAGAGGGTTACGTAATAAAAACGAGTAAAAATGCCGGCGAACAGCTTGACAACGAAATCGGCGAGACTTTAACCGTTTACGTTGCGAAAAATCCCCCGAAAACCGAAACAACCCCCGCGCCTGTCGAGAGTCTTCCCGAAACAGACGAAGTTATGATTGATATACCATTTTAAGAGAAAGAAAATTATGCTTGCAAAACGAATTATCCCCTGCCTTGATGTGCGCCACGGAAAGGTTGTAAAGGGTGTCAACTTTTTGGACGTGAAGGACGTCGGCGACCCTGTAGAACTTGCCCGCGAGTATAATCGACAGGGCGCAGATGAGCTTGTATTTTACGATATTGTAGCCTCACACGAAGGGCGCGGCGCGATTTTAGATGTAATCAGAAGAACCGCTGAAAATGTCTTCATTCCGTTCTGTGTGGGCGGCGGCGTTAGTACGGTTGATGATTTCAAGTCGATTCTCCGCGCCGGTGCTGATAAGGTTTCCGTAAACTCCGCTGCCGTGAAAAATCCTTCGCTTATCGGTGAGGCGGCTGATATTTTCGGCTGTCAATGCGTCGTCTTGGGAATCGACACCAAGCGTTCCCCGAACACTAAAAGCGGATATACCGTCTTCGTTAACGGCGGCAGAATCGACACCGGGCGCGACCTTTTGGAATGGGCAGCAGAGGCAGAGCGGCTCGGCGCGGGCGAAATTTGCCTCAACTCGATGGACACCGACGGCGTTCGCGGCGGCTTCGACATAGAGATGCTTAGAGCGGTTTGTGAAACCGTAAAAATCCCTGTAATCGCTTCGGGCGGCGCGGGTAAGGTAACCGACTTCGGGGACGCTTTTGAAAAGACAGGCTGTTCGGCAGCACTCGCCGCAAGCCTCTTCCACTTCGGGGAGCTGACTATTGCCGATGTGAAGAAAGATTGCCGCTTACGCGGTATTGGTGTGAGATAATATGGATAAATATTTCGCAAAATCGGAGCTCATCCCGGCGGTGGTTCAAGACGCCGAAACAAATGCCGTTTTGATGGTCGCTTATATGAACAAAGAAAGCCTTCAAAAGTCGCTTGAGACAGGCTTTACGTGGTTTTGGAGCAGAAGCAGAAACGAGCTTTGGAACAAGGGCGCAAGTTCGGGGAATCTCCAAAAAATCGTTGAAATTTACTCGGATTGCGACGACGACACGTTACTTATAAAAGTGATTCAGCAAGGCGAGAAGGTTGCCTGCCACACAGGGAACTATTCATGTTTTTACACGAAAATAATGTGAAGAGGAATGTTAAATTTGAGCGAATTGATGAAGCTTTATGACGTTGTAACCGACCGCAAAGCGAATTTTGAGGAGGGTTCTTACACCTGTTACCTTTTCTCGAAGGGAGAAGACAAAATTTGTAAAAAATGCGGCGAAGAGTGCGCGGAGATGATTATTGCCGCAAAAAATAATGATAAAGATGAGCTTAAAAACGAAGTTGCCGACCTCCTTTACCATATTACGGTACTTTGCGCCGAAAAGGGGCTTGATTTCGGAGAAGTTGAGGCGGAACTTGCTGCGCGAAGCGAAAAAATCGGGAATTTGAAGCAGATGAAAATTACCGATAGGAACACATAATCGGAAAAGAACTCCCGAAATTCATCGGGAGCTTTTTTTGGCGACATTATGGAATTAGTATGAGAAAAGCTGTGCCCAGTGGTATTTGTAGCCGCTTGAGGTCTGATAGAAACCGATTCCCATGTATTTGTAACCGGATTTCATCATGTTTTCGTAATGTCCCGAGGAATTCATCCACTGGCTGAATGTTGCGGCGGCGGAGCTGTTGCCGGCGGCGATATTTTCGCCTGATGAGCGCGAACCGCTGTAGCCTATTTCATCAAGGACAGAATAGAAGCTGCTGCCGTTCGGGCGAGTGTGGGAGAAGCTTTGCGCGATTTCTTTTGCACGAATATCAGCGGCGTTGCAGAGTTCGCTCGATAATTGCAGTGCGGGAGCGCCGACCTTCGCACGCTCTGCGTTAATGAGGGACAGGATTTCATTCGCATAGGAGCTGCAAGAGGCGTTGTCGGAGTAGCTTGTATCGGGTACGGAGGGGACTGCCGGAGTTGAGGGTGTTGCAGGGGTTGAAGGGGTCGAAGTAGTCTTATTGTATCTGTTCAAAAGCTGTGAGAGCCAAGAATTCCAGTCAAATGAATAGTTCGGGTTTGTGTATGTAGGGGTTTGTGCAGGTAAAGTTTCTGCTTCACATTCGCCTGTGGGACAGGAATTGTCGGGGCAATCTCCCTCGCAATCCGTTTCACATTCGCCTGTAGGGCAAGTGTTTTCAGGGCAATTCCCGTAGCAATCGGTCTCACATTCGCCGGTCGGGCAATCATTGTCGGGGCAGTTCCCGTAGCAATCGCCTGTGGAGCAGCCCGGATAGACACATTCGGTTCCGTAGCTGACTTTGCCGCACTCCGGGCATAGGGTGTAGCAATCGCGGCTGCTGTAACTGTTGCTGTAACTGTTCGCCCGCGCAAGGTCATTTGCAGAAAGACCGCAATAGGCGGATGCAGAGGTTGCCGACATTGAGAATGCCAAGGCTGCCGCTGCCGCAACCGATAATACACGTAATGATTTTTTCATAAATTTACCTCGAATTAAGAATTTGTAACCGTTTTTTAATTTCTCTCGGCTACAGTTACATTTTACTCTCAATTATTACAGTTGTCAAGCATTTTGCACAGTAAAATCGCTGGTATTTTGTGCATTATGACATAACAAATGGAAGTAAATCCAATATTCAAAAAACCAAATTGACGGAAAATTATTATATATTTTGTTATATATTATCTTTGTTTAGTAATATTGCATAAATAGAGCGCGGTTAAATGAACTTTCACCCGCGCTTTTTGTGCAATATTCACGAATATTACAAAACATTTAAAATATACTGTAACCAAAATCGTTTTAGAGGTTTTTGGCTTTCATAGAATAGAGCAACCGCCGAATCAAGCTGTTTATTAAGCGTTCTGAGCTCCTCATCGTTAATATTTTCTCTTCCGAACCTGACAGAAATTGCTTTTTTTATAATCGGTGTAACCATTTTGTAACTGCTCTCCGACAGCCTTTTAAGGAAGCTTTCCGAATCTGTTAAAATCGAATCGAAACTGAAACCTGATGTGTTAAGAATGTATTTTGTCCGCATTAAAAGAGTATCAAAACCATCAGTTGACTGTAATTGCTTTATTGTCTTGTTTTTTCTGGTAATATGCCTTAAAGTAAAGGCGAAAATTGTTAGTATTACCAATATTAGAGGCAAAATCGCGATTGGAAATCTTACTGACCGTTCGGCTTCAGTCTGTTCACGGACAGGGGGAATTTCAGTGATAAGCGGTTCTGTCTGCTCCGTAACGGGCGCAGCAGTTGTAATGGTTGGTTGTGTTTCAACAGCAAGCAGTTCTTCCTCGGCAAGTCGTTCCTGCCTTTGTGCGGCGGTCAGGGACGTGCGGACGTTTGAATACCCGGAAGTAAAATCGAGCGGCATCCACCCGTAACCATTAACGTAAACTTCTGTCCACGCGTGCGCCCGGCTGTCTTTGACGGTAACGGTGCCGTCGTCGGACCGCTTTTCATAGTCGGACGGTGAAATAATGAAGCCCGTCACATATCGCGCCGGAATTCCGGCTGCCCTGCATAAGAGCGTTGCGGAAGTTGCAAAATGTTGGCAAAACCCTTCGCGCTTTTCGTTAAGAAAATAAAGCGCAAAGTCTTTATCAGACGGCATTTCACCGACATCAATGTTATACTCGCAATTATCCCTGAGCCACCCATGAATGAAATTTATCTTCCGCACAAAAACCTGTTCGTCGGTAAGCGTGCTCTTTCCGGTTTGAATGTTTTCGGAGGTAATATATTCCATATAATCGTCATTAAGCACAGGGTTTTCAGCCGTAAAATCAGGTGGTACACCCAAATAATTCGCATAGACAAACGCCCTGTAACTCCGCTCGTCGGCGTTTAGCTCGGGGTTATGAGCTAAACTCCCTGCGGTTAAAATGTCGTTTAAAATTTCGTCATTTTCATAAAAACCTGCCGGCATATTGACAGTGCCAATATACTCATCTTCAGTATCTAAAATCTCACCGGCGTCATAAAATTCATTCGGAGCCGCGAGAAAATAGGGCAGAAACGGCTTTCGCGTAATCATACCGAGATTTTTAACCGAAAATTCAAAATCTGTAATCAACTCGGGATAAGATGAGCTTATTTCAGTCCATGAAAGGCTGTCAAGGTTCCACGGCGACAAGTTTTCGTTTGTAAATCCCGAAATAACTTCCGATTCCGACAACTTTTGTTCATCGCTAAGCTCCGACCACGCGTTCCCGCTGTAATTTGCACCGAAAAAATGCCGCAGATAAACTGCACTGTCACTAAATGCGTTAAAATCCATTTTAACTTCGAGTACGTCTATCCCTTCAAACTCGAATTTTCCGTCGGTATAAAGCAAGCTCTCGCTATCGTTATCGAAAGGGGTATCGTTTGGCGATGTTTTCCATATATCCCGCATCGGAATATACGGAATATTGACCGAAGGGAGTTTTTTTTCGCCTCGAATTATTGACGCGCCGTTTTCGATTAAATACGGACGTTCAATCCCTATCTTAAAGACGCAAAGAATACCGATAACAGCGGCGATTCCGCACACGATTAACGCGTAGAAAGCCATATTCGGAGTATCGGAACGATTATATACAATTTGAAGAACCCAAGACATAATCAGAATAAATATTCCGATAATGTTAGGTATACTGTTTGTATAATATTCATATATAACAGCTTGCAAAACCACAATGAACGTAACTGCAATTATAATCGGCGGGGATCGCAGTATTTTTTGAAAACAATAAATCAACAGAGTAAACAAAAAGCCAAGGATAAGTCCGGTTATAAACGAATCATCAGCTGCAATCTGTGAGGCTTTGTCCTCTTCAAAATAAAGGTAAATCCCACCGATAACCGAAACAATCTTAACTCGAAAAACTACAGCAGCCGCCAAACCGACTACAGCAGAAAAAAGGAGCCTCACGCCGGTCCTGTTATAAATTTTCCCGAAAGTTTTACCGTTATAAGAAAAAACCAGAAAAACAGCCGCAATGAAAAGGCCGCTCGTCCCACCCTGTATAAACCGCGGACTCGCCATCTCTAATACGGATATACTGAGCAGTGTCCCGAGCACCGTTAAAAAAGTTATCAGAATTTCAGAAAAGCACGGAAAAATTACGCTTTTATCGTTATTTTTAAGGTACGCTTTTCGCCTGATAACGGGATTGCCGGTATTTAGTTTTTGCGAATTTTCGTTCATGCTTCACCGATATTTAATTAAGGCTATCCGGAAAATAGTAGACGATTGGATAATTTCTACGATCAAAACGAGAAATATACTCATTGTATTTTTGTGTGTTAAGTTGTTTGATAACGTTAATCAGATGTTTTTGTAGGGTAAAAGTATCTTTGATGATTGAAGGTTTTGCATCATAACCGAGGTTCAACATTTCTACACTGCTATCGTCGTTGATTAATGCATACGCGTTTTGCGCGTATTGTTCAATCGCCAGATCTATATCGTCGCAGTATTTCAAGTCCAACACCAAGAGAGGTACAGTAACTTCGTCTTCATAAAATCGAGTAAAAATAACTTCCGATTTCGACGACAATTTTTGATGGATATGCGAAAACATATCGCCGGGTCTATATTCTCTCACGCCGATTTCGCTGCTTTTATGCGGTATTTGAGGCAGCTTTAATGTTTCGTTATCAAGACTTAAATTCGGAATAACGCAAAGTTCGGATCTATCGTTAATTTTGATTTTTGTGTGAAAGATTCCCAATAGATCATAAACGATAATTTCCTTTATTTGTATTTCTTCATATATGTATTTATCGTAAACTTGCTCTATTGTAACTTTTCGTTTCGTTAACGGCATGACAGAAAAAGAGATGGCTTTATCGGTTGCTCTATATTCACCGAGTTCATATATTATGTATGAAATATTAATATCAAGGCTTGATATTGGAATAATCGTAGGATTTTTAATACAGAATGTAATAAATGTTTTTCCATTTTTTATAGCGTACTCAGGTGCTGAGAGCTCAAATTTTATCTTTCTTCCAATTAACATGAGCACAAAAGACAGAATTGGAAGCGAGGTAACAGCTAAGAGCAACGAAAAGTATTCGTCACCCGGAAGAAGAAAATTCAAGCACAAAACTATGATGAGAATCAAAAAATACGCGCCGCTCATAGTACAGGCACCGGGACAGAGGCTAAGATTTCGTCTATTGCCTCTTTGGCTCGTCCCGAAAATTTCCGTTCGGCTTTTGGCGATAAAACGACGCGGTGTTTTACCACTTCCGCCCATATGTAGAAAAGATCTTCAGGCAAAACGAAGTCCCTACCTCTCGATAACGCCGCCGCACGCGTCATCGATGCGAGAGCCAAGCTGCCGCGGGGAGAAAGACCGAGTGAAAAATTATCCGATTCCCGTGTTCTTTTTGCAAGTTCAGCAATATAATCGTATATTTTATCATCGATGTAAATTTCTGATGCCGCTTGCCTTAAAAAAACAAGGTCATCAATCGACAAAACACGGTTGACACAGCATTTCACATCGGGTCTACGTTTTAAAATCGAAATTTCATCGTCCTTTTCGGGATAGCCGAGCGTTAAGCAGACCATGAAGCGATCAAGCTGCGATTCAGGCAAAAACGCCGTTCCGACAGTACCGGAGGGGTTTTGCGCGGCAATAACTGTAAACGGATGCGGAAGTGCGCGAGTAATTCCGTCGATCGTTACCGCCTCTTCCTCCATCGCTTCGAGCAATGCGGATTGGGTTTTCCCGGACGTTCTGTTGAGTTCGTCGGCAAGAACAATATTGGCAAAAACCGCGCCCTCAACAAATTCAAACTCGCATTTTTTCCTATTATATACGTTATAACCGGTAACGTCAGACGCCATAACATCCGGTGTAAATTGAATTCTTTTAAAGGACAGCGAAAGCGCAGTGCATAGAGCCATCGCAAGCGTGGTTTTTCCAACTCCCGGAACGTCTTCAATAAGTATATGCCCGCCCGAAATGATCGACAAAATCATCTTCAAAACGACTTCATCTTTGCCTATTATTACCTTTTTAATTTCATCAACAACAGAATTTATAACTTCTGAAGGCTTTTTATTAAGCTCCATATTGTACCTTATTTTCCATATTACAATGCGTATATTAATTATTTCAATTTTGTTAACGTGTTCATATTTTCAATCGAAATGACTTTGTCGGTACCTATAATTATACTATCTTTTATCAAATAAGTCAAGAAAAAAGCAGAATAAATCTGCTTTTTGGGAAATACAAACCTAAGAGTTATAATTTTTCGCCGCATTTGCTGCAAAAACAACTGTCTTTGCTGTTATGTGCGTTACAGAAGCCGCAAACCTTATATGACAAAGGCTTAACCGCTTTTTCAGATTCCTTTAGTGCCGAAAACAGCGTGTCAAGCTTCTCTTTACAGTCACGCATTTCAGCTTTTGAATCAGCAGTTCCCGTAACCTCCGAATAACAAAGTTTACCTAATTCTTGATATGTCTCCTTAATCTGGTCTCTGATTGCGGCGCGGTCGAGTTGATTTTTCGTATAATCGTAAGCTACTGTTGCAGTTTTCGCAGCCTTATCCGCAACATATTTAGCACCTTTTACCGTTTTTGTAACAATTTTATCAAAATTGAGCGTCATAAAGGCCTCCTATTTACTGTAGTAATCATAGATTTTTTGTTTGCGTTTTAACACTTCATCAAATTTTGAAATATACTCATACGGATATTTATAGTTGAAAATTCTCGTCAATTTATCATGTTCGGCTTCAAAAATCTTAGTTGAACCGCCTGCTCCGCACGCGATAATTGTTTGTTTCTCCTCCATTATGTAAATATTATACATACTTTCGTACCCGCTTTTAGCGTATCCGACATTTTCGCCATTCCCGATATTGTTCTTTTGTCTATAAAGATAGTACGGAGCATATCCGTTTTCGGTGATTTTTCGGAAGGAATATTCCGACATCCTATGTATAACTTCCGACTCGTTATACAATTCCGTAAAATTCGAGAGCTTTGATGCTCTTTTTAACGTTAAAGTATGGATAGTGATATTTTTCGGTGAAAGCTTAATAATCCCGTCAATTGTTTGACAAAAACTTCCGATATCATCACCGGGCAATCCGGCTATCAGGTCGGTGTTTATATTATCAAATCCGAGCTTAACAGCCATGTTATAAGCATTATAAAAGTCTTTTGATGTATGATTTCTCCCGATCTTTTTAAGTACATCATCATTTAGCGTTTGTGGATTTATCGAAATTCTTGTCGCTCCGTTCGCCTTTATAATTCGGAGCTTTTCTTCCGATATTGTATCTGCTCTGCCTGCTTCTACAGTATATTCAAAAACGTCCGAAATGTTAAATAATTTTGCTGTTTTTTCCATAATTGCAGAAATTTGTGCAGGATTTAGGGCAGTTGGCGTTCCTCCGCCGATGTATATTGTTGTGAGTTTTAGTCCTAAATCCTTCGTAATCTCAGCAGTAATCGAGAGTTCCTTCAAGAGTTTTTCGACATATTCGTCAGTCATTTTCCACGCTGACTTTGAGGCGATTGAATGTGAGACAAACGAACAATAACTGCATCTTGAAGGGCAAAAAGGTATGCCGATATACAGCGAAAAAGTATTGTTTTCCTTAATCGGAATATATTTAGATTGAATTTCGGATGTTAAGTACGCTAAACGGATTTTTTCTTCCGAAACTAAATATTCCTTGTATAACTTATCGCGAATATGTTCAAAACTTAACCCCTCGGCTAAATATCCATTGATTTTTTTAACAGGGCGAATTCCCGTAAGAATTCCCCAATCGGATTTTGTTCCCGTAATTCCGCTTAAAATTTCGTATAATGCCCTGCAAGCGGTGAGTATGTTCTCCTTTTGCGTTTCCTTTAACTGTTCGCTTCGTTCTAAGGTCTTATTGTCAATTTCCACCTTGATAATTATACTATTTGTAATATCAATCCGAATGTAATTACCGATTACATCATTAACAGGTAGCAAAAAGCAGAACTTTTCGTCCGAGAAAAATATCTTAAGCACTGCTTCAATTTCGTATTTACCGATTTCTTTACTTAGATATATATTCATATAACAAAACAGGCGGAACGCTTCGCGCTTCGACCTGTTCTCCTGCTTAATTCTTTTTCGTTGAAATTGTTTTGTCCGGTTTTTGCACGATTTTTTCTCTTATTCCGTACTCATATTCCGGCTCAACTCCGAGTTTTACGGTGTCTTCCGTAACCTTAATGCTTATGATGTTCGTTTCCGACGGGATTTTGAACATAAGCGGTTCCAGAATTTTCTCCATGATTGAGCGAAGTCCTCTTGCGCCGGTTTCACGTTCGAGAGCTTTTTCGGCAATTGCGCCGAGAGCATCATCTGTGAACGAAAGTTTAACACCGTCAAGTGCAAAGAGGCACTCATACTGCTTTAGGAGAGCATTTTTCGGCTCCGAAAGAATCCTCTTCAGCGCGTCAACATTAAGTTCGTCGAGCACCGTAATTGACGGAAGACGTCCGACAAGTTCCGGCACAATTCCGAATTTTACGAGGTCATGAGCTTCGACATCGCGGAAAATTCCGTCGTCTGTTCGCTCTTTCTTCGTCTTAACTTCCGCTCCGAAACCCATAGCGGAAGAATTCAAGCGCTTTTGAATTATCTTTTCGAGACCGCCGAAAGCTCCGCCGCAGATAAAAAGGATATTTTTTGTATCAATGTGAATAACTTCCTGTCCGGGGTGCTTGCGGCCGCCTTGCGGAGGAACATTTGAGACGGTTCCTTCGATAATTTTGAGGAGAGCTTGTTGCACACCCTCGCCGCTTACGTCACGTGTTATCGAAACGTTTTCCGATTTTCTTGAAATTTTGTCAATTTCATCAATATAGATTATTCCGCGTTCGGCATACTCAACGTTGCCGTTCGCAGATTGAATAAGCCTTACGAGTACATTTTCAACGTCGTCGCCGACATAACCGGCTTCTGTTAACGTCGTCGCGTCGGCAATTGCGAAAGGTACATCTAAGATTCTTGCGAGGGTTGAAGCAAGAAAAGTCTTGCCCGTACCGGTCGGACCGACGAGCAAAACGTTGCTCTTTTGGAGCTCAACGTCGTTTGTTGCAGCCGTTGTAATTCTCTTGTAGTGGTTATAAACAGCGACAGAAAGCGTTGTTTTCGCCGTGTCCTGTCCGATAACATATTCGTCAAGAATTGCCTTAATCTCAGCCGGTTTAAGAAGCTTCATCTGCATCGAAGCGTCGGTGGATTTTGCCTTCTGTCCCTTACCGGCAGGCATTGGAGCAACACCATTACTTGCCAAAATTTCGTAACAATATATGACGCAATTATCACAAATATTTGAACTGCCGGCAGAGAACATATTGATGACTTCGCTCTCTTGCTTGCCGCAGAACGAGCATCTCTTTGCTCCCCTGTCAGTGAACGCCATCTACTAAGCCCTCTCTTTTTTACAGCCTAATTTAAGTTAACTTTAGCACAGACTTCGGCTAACTGCTCAGCCGCCCCCTCAGTCGCCCCTGCTTTGCCGCCCCTTTAGCGGTGGGCAATAACCCTGTCCACAAGCCCGTACGCCGCAGCTTCATCGGCGGACATAAAGTTATCACGGTCGGTATCGCGCTCAATTATCTCAAGCGGCTGACCGCTGTTTAGCGCAAGGATTCGATTGAGTTTATCCTTAGTTTTGAGGAGATTTTCGGTGCGGATTTTAACATCGGTCGCCTGCCCGGAAATCCCGTGACCGCCGATAAGCGGCTGGTGAATCATAATCTCGGCATTCGGGAGCGCAAGACGCTTCCCCTTGGTCCCGCTTGAGAGCAGGAACGCGCCCATAGAAGCCGCAAGCCCGACGCAAATTGTCGAAACATCGCACTTAATGTACTGCATGGTGTCGTAGATTGCGAGCCCAGCCGAAACCGAGCCGCCGGGGCTGTTGATATAAAGGCTGATTTCCTTGTCTGCGTCCTGTCCTTCAAGGTAGAGAAGCTGTGCAACGATAACATTCGCGGAATCGTCCGTCACTTCAGAGTTGAGAAGGATAATTCTGTCATTTAAGAGCCGCGAAAAAATATCATATGAACGCTCACCGTGCCCGGTCTGTTCAATTACGTATGGAATGTAGTTCATTTTTGCCACCAAATCTTTCGGAAATTACGTTACATATAATTGTACCCGTAATTTTGCTATAATATACTAAATTTGTCAGACAACAACAGCTGCATCTTTAACAATTTTTGAAGCTTCCGCGCACATAAGATCAAGTTTGAGCACCTTTTGATTCACGACTGAACGAACCTTGTCAACCGACATTCTATAGCTGTCCGCCATCTTCTTAAGCTCTTCTTCAACCTGCTCGTCGGAAATCTGAACATCCTCGACTTTGGCAATATATTCAAGTGCAAGACGAAGTTTAACCTGTGTCTCAGCCTTTTCGCGGTTGCCTTCGCGGAGGGATTCAATCGAATTCCCGGTGAAAGCGCAATAAGTGTCAAGGTCAAAGCCCTGCATCTGCACGCGATACTCGAATTCCTTCATGTAATCGTCAATCTTTTGTTCAAGCATTACTTCGGGAATTTCAGCCTTAACTTGGTCAGCAACTACCTTGAAAATATCGTCTTCAGCCTTTGCATCAGCGGCTTGCTCAGCTGATTCAAGGCGTTTCGTCTTAATATCGGCTTTAAGTTCGTCAAGGTCGTTGAAATCAGAGATATCCTTCACGAAATCGTCATCAAGATCCGGCAGTTCCTCTGCTTGAACTTCATGTACAACAATTTCAAAAACCGCAGGCTGTCCGGCAAGCTCGGTCATTTGGTAATTTTCAGGGAAAGTTACGTCAATATTAAAGGTATCGCCGGCTTTTTTTCCGACACATTGCTCTTCAAATCCGGGAATAAACATACTTGAGCCGAGTTTAAGCGAATATTTCGTCTCCGAACCGCCGTCGAAAGCAACGCCGTCTTTATATCCTGTGAAATCGATTACAAGGGTGTCCCCCATCTGTGACGAGCGGTCTTCAACTGTAATAATCCGCGCACTCTTGTGGCGAAGGTCGTCAAGATCAGCGTCAATATCCGCATCTGTAACCGGTTCAACGGTTCTCGTTACGGCTATGCCCTTATAGTTGATGTCATTAATCTCGGGCTTTGCAAATCCGGTAAGTTTAAATTTTACGCCGGTTGCTTTCCCAATCTGTTCAACGCTTACTTCGGGGGGAGCAACAAGTTCAACTTCGGAAGTGAGCATAGCAGGGTTAACCTCTTGGCGAATGAGGAGATTAACAGCATCTTCGTAAAAACACTGCTCACCGTAAATCTTCTCGATCATCTTGCGCGGAGCCTTCCCCTTGCGGAAACCGTTGATTTGAATCCTGTTCCGCGCCTTAACATACGAATCGTTAACCGCCTTTTCAAATCTTTCGGGGTTTACGTCAACAATAAACTCATATTTATTGGTGTCAATTTTATTCGTTTCAACTAATCCCATTGAAAACGTCCTCTCATATCCTTACATACCCAAAAAGAGATATGTTAAAATTACTTAATTTGTAATGTCTCATACAATATAATTATATCATAATATTTTGTGTTTGACTATAGTTATTTTGATTTTTCCCCATTTTGCACAAATTAAACCACTAATACTGGCTTAAATTGCACAAAATCAGCGGAAATCAAATGGAATTTTACGCCATTATATTCACCATTGTATGAATATTTAATGTCGTCACCGTGTAGATGCCCGTAATAGCAATCACTTACATTGTTTTTTGTAAGAATATTAAGAATGTCTTCGGCGAAAATTAAACTTCCGTTTTCATAAATAATCGGAGGAAAATGCATAAATACAATCGTTTTTGCGTTTTTATCGGCAGTTTCAATACTGCGAGCAAGGCGCAAAACATTCCGAGCGTTTATCTTTTCGTTCTGATTTTGCAGTGTTAAGTCGACTCCGGTACAACCGCATATTGCGAAATCTTCATGTTCAAAACTTGAGTTTTGCAAGAAATTTAGGGAAAATGACGGAAATTCCGCAAACGTTTTGTATAATCGACCGGAACGATTCCACCACAAATCATGATTTCCTTTAATGAGAATCTTTCGCCCGGGTAAATCGCCCAAAAGCTGAAAGGCAGAAAAATCATCCGAAACCTTCAAAGCCCATGCAATATCACCCGGAATAACAACGGTATCATCGCTTGTTACTATATCTCCCCAGTTCGCGATAAGCCTTTCGATATAATTCTCCCAGCCCGAGAAATTATCCATACGCTTTTCTGGAAAGGAAGTTAAATGCAGGTCGGCAATAGTATATAAACTCATTTTAATAGATTTTCTATAACGTATTCCGGTAAGGATTCGGGCGTTCTTGAATCGGCGAACCTAACCTGTTTGCTTTGCAGTTCTGATATCTTTTCCGGTATTGGCATTTTAGTAATTCCGTTGAGCTTTTTTGCTGCGTCAAAGTCATTTTCCGCCGTTTCTCCGAAGGCGGAGAGAATCGCTGTTGAAAATTTATAGGGGTTCGCGGTTGAGGCAATGACTGTAGGAGTCGAGTCGCCGGTTGAAGTTTTGTAGTCGTTATAAACCTTAACAGCCACAGCCGTGTGTGTATCGCATAGGTATGAATATTTATCGAAGGTGTCTTTGATCTGCTCTTTCGTCTCTTTATCATCGCAATAACCGGCAACGAAATCTTCCTTAAGTCTCATGAAAACGTTTTCATCGATCAAAAATTTCTCGGTTTTGTTAAGCTTTGAATACATTTCGACGATTTTTTCGCTGTCATTCCCGCAAAGATGATATAGGAGCCGCTCGAGGTTGCTTGAAATCAGAATATCCATTGAAGGACTTATTGTTGTGATAAATTCACGGTTTTTGTCGTACACACCGGTGCTTATAAAATCAGTTAGAATCTTATTTTCATTAGAAGCACATATTAATTTGTTGACAGGAACCCCCATCTGCTTAGCATAGTAAGCCGCAAGGATATTCCCGAAATTGCCGGTCGGAACGCAGATGTTAATCTTTTCGCCTAATTTCAAAGCGTTATTTTTAACCATATCCACGTATGCCGAAACGTAATAAACTACCTGTGGCACAAGCCTGCCGAGATTAATTGAGTTTGCACTCGAAAACATCTTACCTTCGCTTTTGGCTTTTTCTGCGATATTTTTGTCGGTAAATATCTTCTTCACTGCCGTTTGGCAATCGTCAAAATTTCCGGTTACAGCGCATACAAGAACATTGCTTCCGCTTTGCGTTGCCATCTGTAATTTTTGAATCTCACTTACACCGTTTTCGGGGTAAAAAACAGCAATTCTCACGCCCGGAACGTCGGCAAAACCTTCGAGTGCTGCCTTTCCCGTATCGCCGGAGGTTGCAGTTAAGATAATAATCTCGTTTGAGTTTTCAGTTTTTTTCATGGATGTCGTCATGAGAAAAGGAAGGATTTGGAGTGCCATATCCTTAAATGCGGATGTCGGTCCATGCCATAGTTCTAAAATCGTGGCATCTCCGACCTCAACCGTTTTAGCAACTTCCGCTGTATTAAAGTTTTTTCCGTAAGCTGATTTTGCACAGAAGGCAATTTCATCCGCCGAAAAATCAGTCAGAAGTTTCGTGAAAACGATTTCAGCGCGTTTGGAGTAACTTAACTCCTTCATCTTTTCGAGTTCGGAAAGAGATATTGACGGTAATGAAGACGGGACAAAAAGCCCGCCCTCTTCTGATATTCCCTTAACGATTGCTTGTGCAGAAGGAATTTTAACTGCGCTGTTTCGCGTACTTTCGTAAAGCATATAATCACCTCGTGAATGCTGATCTTATATAATTGAGTTTACTTTTGCCGTCCGGGTAAACAATAATTTCCGAAACATCAAATCTGAAAATATAAGTATTGTCAGGTAATGAATTTCTATATATCCATCTTTCGGCAGCCTTAATAATATGCCTTTGTTTTCTTCTGTCAATTGATTCAAGAGCTGTACCATATTGATATTCGTGTGCGAAATGCCTTGTTTTAACCTCTGTGAAAACGATTACATCATTGCGCTTTGCGATAATATCAATTTCGCCGCCGCGTATTCGGTAGTTTTTCGCTAAAATCTCGAAACCGTATTTTATTAGAAACCTCACGGTAAGATCTTCACCATACTTGCCGAGTTCATGATTTTCTGCCATAACTTTACCTACAATGAAATAATCTTTTTTAAGAACGATGGGCGATGTATGGGGCAAATCCCGTATTTCTTTATCATTTCAAAATGCAGTTTTGTTCCATATCCTTTATGTTTTGCGAAACCGTACTCGGGATAAATCCCATCCATTTTCGTCATGTATTCGTCCCTGCTGACCTTTGCGACTATCGAAGCTGCGGCAATGGATGCAGACAGAGCATCCCCCTTTACAATAGTTTTCGAAGGTATCAATAAATCAGGAGACTTATTTCCGTCTATGTAAACGATTTCATATTCGCAAGAAAGAGCTTGAACCGCCCTCTTCATTGCGAGCATCGAAGCGTTTAATATATTAAGCCCCTCTATTTCGTCGACAGAAGCTATTCCTACACTGTATGAAATCGATTTCATGCGAATGAATTCATAAAGTTTTTCTCTTTTTTTATCAGACAATTTTTTGCTGTCATTTAAGCCTTCAATACTATCATCGGACAGTACAACCGCCGCCGCATACACATCCCCGGCAAGAGGACCTCTGCCGGCTTCGTCCACACCGACAATAACTTTAACATTATCGCGATTCCTTAAATAGTTGTCGTATTCATAAAGACTCATATTTTTCCTGTAGAAGAGTTACATAGGCTTCTCAAGAGATATACGCCCAAGCTTACAACCTCTGAATTCATCTAATACCATAATCGAAGCTCTTAGTGTATCAAGCTCATTTCCGCGAAGCTTATAGCCGCGTTTTTCTGCGATTAGCTTGAGTATTTGATAACCGTCATTCACGTCGTCTATTTTGATTGTAAACCGTTTAACAATATTGTCCATATAGTCAGGCAGGAGCGTTTCAAGAAGCTTTGCGGCGAGTGAAACAGTATCTATAACGTCGTCTTTTACAGCACCCGTGAACGCAAGCTTAAGTGCAACATCACTGTCCTCAAATTTCGGTGATAAAATCCCGGGAATATCGAGAAGTTCACAATCGCCCGAAATTCGCACCCATTGTTTGTTTCGGGTGACGCCGGGTCTGTCTTCAACATTAGCTTTTTTTTGTCCGGCAAGTTTGTTTATAAGTGCGCTTTTCCCAACATTAGGAATACCAACTATCATTACATGGATAGTTTTGTTAATCATACCGCGCTCTATATTCCGATTAATCTTATCGGCAAGAACTTTTTTTACAGTAGGAACTATAGAATTTACACCGTTTCCGGATTTACAGTCGGTAAAAACAGCAGGACAAACGGATTTTTCAAGAGCAATTTTCCATTTTTTATTAATTTCTTTGTCAGCTAAATCCGATTTGTTAACAGCTATTATCCTTGGTTTTGACTCTAAAATCGTGTTCAGGTAAGGGTTTCGGCTTGATGAAACAATCCTTGCGTCAACAACTTCAATGACAGCATCAACAAGCGGTAATGATTTTTTAATCATCCGCTCCGTTTTTTTCATATGCCCGGGGAACCATTGAATGGAAGGCGTATCGGTCATGTATTGATTTACTCGATTCCTATCTGTGTCAAGTTTCTATTCGACTGTACCCATTTTAGAAAACGGATAAACACGAAAAATTACTTTACCGTAAATGTCGCTGTCATTAACAAAGCCAACCCTGCTGTCGCGGCTGTCAGTGGAATTCATACGGTTGTCGCCCATGACAAAAACACTGTTTTCCGGTACTACAAGGGGGTAAGTGTGACCGCCTTCATCTCGAAGTGTGTCGGCTAAAATATAGTTTTCTTCCAATATTACACCGTCAACAGTTACATTCCCGGTTATAAAGTCAATATCAAGAGTCTGTCCTGCGGTAGCAATAACGCGCTTAACGATGAATTTTCCAAGCCCTTCACTGTCAACAATTACGATATCGCCCTGAGTCGGCGTGTACCCAATGTCAGTGAAAACAAGTCTATCACCGTCATGCAGCGTTGGTTCCATTGATCTTCCGTCAACATCAGCCGGACGAAAAAGGAAAATCATTGCAACTATTACAACCATTAGAGCCGACAAAAACGCTTCGAGCCACTCATAAATCTCGCGTGCGAAACCATGGTTTTGTTGGTTTTCATTTTCAGAGTTCTGAATATCAGCTGTTGCCATATTATCACTCCACATATATTATTATACAAACAGGAGTCAACGTGAATAATCGTTGCTCCTGCTTATCATATCCACGCAGAAAGTCAGTGTCAGCGAATAACTTCCTTAACCTTTGCAGCCTTACCAACTCTGTCACGCAGATAATAAAGCTTAGCGCGCCTGATTTTACCGTGTCTGACAACCTGTACTTTGTCAATTACCGGCGAATGAACAGGGAAAACCCTCTCCACTCCGACACCATGCGTAAGGCGTCTAACGGTGAAAGTTTCGGAAATTCCGCCGTGTTGACGAGCAATAACCGTACCTTCAAAAATCTGAATTCTGAATTTTTCGCCTTCTTTAATCCGTACATGAACCTTAACGGTGTCACCGACATCAAACTTCGGGGGATTTTCTTTCAAGCTGCTTTGGGAAATAAGCTGAAGTGCGTTTTTCATGAGTTTCCTCCATAATATTACATTCATTACACAGACGGGAATACTTGCGTGTAAGCGGAATGACTTAAGATTCATAATGAGATACAAATCTTCACTCAAGTAAAACTTGAGGTATGATATCGCTATTAAAGCAATTTACAGTTAATTATACCATAAAGTTATTTGAAATGCAACCGAAAACTTTAATATATTAAATATTTTACGTTTTAGACAAAATATTACGCAATTTAAGGTAAAAATCCTGTACGTTTTGCATAAAATCCATTTGAATCGAAACCGACAAAATCAGAAAACGCTTTTATGAAAACGTTTACATTAACGTTTGACAGCTCGCCGACGGGTAAAATAACTTTAATATTTTCATTAGGAACAAGCTCAATCATTTTGATATAAGGTTTTAAATCAAAGACAATATCACCTTTTTTCTTTGAAAATTTTGTCGCTTGAATTGAATCTTGTTTAAGAAAATCGTTTACCATCACGTCAGAAATAATAGCAGATGATATGATTTCATAAATTGCATAATTAACCGGTGGAAATTCGCTTGAGATTATTTCGTTTACGCGAATGCCGTTTGCTAAAACAGCATTGAGCCTCGTCATGAAATCGTTTACATCAGGAATCTCAACTGTAGTTTTAATGTCCAATATTTCTTTTTCACCGCCGATTCCAAGTGATAAGGGGTACGGAAAAACTAAAAGCGGGCGCTTTGTATACCCCTCTGTATAGTAAATCGGCGTTTTTGCTCTCCTAAAAGCCCGTGTAAACGTTCTCATAACATCCAAATGGGAAATATACACAGCTGTGTCAGCCTTTGAAAAAATAATCCGATATGAGAAATTATTCGACATATTTACTCCGATTGATTTTGCGGATATCGCACCGTCTGCCTAAACCGCAATTTGAACATTCTTCTCTGCAATTAGGCGTCGTGATTCCGCATTTAGCTTTTTGCCATTCATTCCAAAGAAAGTCCTTGTCGATAAAGAAGTTCAAATGGTCCCAAGGGAATCTGTAATCCTTATCATACTCGCGATTGACATAATCATATGGATTAATGTTATTCTCTTCAAACGATTGAATCCATGAATTCCACTTAAAGTGGTCGTCCCAACCATCGAACTTACAGCCCTTTTTCCATGCCGAATAGATTACTTTTGAAAGCTTTCTGTCACCTCTTGCTAATATTGCTTCAAGAAAACTCATCCGATAATCGTTGTAACTAACATTTATCTTCCGATTCTTCTTTATTGCGTTCTTTAGGAGCTCCTGTTTATGTTTGATTTCGGTTTCGCTCGCTTGTGGAGCAAACTCAAACGGCGTGAAGGGCTTCGGGATAAAGGTTGAAGCGCTGATACTTATTTGCGGAGGCTTAGCTTTAGCGACATTTTTGCTTTTCAAGGTACTATAATAAAGCTCAATTATTCGTTCCGATAATTTTGCTATAGCGATTATATCTTCATCGTTTTCTGTTGGTAACCCTAACATGAAGTATAATTTGATACTATTTATACCAAACGTAAATGCAGATTCGCAAGCTTTAAAAATTTCATCTTCGCTTATATTCTTGTTTATTACGTTTCTAAGTCTTTGTGTACCGGCTTCCGGGGCAAAAGTCAGCCCACTTTTCCTTACTTTCATCAATTCGGAAATCAGCTCATCGGAAAAGCTATCAATACGCATTGAAGGTAAAGACATACCGATATTATTACTCTCTGTATATTTATTTAGAGTGTTTAGAAGCTCTTCAATTCGAGAGTGGTCAGAAGTGCTTAACGAAGATAATGAAACCGTTTCATAGCCGGTAAAATCGCATAATGATTTTATCTGTCTGTCAATTGTGGTTATGTCCTTTTCACGATACGGTCTGTAAATATATCCCGCTTGACAAAATCTACAGCCGCGAATACATCCTCTTATTACTTCTTCGACAGCTCTGTCATGTACGATTTCATTGAAAGGTACAATAGTTTCTTTCGGATAAAAAGAACGATTAATGTCGGAAATTATACGCTTTTTCGGAATTTTTTCATCAGTTTTGCACATAATTGCTTCGGAATTTACGTCATTTGCCACATATTTATGGCTATACACACCATCAATTTTGCCGACAACATTCAAAAATTCGCTTCGTAGTTTTTTTGTTCCGCTCAGTTTCATTTCATTATATAGATCTAAAATTTCGAGTGTTACCTCTTCTCCTTCACCGATAACGAAAAAATCAAAAAAGTCAAACAACGGTTCCGGATTGCAGCAACACGGTCCGCCGGCAATTATTATCGGATCGGCTTCGGTTCGGTCGGCTGCGTACAAAGGTACTCCTGCTAAATCGAGCATATTAAGTATGTTGGTGTAGCTGAGTTCGTATTGAAGGGTGAAACCGATGAAGTCAAAATCCCGTATTTCGTCATAACTTTCAAGGCCGTAAAGTTTTATTTCCTCATTCCGCAATAAAGCTTCAAAGTCTTCAGCAGGCGCAAATGCCCGTTCGCACCAATACTTATCGCGCTCGTTTATAAGACCGTACAAAATCCGCAATCCAAGATGCGACATACCGATTTCATACGTATCGGGAAAACAAAAAGCAAATCGCAATTCGATTTTGCTCTTATCCTTCACAATAGACCCGTATTCACCGCCGAGGTATTTTGCCGGAGATTTTACAGAGAGTATATTTTTTTTCAAATCGTTAAAGTTCATAAATTTTTATGATAATCTTTTATCACTATTCCTCGAATTTTCTAAGCATTATAAACGCGATAGGGACTATGTATATAATGTTGCCGTGATTAATAAAAAGCAACGATAATATAACAAAAAGTATTATATCTAATACTTTTATAAATTTGTAATATAACCTGAAGTTTTCAAGCGGAACATTTCGTGCAAAGATTAAGTCTCGAATCTGAAGACCGTCAAATCCTTTAATCGGTAACAAGTTAAACGCTGCGATTATAAGATTTACTGTTCCGAAAAGGTGCAATACTTCATTAGTCGGTATAAAGATAAATATCGATATTAATAGGTTAACAACGATACCGGAAGACAAAATGAATAATTCATTACCATAAGAAAGACTTTTTGTTTCTAACTTCCTTATACAAAATCCTGTGCAGGAAAAAGATACTTCTTTAATCTTTACTTTACATATTTTGCAAGCGAGATAATGACCGAACTCGTGTATCATACAACCGACTAAGTTAAGTATGACGATATTTTTGTCGCGAAGCAAAATCATTATCGCAATCAGTGCAAAAAAAGAAAAATTGATTTTATAAGCAGTTGATTTTGTCTGTAAATTAATCATAAATATAAAGCATACCTATATTTTACAAATACTTAAATATACTATTATATCTTGACTATTAGAACGAATCAGAGCTCACATCTATGAAATATACAGAATGTATAATTAGTTGTTAGGTTTTAGCCCTTTGCATCTGATAATAGACCCTGCGGGTATTTTACTTACGCGTATTCTATTGCCACTATTATCCTGTTTTTCCATATAATTAAAGCTAAATATCATTTTCGAGTGCTTAGTATCGGTTATTGTATTACCGTTTACATCCATTATTTCACCGATTTTTATCGGGATAAATATACTATCTGTATTATTGTTAGTGTTCGGTACTACAATTTCCGCATCTGTATTCGGCGTTATTTTATTGCGCTGTTCGCAATATAACCTGCCGTCTTTTTCTTCAATTACAACCGCAGCAATATCATATTCGCGAATATATCCGCTGCTTTCATAGTGCTGCGAAGGTGTATTTAGGTAAAATCCTGTTCCGTACGGACGATGACTTACTTTATCGAGTTCCTCGTTTAACTTATTGACTATTTGTGAATTCGGGAAGTAATTTGACGTTTTTAACAAATTAATTGCGTATTTATATGCTTTTGTCACAATTGAAACATAATACGATGATTTTGCGCGTCCTTCAATCTTAAATGAAGTTACTCCGACATCAGTCAATTTGTCAAGATAGGGGAGCATATTCAGATCATTTGCGTTTAATATATAGCTTCCTTTTTCGTCGTTTTCAATGGGATAATATTGCCCGGGGCGTTTTTCTTCCATCAGAGCATATTTCCAACGGCATGATTGAGCGCACAAACCGCGATTTGCGTCCCGTCCGGTCAAGTATTCAGAAAGCAGGCAGCGTCCCGAATACGACACGCACATACTTCCGTGCACGAAACACTCAAGCTCCAGTTCGACAGGCGTTTTCGCCCTAATCTCAGCTATTTCGGAGAGCGACAATTCACGCGCCAAGACGACTCGTGAAACGCCCATATTATATAGGGTTGCGGCGGTTTGGTAATTTACAATGCCCGTTTGCGTTGACATATGGATCGGCATATCAGGCAATCTGTTTTTGGCAATTGACAAAAGTCCCAAATCCGTGATGATAAGCGCGTCAATGCCAATTTCTTCCGCGTAGTCTATATATTCCGCGAAATCGTCAACTTCGGAATTTCGCGGAAGTGTATTGCAAGTTAAGTAGACTTTTACGCCGTTTTCGTGTGCAAATTTGACACCGGAAACAAGGGTTTCTCTATCGAAATTCGGCGGCGCAGAGCGCATTGAAAACTGTGAAGTCCCGACATACACAGCGTCTGCTCCGTATAATACTGCGAATTTGAGTCTTTCTAAGTCGCCAGCCGGTGAGAGAAGCTCAATTTTTTTTGAATCCATTAGCCCGCCAATCCTGCAATTACAAGGTTTTCTTCATGTTCAGCCAAAGTTTCGGCATAATATACTTCGCCTGTGTCAATATTCGCGCAAAAGAAGTAATAATCAGTCTCGGAGGGGTATAATACCGCAGAAATTGCATCCAGACCGGGGTTGCAAATAGCACCCGGCGGCAGACCCGCGCCCTCGTATGTGTCATAGGCGTTGAACATATCGTCAGCCTGAATGTCGATATTCGGCATGATTACGTTGTTAACATACTTCGTCGTCGGGTCAGACTGCAACAGCGGGAATTCGTCGTCGTTATTAAGTCTGTTCCAAAAAACCGAAGCGACATTCTTCATGTCCCGAACATTGCCGGCTTCCGCCTGTACAATCGACGCAAAAGTAATGGTTTCATCAAGAGTAATTTCCAAGTCTTCCATACGTTGGTAATAGTCGGGGGTGATTTTACTGTTGAAATTGCGGTAAATCTTCTTGACAATCGATTCAACATCCTCATCGCTGTAAAAGCGGTAAGTGTCGGGGAAGCAATACCCCTCCATTTTGTAAAATTTTAGTGTGCTATTCTTAATATGCGATTCAAAATCAAAGCCGAACGTTTCGGTGTTGAAGGTTCTGATGAAGTCGTTTTCATCGCAAATGTCGGCTGCTTCGAGAATCTGCCCGGCTTCAAAGAGCGTTATGCCTTCCGGGAAGGTTATGTCAACCGCCTCACGCTCCTCGGTTATAGCCAATGATTGAAGCTCGTCCGCAATTTCGCCGTATGTCATATTAGCCGAAAACTCGTGAGCACCCGGAACGATCGTTTCAAGCCCCCTGACTCTGGAAAAAAACAGGAATAAATCGCGGTCGGCAATAATTCCTTCGTCGATGAAAATGTCGGCAATCCTACTCATAGACGCAGTTTCAGGCACTTCAATAACAATCTCTGTGTCCGGTTTACCTATCCCCATTATCTCTTTCCCGGAATTTATTAGAAATCCCGCGCAAAGAAACGCCGCGGAAACGATTAGGGCGGTGACACTGATGCTGAAAATAAGGTGCCCGACGGTTCTTTTGTTACGTCTTCGCCTTTTGTAAGTAGTTAGATCATCTTCAAACTCTGTCTCAGACGGATTTTCTTCATCAGTTTCTTCCGCTTTTTCTATTTCGTCCATATTCTTCAGAAGTGCTTCGTAGACTGCCTTTTTTTCATCATTAAGCGCGGTTTTATTCGCTTCTTCGGTTTCAACAACCGTCAAATCCTCGGCTTCTTCTGACAAATCGGCGTCATTAGAATTTGGCTGAACAGTTTCCGACGACAATTCAATAGTTTCTGTATTTATAGTTGCTTCCGGTATTTCAGGGACTTCTGCCGTTTGTTCTTCCGGCGTTTCTTTTTTCTTGAGAAACGAGTTAAGCATTTCATTCCATTTGCTCATCTATATAAAAACCTTTCGATAGAGTTCCTTTGGTTTTAACACTTCTTCTTCGGTAATTATAATGTCAACTAATATATCGTGGGTATATTTCGGCAATTTTTCTGTTAATAATGACGAAAATATTCCGCATATCAAGACAAATTTATCATTTCCTACAGTTTTGTTGCGATTTATAGCATATAAATATTTATCGTAATAACCTTTTCCGTAACCAAGCCGCGTTCCGTACCGGTCAACAGAAAGCGCGGGCATTATACATATACTATTGTAGTCAGATGAATTGTCAAAAATCTCATCATAAGCAGTCTTTTGCGGCTCGGGTATGTTATATTTTCCGGATGGCTTTAAGTCCGAGATGCTTTTTACTCGAACGAACTCCATGTTATCATCTAAAATCCTCGGGCAATAAACGCGTTTTCCGTCGGACAAAGCGCGTGTAATGAGGAATATTGTCGAAGGTTCACTCCCAAAAGAAGCATAGGTTAAAACGCAGTTGCTGTTAACATATACAGGCATTTCGTAGAGCTTATTCCATATACTCTTAGTATAATCTTCATGCTCCGAAGCCTCGATACTATTCCTAATGTCCAAACAAATCTTGCGAATTTCGGCTTTGCTTAAATCGTTTTGCAGCTTTAACATTGAATTCACCCGTTTTACGGCGTTTGCATTACTCTTGCGATTTTTTCGGCGGTTTCTTGTCCCTTAAGTGCTTTCGTAAGCTCAAATCCAAACAGGAGCGCGGCTCCGGCACCTTTTGCGGTAATTATTTTTCCGTTGGTTACAACACTTTTGTCGACAATTTCTGCACCCTTAAGTTCCTCTTCATAACCCGGGAAGCAGGTTGCCTTCTTCCCGTTAAGTAAGCCCTTAGCGCCTAAAATCTTCGGTGCTGCGCATATTGCGGCAATATATATATCGTTTTGTGCCGCGAAATCCAAAGCATTATTAACGCCCGGATCTTTTTGCAGATTATCCGTACCCGGCATACCGCCCGGAAGAACAATCATCTCTAAAGCGTCGTCAAGCTTAATTTCACTTATCGAAAGGTCTGCTGTGACCGGAATTCCATGCGACCCCGTCACCGTTTTTCCCGGTACGCCAACTGTCTGTACAAGAACATTCGCACGGCGCAGAATATCAGTCGGACAGATCGCCTCAATTTCCTCGAAACCGTCCGCTAAAAATACATATACCATAATTTTACCCCCATAAGGAAAATATGTCTATTATTATTGTAACACATTTTTATAGGAAAGGCAATTAATATTTCGTAAAATTTCACCGGTTATTTTAGATATTTATTTCATATTTTAATAAATTGTAAATTATATTTACTTTTTGAAAATTCGCTTGACATTTTCAGTATGGTATGTTATACTGAATATGTCATTAAATTGGATTAATTTGTATTGGAGTTCATTATGTCGATATGGTGGAGCATCTTACCTTTGATTTCCCAAATTATGCTATGTTTAGCGATTCCTTCGACGCTGCTTTTAATTATACAATTAGTATTGAATTTTACCGGCGGCGACAATGACGACATTTCGGATGTTGACGATATTACAGATAGTATAGCTGACGCTCCTGATGTTGACAATATGGGGGACATTGACGATGTTCATGATGCGGATTTGTCGCCGGAGTCTGAACTGAATATTGCCGGAATTTTCACGTTCCGAGGTATTGTTGCCTTTCTTGCAAGCTTTTCTTGGTCTGTTCTTGCGATTTATTCTGCCGGCGTATTCGCTCCGATCGCGCTCCTTATTGGGTTTGCGGTTGGTGTTGCGATGATGTTCGCCGTTGCGAAAATTGTACAATTGCTTCTTAAGCTTTCCGAAAGCGGTACTGTTAAATTTTCGGATGCAATCGGCAAAGTCGGTGAGGTTTACATTCCTATCCCTCCTGCTCGTTCGGGGGACGGAAAAGTTATCGTAAATTTTCAGGGTGCAGAGCGCGAATGTAGTGCACAAACCCTTTCTGACAAAGAAATTTCGACAGGTTCAAAAGTTTTAATTTCCGGCTTTTCGGACGAAACTTTGATCGTTGATGTTGTAAATTAGCCGCCTTAAAAGCGGTAAAAATATAAAGGAGTCTATTATGCCATTCCAAATTATAGCAATAGTTGTTCTCGTTATCATCGTTTTCTCGGCGTTCATGGCAATCCTCTCAAGGTACCGCAAATGCCCTTCCGACAAGGTTTTGGTCATCTACGGCAAGGTTGGGCGTGACTCCGACGGTTCGACCCGTTCCGCTCGCTGTATTCACGGCGGCGCGGCGTTTATCGTTCCCGTTATCCAATCATACCAATATATGGACTTAACCCCGATTTCGATGAACGTTGACCTTAGAAACGCCCTTTCTAAGCAAAATATCCGCGTGGATGTGCCCTCAAGGTTCACCGTTGGTATTTCGACCGAGCCTTCGGTTATGCAAAATGCCGCTGAGAGGCTCCTCGGGCTCAAGATGGCTGAGGTTCAAGAGCTTGCCCGCGACATTATTTTCGGACAACTCCGCCTCGTTGTTGCGACAATGGACATTGAAGAAATTAACTCCGACCGCGACAAATTCCTTGCGGCGGTTTCCGCAAATGTTGAAAACGAACTTAAAAAAATCGGGTTACGTCTTATAAATGTCAATGTTACTGACATTAACGATGAATCCGGCTACATCGAAGCCCTCGGTAAAGAGGCAGCTGCGAAGGCTATTAACGACGCGAAAAAATCCGTTGCCGAAAAGGATCGCGACGGTGAAATCGGACAGGCAGAGGCTCACCGCGACCAGCGTATCCGCGTTTCCGAGGCTAACGCTCTTGCGATAAAGGGCGAAAACGACTCCAAAATCGAAGTCTCACGCTCCGAGGCAAAACGCCGCGAGCAGGAAGCAGAAGCCCTCAAAATCGCTATGGCAGCCGAGGCTGTTCAACAAGCCCGCGCAAAAGCCGAAGCCTACAAAGCCCAGCAAGAAGCCGAACTCGTTCGTTTCGAGCTTGAAAAAACCCGCGGTCAAGCCGACGTAATCGCAAAGGCACAAATTTCCAAGGAACAAGCCGAAATCGAAGCCGAGGCAGATGCCTCCGTTCTCCGCCGCAAAGCCCAAGGTGAAGCGGACGCAATCTACGCGAAACTTGAGGCACAAGCTCGCGGCGCACGCGAAATTCTCGAAAAACAAGCCGAAGGTATGGCGAAACTTATCGAAGTTTCCGGCGACGCAAACTCCGCCGTTAAACTCATAATCGCCGACAAGTTAGAAGAGCTAACCCGCATCCAAGTTGATGCAATTAAGAACATAAAGATCGACAAAGTTACCGTTTGGGACAGCGGACAGTCCGCCGCCGAAGACGGCAAAACCTCAACAGCCGGTTTCCTCTCCGGTATGCTCAAGTCCGTCCCCCCTCTATCCGACCTCTTTAACCAATCGGGCATGGAACTTCCGGAACTGCTTGGTAAAAAGACTGACGAATAAACATACACAAGACCGCCGCTGTCAAAACGACAACGGCGGTAATTTTTTAGCCCATTGTTACTACAACCTCGTGAGTACCTGCCTGCGGGGGGATAATGTTGCCTTCGATTGCCTTCCCGTCAACCGTTACCGACTTTACGCCCTTGGTGACGTGGTTGGGGTTTTCGATTTTGATGTTGTAAACTGCGCCTCGGAAGGTTCTTGAGATGCTGTAGCCGTCCCAATCTTTCGGGATTGCCGGGTCAACCTTCAAACCCTCGTAGTCGGGGATTATACCGAGGATATATTGTGAAATTGCGACGAAGTTCCATGCGGCAGTACCTGTGAGCCATGAGTTTTTCGCTTCGCCGTGGCGTTTCGCGTCTTTCCCGGCAACCATCTGTGCGTAAACGTACGGTTCTGTGCGGTGGATATCGGAGATGTCTTCGAGGTAGGCGGGAGCTATCTTTGAGTAGTATTCGTAAGCCATGTCGCCGCGCCCTGCAACAGCTTCCGCACAGACTATCCATGCGTTGTTGTGGCAGAATATGCCTGCGTTTTCCTTGTAACCTGCCGGGTAGGTCGAAATTTCACCGTATTCGATAACATATTTTGTAAACGCCGGGTTGTTGAGAACGAGCCCGTACTTCGTATCAAGGTATTTTTTAACGGAGTCGAGGGTCTTAATATCGTCGCCGGTTTCCTTGCCGAGCCCGGACATAACGCACCAACCCTGCGGTTCAATGAAGATTTTGCCCTCCGCGTTCTCCTTGCTGCCGACCTTCTTGCCGTTGTCGTCGTACGCCCGCAAGAACCATTCGCCGTCGTAACCGTACTTCATGATGAGTTCGCGCATCTTGTCGATCTCCGCTTGCGCCTTGTCAGCGTCCGCGTGTAAGCCTTTAAGTCGGCAAAGCTTGACGTACTCGGGACCGATTGATGTGAACATTCCCGCAATCATGACGGATTCGGCAACCTTGCCGTCCTTGGATGTGGTAATCTGGAAGCTCTGCCCGGGGGTGTCGGAGAAACAATTAAGGTTAAGGCAATCGTTCCAGTCGGCACGCCCTATTAAAGGCAAGCCGTGCGGACCGACATTCTCGACAACGTGATAAAAGCTCCGTTTAAGGTGGTCAATAAGAGGTTTCGCGAGGGCTTCGTCGTTTTTATAAGGAACATTTTCGTCTAAGATTCCGAGGTCACCCGTCTCCTTGATATAGGCAGCAGTTGACAGAATCATCCAAAGCGGGTCGTCGTTGAAGTTTGTACCGGCTTCGTTGTTGCCCTTCTTGGTGAGCGGCTGGTATTGGTGGTAGTTGCCGCCGTCCTCAAGCTGTGTTGCGGCAATATCAAGAATTCGCTCCCTTGCGCGCTCGGGGATTTGGTGTACAAAGCCCAAAATATCTTGGTTCGAGTCCCTAAAGCCCATTCCGCGCCCGATACCCGATTCAAAGTATGAAGCTGACCGAGAGAGGTTGAAAGTTACCATACACTGGTATTGATTCCATATATTAACCATACGATTGAGGTTTTCGTCTTTTGACTTAATGGTGTATTTTGAAAGAAGCTTGTCCCAAGTTGCAGCAAGTTTTATGAGAGCGGCTTCAGCCTTCTCAGCTGTATCGTATTTTGCGAGCATTTCATAGGCTTTGCTCTTGTTCATTGAGCCGTCGGCGTTCCATTTTTCCTCCTTCGGGTTCTCGACATAGCCCAAAATGAAGACGAGGGATTTCGATTCGCCGGGAGCAAGCGTTATCTCCTTATAATGGGAAGCAACCGGCGACCAACCGTCAGCAACGGAACCCCTCGGCTTGCCCTCCATAACGGTCTGCGGGTTGTGGAAGCCGTTATAGAGCCCCATGAAGGTTTCGCGGTCGGTGTCGAAGCCGTCCGCCTTGTCGTTAACGGAATAGAACGCGAAGTGGTTGCGGCGTTCTTTGTACTCGGTTTTGTGGTAAATTACGGAGGCTTTTTCACCGAACTCAAGTTCAACTTCGCCGGTGTTGAAGTTCCTTTGGAAGTTTGTGGAATCGTCTTGCGCATCCCATAAACACCACTCTAAAAAAGACCATAACTTGAATGTTTTAGGGGAATTGCCCTCGTTTGTGAGCTTCATGAGCTCCACTTCGCCGGTAAAATCTTCGGGAACGAAGAAGGTTACGTTCGCACGGAGGTTGTTTTTTGCGCCTTCAATCACCGTGTAGCCCATGCCGTGGCGGCAAACGTAGCTGTCGAGCTCCGTCTTAACGGGCGACCAGCCGGGATTCCAGACCGTGTCGCCGTCTTTGATGTAAAAATACCTTCCGCCGACGTCTGTGGGGACGTTGTTGTAACGATAGCGCGTGATTCTTGCGAGGCGGGCGTCTTTATAGAAGCTATAACCGCCGGCTGTGTTTGAAATAAGCGAAAAAAACGCCTGTGTTCCGAGGTAATTTATCCAAGGATAGGGAGTTTTGGGATTTTCTATTACATACTCTCTGCTTTTATCATTAAAATAACCGTATTTCATGTAACATCCTCCGGTTTTGGCTTAATATTTATACATAAAATTACAGTTTAACCTGTTATAATATGTAAATTTACTTGGGGTTGATATTATATATCTTGTGGTGTAAAATTACAATTTGCGGGAGAACAAATGCCAAGAGTACGCTGTATATAGGCATTTCAACCGCCGCTTTCGCAAGGCGGGACAGGAATGCCGGAAGGGTCGGCGATAAAAATCCTACCCACATCAACACGCCTGTATTTAGCAAAGCTGTAATAATTATACTGTCCGCAATTCGTGCAATAACCGCGAAAACCGACAGGTTTTTACCCTCCCGCCCGAAAAGCAGGAATCCGTAGAGAAGCCCGGTCAGCGCGGCGGTAACGGTGAGCTGCCAGATCGGCGCGCCGCCTCCGGTTAAAATTACGCCGAAAAGGTCGCCGCAAACGCATAGGAGTGCTGTCGGGAGCGGTCCGTAAAGCGCGCCGGAGATTGCTACGGCAATGAATGAGAGATTGAATTTGAAGCCTTCGCCGACCTTTATCGTCAAGTAATCGAGGACAATAAAGGTTGCAAGAAGCATACCGAGAGTAACAAGATTTTGGATTGTGAATTTAAAATGAAAGAATCTTTTTATGGTCTTTTCTGCCATAATAACGCCTCCGCTAATAATGGCTAAAACTGCCATAACGGTGGAGCGTTATGAACATTTTCAGCGGAATGCGGAAAATGAATCGCAACGAAAATCGTTTTCGTCAGAGCGGCAACTTCCCGTCCGCCCCGCACTACATAGGGAGTAATTGGGTTACCCGAAGGGTATACCCTCCCCCCATACGCTCATTTTCCTACTCTGTATTCTGTCCTCTGTTCTGTATTCTGTATTCTGTACTCTGTACTCTGTTAAAGGCTGATTTCGTCAGCTATGTGGTAAAGGTTCATGTCGAAGGGCTTCGTCATTTTCAGGGCTTCTTCGATATCGTAGTCGATTACGAAGCCGCCGCGCTCGCCTACAACACGCCTGCTGATACCGTCGTCGAGAAGATTAACGGCGTGGTAACCCATTTGCGTGGCGGAAACTCTGTCGCGAAGGGTCGGGTTGCCGCCGCGCTGAACGTGCCCGAGGTTGGTTGCGCGGGCTTCGACGCCGGTTGCTTTTGAAAGAATAGCCGCAATTTCGTCGGCGGTTACGCCCTGATTGTTGCACACGCCCTCCGAGACAACTACCATAAAATGGTGCTTGCCTGTGGCTTGCATAGCCTTCATCTTGCCGACAATTTCGTCAAGGTTGAATTGGCGTTCCATTGTAATTATTGCCATCGCGCCGACTGCCGTGCCGACGTGAAGAGCGATCCAACCGGCTTTATTGCCCATAACCTCGACAACCGAGCAGCGGTCGTGGGACTGGATTGTGTCGCGGAGTTTATCCGCCATCTCCATCGCCGTGTTCATTGCCGTGTCGTAACCGATTGTGTAGTCGGTGCAGCCGATGTCGTTGTCGATTGTCCCGGGGACGCCGATACAGGGCAGCCCTGCATTTGTAAGGTCGAGCGCGCCCCTGAAAGAGCCGTCGCCGCCGATTACAACAAGCCCCTTAAGAAAGAGCGAATCGCAGTTTTCCTTACCCTTGACAACGTTGTCCCACTCCTTAAATTCAAGGCATCGCGCCGTCCCGAGGATTGTTCCGCCGCAATGAATTATATCCGAAACATCACGCGCCGAAAGCGACATATACTTGTTGTAGAGAAGCCCGTTATAGCCCTTCAAAAACCCGACAACCTCGTATCCCTTTGCAATAGCGGCTCTCGTTACGGCTCTGATGCAGGCGTTCATGCCGGGCGCATCGCCGCCGCTTGTTAAGACTCCGATTCTATCCATTTTCACTCACCTATTTCAAGTATCAATATAATTTCGTAATACGCTACTCGTTATATTGTACATTATTTGCGTGAGTTTGTCAAGTATTCATAATTTAATTAACGAAAATTTAACTGTAAGGTAAAAGATAGATTAAGTTTTATCCGAAATCGGTGTGGGCTGGAAATTATTCGTCCATGAAAGTGAGCTTATCGAACACGGAATTATCCGAGATTCGGATATCTTAACCTTTCCGTTTTCATCAATCTCAAAATCCTGCTGGAATATCATCGTGTTTTTGTCGGAGGGGTTCCCGTGCCCGCCGTAACAGAAATTCCCGAGGCTGTAGACAATGTTCACGCCGTTATAGTTTTCAACTTCGCCCAAGACGTGGGTGTGGGAGCCTATAACAAGGTCTGCGCCCGCGTCAACCGCCGCGTGACCGAGGTAGGTCTGCGATTTTGTAGGGGTGTATTGCCGCTCAACGCCCCAATGAAAGCTGACTATCATAATATCGCATTTTAGTTTCGCCGACTTAATCCGCTCTGTTATATAGTCAGCCGTGTGGTCCCATTCGGTGAAACCCAAAAACCCAAAAGTAATACCCTCTTTTTCTATGTAATATTCGTCGTCATATCCGAAATATCCGATATCAGCGTTTTTTACTGCTGCAATCGTATCTGTTTTTCCTTGCGATAAAAAATCGTTGTGATGATTGTTCGCAATATTGACAACATCAACGTTTCCTTCGGTTAAGATGTCGGTGTATTCCGGCTTCCCTCTAAAGAGAAAACTGCGGTTTTTACGGCGCGTTTCGGAGGTCGTAAGCGTCCCTTCAAGGTTAACGACAGTGATGTCATCTTCGGCAAAAATATCGGCAACATTCGCCAAATACCAGTCGGGAGTATGTTCGGAGTAAGACTCCGCGAAACGTGCTTCACCCTGACTTTGAACGTCCCCACCGAGGGTAAAATCTCCCGCCGCCGAAACGGTTAACTTAATCGGTTCAAAAGGCGTTGCAGTTTCTTTGGACACGGTTTCGGTGTACAAACTTGTATACATCGTTTCAGTTTCATACGCGATTTCAGTGTATGTATTTGCGTACACCGTTTCGGTGTACTGCACCGTTTCGGTGTACTGCACTGTTTCGGTGTACTGCACCCTTTCGGTGTAGTACGCGGGTTCGGTGTTCGCGTTTCCATACACGGTATTGGCGTACGAACTTGTTTCGCTTGCTGCTGCGGGTAAAAAGAGAAAAACTCCAATTGTAAAAACAACGCCTAAGAACACTATAATTTTACGTCCCGACATAATAAACCCCCGAATTTTTACTTTTCTTAGCATATTTTACCATATTTGCTAAGGGGGATTATGTCAAATTATGGTATAAACAAAAATAACGCCGAGAAGGCGTTATATAGTATTATTTATTCACATAAATTATAAACAAAAAAGCGGACAACCGTAATTGTCCGCTGTATGTAAATATGTGTCTACAATTGTTCGTTCCGGAGAGGGCTTGTCAATCCTGCGCCCGGAGTGTATAATGTGAGGCATTTTGTTTAGCTCTTAAGCTCTGAAATACAGTCGGCGCAGATGCATTTTCCTTTGAAGTCAACACAGTTTTCGTCGTTTCCGCAGATAATGCAGGAAGATTTGTATTTACGGAGGATTATGTTATCGCCTTCAACAAAGATTTCAAGCGGGTCCTTTTCAACTATGTTCATGTTCTTGCGGAGTTCCATCGGAAGCACGATTCTTCCGAGTTCATCGATTTTTCGGGTAATGCCGGTAGCTTTCATTTTCAACACAACTCTTTCTATAAAACCTCCCGCGATAAACTGCGGGTTTTTCGCTCACAACAGAACCGCCGTTTTTGTCCGTTCTTTTTCCGTCGAGATTACTGTTGATTACAGTACAATTATATCATTATATGGGAAATGTTGTCGAATGGTTTGTGTTAAATGTATGTAAAAATTATGTTAATCAATGTTGACAATTAGGAGTGGATAATTTATGATGAAATGGGTATTCGGGCTGATGCTTTTATTGTCGGTTATTTTCGGGCTCGTTACCGGGAATGCCGCTCCCCTCACAGAGTCCGCGCTTAATTCCTGCGTCGAGGCGGTTGAACTCTTTCTCTACCTTATCGGCGGAATGTGTATGTGGGGCGGGCTTATGCGGATTGCCGAAAAGGCGGGGCTAACCACCGCGCTCGCGAAGATTTTCCGCCCGCTCTTTAAGTTCTTGTTCCCGGGACTTGACCCTTCCTCGAAGGCTTACGGACTTATCTGCATGAATGTTGCGGCGAACGTCTTGGGACTCGGGAACGCCGCTACGCCCATCGGTTTAAACGCTATGCACGAGCTTGAAATTGAGGGACAAAAGAGGGGGCTTGACGGCACTGTTGCTTCAAGGCACATGATAGTTTTCATCGTCCTCAACACCGCTTCTATTACCCTCATTCCGCAGACTGCCGCGACACTTCGCCTCAAACATGGTTCACTTTCGCCCTTCGACATCTTCCCGGCAGTTATTGTTACAAGCGTAATTGCGCTTGCTGCCGGGCTCTTAGTTGCTCTTATATTTAACGCGGCAGATAAAAGAAAGGCGGGCGCATGAACTACACAAGCTACATAATCCCCGTTTTAATTGCGCTCATGATTGCTGTCGGGTTTGTTAAAAAAGTTGACGTTTTTAACGAATTCATCGACGGCGCGGGGGAATCGCTGCGGGTCGGGATTGGAATTCTCCCCGCCTTAATCGCGCTTATGACGGCAATCGGAATGTTCAAGGCATCCGGTGCGCTTGAAGCAATTACGGGGCTTGTTGCTCCGGCGGCGGAGTTTATCGGCTTTCCGCCCGAGGCACTCCCCCTCGCCTTAATCCGCCCGATTTCGGGGAGCGGCGCGCTCGCGACTTTCGAGACAATCCTCACCGACGTTTCGCCGGACAGCTTCGCGGGGCGGGTTGCTTCGGTTATGATGGGGGCTTCGGAGACGACTTTTTACACCGTTGCTGTCTACTATGGGGCGACAAAGGTTACAAAAACAAGGCACACGATTGCCGCGTGCCTTACTTCGGATATTACTGCTTTTATTTTCAGTGCGTTAACCGTTAACCTGTTTATGAGTTGATGTCGGCAATTTCAACAGGGGCGGCGGTGTCGGTTTCGCAACTGTCGGCGGCGGCTGCACCCTCAAGACGCTCTGTAATAAAATTCTCTACCGATTCGTAGGGGATTTGGAGGACAAAAGCGAACTCTGAGTAGAGGATATTTTCTGCGGCTTTCATGCTCTTGTCGTCCGCGACAGGGAGCTTTTTGTTGTGCTCGCGCTGCTTTTCTCTAAAACCGTATAAAGCCCGCGTTAAACCTATCAGTCGGCGGAAATCACCGCTCTGTAAGACCTCTCGATAGTCGGATTTGCGCTGGTTATTATCATCGTCCCATTCGTCCGGAATGTCCGGCATGGAGTCGATAAGGTCTAAAATCTCCTCTTTTGTCATAACCCTCCGAACCCTGTCGGACAGTTTATCTTCTTCGACATAATAGGTCGAACTTTTCGAGTCTATGGGAAGAAGAATACAGTAACATTCTTCTTTGCCGGAGAAGTTTTTCTTTTCGATTCTATCGAATTTGCATACGCCGTTTACACCGTAAACTACGTAATCGCCGACGCTGTATTCCACTGCTCTTCCTCCGTTTTTGTTTATATAGGTATTATTATAGAGGGTAAATATGGACTCCGTATAGTCAAAATGTGGACAAAAATTAAAAATCGGGGAAAGGGTTGCAAAAATTTTTATTTTGTGTTACAATGTACTTATATATGATTGATTATTGACAATATTTGGGCAAATTATTCATGCGGAGCAGTTTTAGAATGAGGATTCTCGGTATCGACCCGGGCTATGCTATCGTCGGATTCGGCGTAACCGACTTTGACGGCTATAAATTCACGCCGGTTTCGTTCGGCGCAATTACGACTGACGCGGGAACGCCCTTTAACCTTCGCCTCAAGGCAATTTTCGACGACATGAACCGCATAATAAAGCTCTATGAACCCGACTCCATGGCGGTTGAGAAGCTTTTTTTCAACACGAACCAAAAGACGGGGATTGACGTCGCGGAGGCAAGAGGGGTAATACTCCTTTCCGCCGTTAACCTTGACGTGCCGGTATTTGAATACACCCCGCTTCAGGTTAAACAATCGGTCGTCGGATACGGGCGCGCCGAAAAAAATCAGGTTATGCAGATGACAAAGTCTATCCTCGGTCTTCGCGAAATTCCGAAGCCCGACGACGCGGCGGATGCGCTCGCAATCGCAATCTGCCACGGGCATTCTGCCCCGAGGACAGAGGCGAGAGTACAGAATACAGATAAATGATTTTGGGTTAAATTATGATATATTCACTTAACGGTAAGATTGTTAAAAAAACTATCGACAGCGTTGTTATCGAATGTGCGGGGGTCGGGTACGCCTGCCGTTGCAGTCTTAATACCCTTGCGGCTTGCGGGGCTTCGGGTGAAACACAAACCCTCCTTGCGCATATGCACGTTACCGAGAATGCGGTTGAGCTTTTCGGGTTTCGGGACGAGCAGGAAAAAAGCTGTTTTGAGCTTTTAATCTCCGTCTCCGGTATTGGACCGAAAGGCGCGCTTGCGGTGCTTTCCGCGCTGTCGCCCGAACAGTTCGCGCTGTCCGTTGCGGCGGAGGATATTGCCGCTTTCCGGGGGATAAAGGGTGTCGGCGCGAAAACCGCTTCAAGGATAATCTTGGAGCTTAAGGACAAGCTTAAAAAGCAAACCGGCATCGGTGATATGAGCGATATAATTCTACCGAACATGAACGCAAAAGCAGGAAACTCAACCGCCTCCGAAGCAGTCGCGGCACTCTGCGTCCTCGGCTTTTCGCAGACCGAAGCGATTCACGCCGTTTCGGGGCTATCCTCCGAACTCTCCGCACAGGAAATGATAAAAAGCGCGCTTAAGTCTCTATCATCAATAAAATGAAAGGCATACAGAGAGGTACTTTGATTCTGTATTCTGTATTCTGTACTCTGTACTCTGTATTCTGTATTCTGTTATGCTCTGTTCCCCGAATTACGGCAACAGCATAATCAATATAATCTCCTCGATACGGAGGTTTTATCGCTTTGCCTATCTTTATCCGACGATTGAAAAGCTTGACGCCGCCCTCGATAAAAATTACTCGAACGTGGTTTTAGTCTTCATCGACGGAATGGGTTCGGACATCTTGCGGAAAAATGTTAAAAACGGCGACTTCCTAAAGACGCACAAAGTCTCCGACATAACCTCCGTATTTCCGTCGGGCGGCGTTCCCGCGCTATGTTCGATACTCTCGGGGGTTGCGCCGAATGAGCACGGCAACCTCGGGCGGCTTCTTTTTTTCAAGGAATTCGGCGTAACCTACGATATGTACACGAAAAAGATGTGGAAGACCGACATTCCCGTCAACATCGGTGCAGAAAAAACCCTCGCTTTTGAAGATATCTTCGCGGATTTCAGTCTTTCGGGGAAAAACCGCCCGACCCGCCGCACAGACACATTCGTCCTTTCAGACGACATTCTCCACACCTCGACAACGCAGATTTTATGCAAGACTTTCGATGACATCTGCCGCAAGCTCTCCGATATTTCAAGGTCAGCCGCCGACACCTTCTCGCTCGTTTACTGGACAGGGACGGCGAATACAATCCGTTCCGGCGGAACAGCCTCGGAGGAGCTTTACAGGGAACTTTCCGGGGTTAGTTATAACCTTCAAAACCTCTGTAAATCGCTCAAAGACACCCTCGTTATAATAACCTCAACCGGCGGTTTTATCGACTCCGAAACAGTTGACCTTATGGATTACCCCGCGATTTGCGACTGTTTTTACATGAACCCAATATTGGAATCTCGCGCCGCAAGTTTTTTCATTAAGCCCGACAGACTCGAAAACTTTACCTACAATTTCTCCGAAGCTTTCGGGAAAGACTTTCTGCTATATCCGAAGTCGGAGGCTGTAAGGCTTTTCGGCGCGTACCGCCCGCATTTTAAGACGGACGATTTCATAGGCGATTTTATTGCCGCCGCAACGGGCAGAATTTCACTCCGATACGGTTCAAAACACCGCCCTGCAAAGGCTTTCACCGGCGGAATCACCGAAGAAGAGATGCTAATCCCTCTAATAATCTGTTCCACCGAAAAAGCCGTGGAATATGAGGCTTTAATTTAAGAAAATTAATATTTACGCACATTTTTTCAAGGATTTAATAAAATGTTAGAAACATCCTCCTTTGAATTCGACGCCGGCAGTCTGGATAGGCTCGTTAACCCGAAAGAGACGGAACTCGACACCACTGACGATATTGACCTAACCCTCCGCCCGAAAACCCTTTCGGAATACATCGGGCAAGACAAGGTTAAGGAAAATATGTCCGTCTTTATTGAGGCGGCGAAGAAGCGGGATGAACCCCTCGACCATGTGCTGCTGTACGGTCCGCCCGGGCTCGGAAAGACCACGCTTTCCTGCATTATCGCGCACGAGATGGGAGTCAATATCCGCATAACCTCCGGTCCGGCAATTGAAAAAGCCGGGGACCTCGCCGCGCTGCTGACGAATTTGAACCAAAACGACGTGCTTTTTATCGACGAGATTCACCGCCTAAACCGTCAGGTTGAGGAAATAATGTACCCCGCGCTTGAAGACTACGCCCTCGATATTATCGTCGGGAAGGGTCCTGCGGCGCGCTCAATTCGGCTCGACCTCCCGAAGTTTACGCTAATCGGCGCGACAACGCGTGCCGGGCAGCTTTCCGCGCCCCTTCGCGACCGCTTCGGCGTTATCATGCGGCTCGAACTCTACAGCTTTGAACAGCTAACCGATATTGTTCTTCGTTCAAGCGTAATTTTGAGGATTCCCTGCGACAAGAAGGGTGCCTTTGAAATTGCGAAACGTTCAAGGGGAACGCCGCGTATTGCAAACCGTTTGCTCAAGCGTGTTAGGGACTTTGCGGAGGTTTTGGGAAGCGGAAAGGTATCGGAAGATATTGCGAAAATTGCCCTTGACAGGCTTGAAATTGACTCGCTCGGACTCGATGGAATGGACAAGAGATTTTTGGAGATGATTATTAAGGGGTACGGCGGCGGACCCGTCGGGCTTGAGACGCTCGCGTCCGCTATCGGCGAGGAGTCGATAACCCTTGAGGACGTCTGCGAACCGTATCTAATGCAGCTTGGGTTCATCTCGCGAACCCCGCGCGGCAGGTGCGTAACCGCCCTCGCCTACAACCACTTGGGAATTACCGCGCCGGCAAATGTTAATCCGGCACAGATAAGCTTATTATAACTTTTTAGGAGCATAACTATGGGGAAACTTTTCGGCACAGATGGTGCAAGAGGCGTGGCTGTCACGGAGCTTACCTGTGAGATTGCCATGCAGATAGGACGTGCGGCGGCGATGGTGCTTGCGAAGGAATCGGGGCACACGGAGCTTAACTTTCTTATCGGGAAGGACACGCGTGTTTCCTGCGACATACTCGAAGCCGCGCTTGCGGCGGGGATTGCTTCGGTCGGGGGGAACTGTATCCTTGCGGGGATTATCCCTACTCCGGCGGTGTCGTTCCTTACGAATTCGCGCGGATACACGGCGGGGATAATGATTTCCGCTTCGCACAACAGCTTTGAATATAACGGCATAAAGCTCTTTGCCTCGACAGGTTTCAAGCTCCCGGACGAGACGGAGGAAGAGATTGAAGACCTTATAAACAACAGCCCCGAGCGGATTAATGCTTCTCTTAAATCCGCCGAAAAGGTCGGAAAAATCGTGCATGACAGGACTGCAGCGGCGGAATATGTTAAGCATATTATTGACTGCGTTTCCGGGTTAAAACTCTCGAACACCCGCATTGCAATTGACTGCGCGAACGGCGCGTCTTATATCACCGCGGAGAAAATTTTCGCGGCATTTGACGCAAAAGTTTTCCTCATAAACGCTGCGCCGAACGGGGTTAACATCAATAAAAAATGCGGTTCAACCGACATGAACACGCTGATTAGCTTTGTTAAGGATAAAAAATGCGACATCGGGCTTGCTTTCGACGGAGACGCGGACAGGTGTTTAGCAGTTGACGAAACGGGCGCAATTATCGACGGTGACAGGCTTATTGCGATTTTTGCACGAGACATGAAGGAGAAGGAAACGCTTGCAAAATCGACCGCCGTTGTTACGGTTATGACGAATCTGGGGTTCCTCGAATATGCCGAAAAAAACGGCGTAAATGTTTTGTCAACTAAAGTCGGCGACCGCTACATACTCGAGCAGATGATCGACAAGGGTTACAACCTCGGCGGCGAACAATCCGGGCATATAATCTTCCGTGACCACGCGACAACCGGCGACGGCGAACTTACCGCAGTTAAACTCCTCGAAGTCATGAAGGGGACGGGGAAACCGCTGTCGGAGCTTGCTTCGGTTATGACCGTTTACCCCCAAGTTATGCTCAATGTAACCATTCCGCAGGAATTCAAGGAAAGATGGAAGAACGAAGAGGAAATCTCCGCACTCATTGACGCCGCGAAGAACGAACTCGGCGAGACCGGGCGGATACTCGTGCGTGAGAGCGGGACAGAGCCGTTAATCCGCGTCATGGCGGAAGGAAAAGATTTTAAGCAAATTAACCGCCTCGCGGGGGAAATCGCCGTGAAAATCGGGGAAAGAATTAAAAGTGATAGAAAAAGCTGAGAACTGGCGGGACTACGAACTTATAGATTGCAGTACAGGCGAAAAACTTGAACGGTTCGGAAAGTACAAATTTATCCGCCCCGACCCGCAGATTATCTGGAAGACCGAAAGGGTTTCGGATTGGGACTTCGACGCGCGATATATCCGCTCCGAAAAGGGCGGCGGGCGTTGGGATTTTAAGAGTCCCGCCGCGAAGGAAAGACAAACTATACGTTACAATTCGCCCTGCGGTGAACTTCGTTTTATCGTCAAGCCCACCGACTTCAAGCACATGGGGATTTTCCCCGAACAGGCTGTGAATTGGGACAGGGTGCAGAAGCTTATTAGCGAACGATTCGCCGGGCGAAACGGAGAAGCAAATATACTCAACCTTTTTGCTTACACAGGCGGTGCGACGATTGCCGCCGCGAAAGCCGGTGCGAGGGTCTGTCACGTTGACGCGGCGAAAGGTATGGTTTCTTGGGCGCGGGAAAATGCCGCCGAAAGCGGTCTTAGCGGCGCGCCGATACGCTACATTACCGACGATTGCACAAAATTTGTGGGGCGCGAAATCCGCCGCGGCGTTCGTTACGACGGGATAATTATGGACCCTCCCTCCTACGGTCGAGGACCGGGCGGCGAACTCTGGAAGCTTGAAGATAACCTCTTCGATATGGTCGAACTTACGGCGAAACTCCTTTCGGACAAGCCTCTCTTTTTCATGTTGAACAGCTACACAACCGGGCTTTCGGCGGAGGTTATGGAATACCTTCTGCGAACCGTTCTCCCGAAAATGAACGTTACTTCTTACACCTTGGGATTGCCTGTTAAAGACTCCTTAAACGCTCTCCCCTGCGGCTCTACAGCTATTGCAATAGAAAGTTAAATCAAATGGAAAACATTATTGAAATAAAGGACGTCAGTTTTCGTTACCAAAACGGTGAAGAAGATTCTGCGAACGTTTTGGAGCATATTAACCTTAATATTAAAAAGGGCGAATTCGCCGCTGTCTTGGGGCATAACGGCTCGGGGAAATCGACCCTTGCGAAGCTCTGCAACGCGATTTTAACGCCCTCCTCCGGCGTGGTTTTGTCCTACGGTTTCGACACGTCTGATGAAAACAACCTTTTCGATATAAGAAAGAAAATCGGAATGGTTTTTCAAAACCCCGACAACCAGCTTGTCGCGACTGTTGTTGAAGAAGACGTTGCTTTCGGGCTTGAAAATATCGGCGTTCCTACGGAGGAAATGCGGGTAAGGGTTGACGAGGCGTTAAAAGCCGTCGATATGTACGACTATCGCGAACACGCTCCACACAAGCTTTCCGGCGGTCAAAAACAGCGCGTCGCCATTGCCGGAATTATCGCAATGAAACCCGAATGCATAGTCCTTGACGAGCCCACGGCGATGCTTGACCCACGCGGGCGGACGGAGGTCATGAACACAATCCGAATGTTAAACCGCGACTACGGGATAACGATTGTCCTCATAACCCACTACATGGAAGAGGCGGCGGAGGCGGACAGGATTATCGTAATTGACGGCGGCAGGGTTTTACTCGACGGAAAGCCGGAGAGCGTTTTTTCAAAGGTCGCGCTCCTAAAATCCGTGGGGCTTGATGTACCGCAGGTTACCGATTTGATGTACCGCCTCAAGGAGCTTGGCTTGCCCGCGCACACCCACATTATCACCGAAGAAGCGGCGTTTGACCTGCTTTATAAGCTTTTAAAAAAATAGGATTTTTATGCCGATTGTAAAAACAGAAAACTTAACCTACACATACGGTCTCGGGACGCCTTTTGAAAAAACGGCGGTGAAGGACGTTAATATCGCGGTCGACGAAGGGGAACTCTGCGGGATTATCGGGCATACCGGCTCGGGGAAATCTACGCTTATTCAACACCTCAACGGGCTTATTAAGCCGACGTCCGGCAGCGTTTTTATCGACGGGCAAAACATCTGGGAGAAGGGTGTTAAAATCCGCGATATCCGCTTTAAGGTCGGGCTTGTCTTCCAATACCCCGAATACCAAATCTTCGAGGACACGGTTTTTAAGGACATTGCCTTCGGACCGAAGAACATGGGACTGTCCGAAGACGAGGTTTCAAGGCGGGTTAAGGATTCCGCAGAGATTGTCGGGCTAAAGCCGGAAACGCTTCATAAGTCGCCGTTTGAACTCTCGGGCGGGCAAAAACGTCGGGTTGCTATCGCCGGGGTTATGGCGATGGAACCGAAGGTCTTAATCCTTGACGAACCCGTCGCGGGGCTTGACCCGAAGGGGCGCGAAAAAATCCTTGCGCAGATAAAGCGTTATCGCGACGAAAAAAACGCAACCGTCCTCCTAATCTCCCACAGCATGGAAGACGTCGCAAGGTTTACAACGAAGATTTTAGTCATGGAAAACGGCGGCGTTTTCTGTTACGACACACCCCCGAAGGTCTTCGGACGTGCGGCGGAGCTTGCGGCGATGGGGCTTGCCGTACCGCAGATTACAAGGGTCATAAACCGCTTAAAATCCGCCGGAATTGATATAGAGGGCGACATTTACACCACCGATTACGCCGTAAAAAAGATTAGTGAATACTTAGCACGAAAGTAAAATAATGCTCAAAGATATAACAATAGGACAATTTTTCCCCGGGAACTCCGTCCTGCACAGGATGGATGCGCGATTCAAGATTATCATAACCGCGCTCTTTATCGCCATGCTTTTTTCCGCAAATACGATTATCGGGCTTGTCCCCGGGATAGTATTTATGGCGGTTTGCTACGCGCTCTCGAAGATTCCGTTCAGGCTTATGCTAAAAAGCCTGAAGCCTATAATCCCGATAATTATCTTCACATCGTTCCTTAATATTTTCTTCCTCGACGGCGTGGTGCTTTTCAGGATTGGTTTTGTTAAGGTAACCTACGACGGAATTATGTACACCGTGATGATGATGCTGCGGATTGCCGCGCTCATTGCGGGGTCGTCGCTTTTAACCTACACCTCCTCGCCTATAAGCCTTACCGACGCGGTCGAGAGCCTTCTTTCGCCATTAAAAAAGCTGCGGTTCCCGGTTCACGAGCTCTCGATGATGATGTCAATCGCGCTTCGTTTTATCCCGACTTTAATCGAAGAAACGGACAAGATTATGTCGGCGCAAAAGGCGCGCGGAGCTGACATGGAGAGCGGAGGGCTGCTTCATCGTGCGAAAGCACTCGTTCCGATTCTCATTCCGCTTTTTGTCTCGGCGTTCTCAAGAGCAATGGAACTCGCCCTCGCTATGGAATGTCGCTGCTACCAAGGCGGAGAAGGAAGGACAAGGCTCAAGGAGCTTCACTCGAAGGGCGCCGATTACATCGGTTTAGCCATTGCACTCCTATTTTTGGACGCAACCGTTTTGGTTGATTTACTACTATGAATATTAAGGTATCAATTGCCTACAAAGGCAGTAATTATCACGGTTTCGAGCGGCAAAAAAACGCCGTCGGTATACAAAATGTTATCGAAGACGCGCTTCTTAAATTAACGGGCGAAACTACCGATATTATCGGCTGTTCGCGAACAGATGCCGGGGTTCACGCACGCGATTTCGTCTTCAATTTTCACACCGAAACGGTGTTAAATCCTTGTCGCATTGTCACCGGGCTTAATCATTTTCTTGCCTCCGATATTGCCGTAAAAAGCGCGGAAATTGTTCCCGACGATTTTCACGCACGCTATTCCTGCAAAGGGAAAGAATACGAATACATCATCTTTAACAGCAAAAACCGCAACCCTTTTTTTGAAAATCTTGCGTACAGATACGGCGTATTAATTGACGAAAATTTGCTTAAAAACGAACTCGCGGCAATAGTCGGGAAGCATGATTTCCGCTCGTTTTGCGGGCAGAACGGTTATCGCGAAAACACCGTACGCGAGATTTTTGCGGCTGATATAAAACGTGCCGGTGACGTCTTAATAATAACGATTTCCGGCGATGGATTTTTATACAACATGATAAGGATTATTGTCGGGACGCTTCTTGAAATTAACGAGGGGAAACGAACACCGGGGGCGATGGCGGACATTTTAAATGCGCTTGACAGGAGAAAAGCGGGGCGCACTGCGCCGCCTGAGGGGCTTTATCTTAACAAAGTTTATTACTAAACAGGGTACATAACTATGGCTATTGATATTTCCGAGCGCAGAAAAAAGAACAGACTTGAAAAGCTCAAGAAGGTTTTCTTTCGGGTTTTTGTGCTGTTTTGTATTGCGGCGGCGGTCTTTATCTTAATTTACACCAAGGATGCATGGTACCACCAAATGGAGGGCATATTAACCCGTGTGCCCGCTCTCCCGGGGCAGCAAAGCCTTGCGGAGGGGAACTTTCCCTTAACGCTCCCCGAGGCGGAAACCGTCCGCGCCCGCGCCTTTGACGGCGGGTTTGCGGTAATTTCCGATACAAAAACTTCCGCATACGATTTAAACGGTACAGAGCTTCTTTCCGCCTCCCATAACTACGCAAATCCCGCGGTTTTTGCATACGAAAACGAGTTCGTAACATATGATATAGGCGGTAAGAGTTTTAGCCTTTACCGCAAAGGCAAGCTTCGTTATGAGAAAACGTTATCCGAACAAATCCTCCTCGTCCGTGTTAAAAACGGGCTTTCCGGCGCGGTAACAATCGGCGCGAAACACCCCGCAGTCCTAACCGTCTTCGACAACACCGGGCGCGAAATTTTCAGTTTCCGCTCCGTTTCCCGCATTTCCGACATTGCATTTAACCATAACGAAACCGGCGTGTTCATAACCTTATTGAATTCAAAAGGCGGCGACCTTGTCTCACGCGTGGTCTACTATTCCTTCACCGAAACCGGGAAGGACGAACACGGGACAGCTATTCCGACTTTTGAAAGCGAATCTTTCGGAACGCTTACGCTGTCGCTAACCGCCGTCCCCGCGAAGACGGGCGAGGAGATGTCGGACGTATTGCTCCTTGTCGGCGACAGGGAACTTGCGGTGCTCTCGGACGAATTAAAGCTTGTAAAGCAGGTTATCTACGACGAGCCGGGAACGCTTAAAAATTACTCTGTAAACGAACTTAATGCTTCTCTGCTCTTTTCGGACGAATTATCGGGAATTTCTTCGCTTCTGATAATGGACAGCGACTATATGACAAGAAGCGTAACCCTCCCCGCCGACATAAGGGTAATTAAGACGGCGGCGGACGATTATGGCATACTCGCCCTCTCGGACGGGAAAATCGACCGCATAAACCTTTCCGGCATCGACGTAAGCGACATACCCCTCCCGGGCAGCTACAGCAATTTCCTAATCTCGGGCGACTATATCTTCCTTTTGGGATACGGCGAAATTAACCGCCTCGACCTTCCCTAACAGAGTACAGAATACAGAGTACAGAATACAGATTGGAGACTTGGTTATTTTGGCAATAGCAGCAGATGTTGTTACCGTTTTAATAGTAATAGCCGGTCTTATGATTGGTTACAAAAACGGCTTTTTGAAGATGATTCTTTCCTTCGTCTTCCTTATAATTGCGGCTGTAATTGCTACAATTGCGGCGGACTCCCTCGACGATTTTATCTGCGACAGGTTTATTATGCCTACCGTAAAGACGGAACTTACAGAATATGTTAACACGGTTTATGATGAATTTGTGACAGAAAAATTGCCGTTTAATGAATTTTATGAGAATTATCACTCAGGGGTATTGACTGCTAATGAAATTAATGATATAATAAACGAAGAGGTAAAAAAGTTTACCGACTCGCTTAAAAATTACACCGACGACCTTAACCTGCCGTTTGAGATTAAGCTGACAAATGCCGAAATAGACAGCGTTTCTGCGATTTTTAATGCTGACGTCCCCGAAGCGCGAATTGGTGTTTTAGACAATCCGACGGCACCGGCTGTGGAATTTTTAACCGAAAACGCCGTCCGCCCGACAGTTATAAGAATACTCGGCAACATAATCTTTTCCGTTTCATTTGTCATACTCGCGATAGTTTTCGGCGTGATTGTTAATTCACTGGGTATAATAAACAGACTGCCGCTTTTGGGGACTGTAAACCGCCTTGCGGGCGCGGTTTTGGGGCTCTTGGTCTCTGCGATGATTCTGATGATTTTATCACTCATTTTATTGATATTCTTAAACCAAAATCCCGATTTACAGACCGAAATTGATAAGACGTATATTGCCAAATACTGTATTGAATACCTGACAGTAACTCAAGAAGGAGGAGAAATAATATGATCTGTACACGCTGCGGAAAGCGAACCGCTGTTGTATTTGTGACTGCTATGCAGGGGAACGAGAAGCGCAACGAGGGACTCTGCCTTGTCTGCGCGAAGGAGCTCGGCATACCCCAAATAAAGGAATATATCGACGAGATGGGAATTGACTCCGACAACTTCGACGAGCTTGTTGAAGAGATGAATCCGCCCCTTGACGACATCGAGAGTTTCTCGCCCGGCGGGACTGCTTCAATGCCGAACTTTTTACAAAATCTCTTTACGCAAAACCCCTTCCTTGCCGGAGGAACGCCGCAAAGAAAGCCCGAGCCGCCCCCCGTTAAGAAGGAGGAAAAGCCGGTTAAGAAGCACAAATTCCTCGACAACTACTGCACAAACCTTACCGAAAAAGCCGCAAAAGGTAAGATGGACAACATCGTCGGGCGCGACAAGGAAATCGCCCGCGCAATGCAGATTTTAACCCGCCGCCAGAAAAACAACCCCTGTCTTATCGGTGAGCCGGGCGTCGGAAAAACCGCAATCGCCGAGGGAATAGCGCAAAAAATCGCCTCCGGGGACGTTCCGTCAAGGCTCCAAAACAAGAAGGTTTACCTGCTCGATATGACCGCCGTTGTTGCGGGAACCCAGTACCGCGGGCAGTTTGAAGCACGTATGAAGGGGCTTATCGACGAGATTCGCGCAGACGGAAATGTTATCCTCTTTGCGGACGAGGTTCATAACCTTGTCGGCGCGGGGGATTCCGAAGGGTCTATGAATGCGGCGAATATTTTGAAGCCCGCTCTCTCTCGCGGCGAAGTGCAGATGATCGGCGCGACGACCTTTAAGGAGTACCGCAAGTACATTGAAAAGGACTCTGCGCTTGAACGCCGTTTCCAGCCGATTGTCGTCTCCGAGCCGAATGTGAGTGAGACAGAGACCGTTTTAAAGGGCATTGTAAAATATTACGAAGAACATCACAGAGTGAAGGTTACCGAAGCGATTCTGCACCTTTGCGCAATACTTTCGGAGCGTTATATCAACGACAGGTTCCTCCCCGACAAGGCAATCGACCTTCTTGACGAAAGCTGCGCCTGTGCGGCGATACGCTCGCCCGAACTCGGCGAATTCGACAAGCTTACGAAGTCGATGGACGACCTCGTTAAGGAGCTCGGCAACGAACAGGACAGTCCCGACCCCGATTACGAACGCATCACAAACATCAAATATAACCTCTCCGTCCTTGAGGCGAAGAAGGGCGAGCTTGCCGAAAAGGCGGAAAATGTCTTCGTTACAGAGCGCGACCTCTCGAAGGTTATCGAACTCTGGACGGGAATTCCCGCCTCAAAAGTTATCGAATCCGAATACACAAAGCTCTATAACCTTGAATCGGCACTCCGCCGTCGGGTTATCGGGCAAGACAAGGCAATCGACCTCGTTTCAAAGGCGATTAAGCGCACCCGCGTACAACTAACCGCCCGGAAACGCCCTGCAAGCTTCATCTTCGTAGGTCCTACAGGCGTGGGGAAGACAGAGCTTGTGAAGGTTCTTGCCAATGAGCTTTTCGACGACAACGACCCGTTAATCCGCCTTGATATGACCGAATTTATGGAAAAACATTCCGTGAGCCGCATTGTCGGGTCTCCCCCGGGGTATGTCGGTTACGACGACGCAGGGCAGCTTACCGAAAAGGTTCGCCGCAAGCCCTATTCGGTTGTGCTTTTTGATGAAATTGAAAAGGCGCACCCGGACGTGATGAATATCCTGCTCCAGATTCTCGACGAGGGCAAGATTAAGGACGCCCAAGGTAGGAACATCAGCTTTGAAAACACGGTAATAGCAATGACCTCCAACGCCGGTTCAACCGACCAAAGCACAGGCGTCGGCTTCAACAAAACCGAAGGCGACATTACAAAAGAAAAGGCACTTTCAGCCCTGAAAAAATTCCTCCGCCCCGAATTCATGGGACGTGTTGACGAAATTGTTGTCTTCAATCCCCTCTCGAAGGAAAATTTCGAGCAGATTGCAGAGCTTATGATTGAAGAGATGCGCGAACCCCTCAAGGAGAAGGGGATTGAACTTCACTTCTCGGTTGACGCAATTAAGAACATCGCCGAAAAATCTCACGGCGGCAAATACGGCGCGCGCGACATTCGCAAGTTTATCCGCGAAAACATCGAGGACAAAGCCGCCGACATCATAATAGACAGCGCGAAAGCCCCCGTCGCAATTATCGACATCAGCATGATTGAAGAGCAACTTTCGGTAAAAGGAAAATAAAATGGTCAGGTTCGGAACGGCGGGTGTCGGCGACAGCTTTGCAGAACAGGGTTACAAAAAAACAGCCGAGGTCGGTGAGTATCTCACCGGCTTCGGTTTAAGTCATTTTGAGTACCAATGCGGGCAGGGTGTGAGGCTTTCGGAGGCTTCGGGGAAGGCTATCGGCGCGGAGCTTGCGGCAAGAGGGATAACAGTTTCGCTTCATGCGCCTTATTTTATCTCGCTGTCGAGTGTGGAAGAGGCTAAGCGGACGGGCTCTGTTCGTTATATTTTGGAATCGGCGCGAGCGGTTAAAGCACTTGGCGGGACGCGGATTGTTATCCATTCCGGGTCATGCGCTAAGATGAGTCGTGAAGCGGCTCTGGCACTTGCGCTCGATACAATGAAGCTTGCGAAGGCTGCCCTTGATGAAAACGGGTTTTCGGACGTTATTTGTTGCCCGGAGACGATGGGGAAGTTTAACCAGCTTGGGACGCTTGAAGAGGTCTTAACAATCTGTGAGCTTGACGAGAGCTTTATCCCCTGCATTGATTTCGGGCATCTTAACGCTCGGACTGTCGGGGGGATTAAGACAAAATCTGACTTTGCAAAAATTTTGGACAGCATAAAAAACCGCCTCGGCGAGTATCGCTACAAGCACTTCCACTCCCATTTTTCCAAGATTATGTACACCGAAAAAGGCGGGGAAAAAAAGCATTTGACCTTTGCCGACTTTGAATACGGACCGGCTTTTGAGCCCTTAATTGAACTTATCGCAGAGCGGGATTTGAGCCCTTATATCGTCTGCGAAAGCGACGGGACGCAAGCCGAAGACGCGGCAACGATGAAAAACTATCTGGAGAAAATCACATGAACGTATTAGTAATAAACGGTCCGAACTTAAATCTCACAGGCGAGCGGAACCCTTCCCAGTACGGCAGCGACAACTACGAGACGCTATGCGCTTACATTAAGGAAACTGCCGCGCAGACAGGTTTTAACGAATGTGAAGTCATTCAGTCGAACCACGAAGGCGACATTATCGACGAACTCCACGCCGCAAGAAACGAGTTTTCCGGCGTAATCATTAACGCGGGCGCGTACACGCACTACTCCTACGCTATCCGCGACGCAATCGAAGCGATAAAAATCCCGGTAATCGAAGTCCACCTCTCGAACATTCACGCCCGCGAGGACTTCCGCCGGAGTTCCGTTATCGCCCCCGCCTGCAAGGGGAGCATTGCCGGGTTCGGGAAGATTAGCTACAAGGCGGCTTTAACCGCACTTTGCGATATTTTGGGTGAGATTTTGGGTTAAATATGAACAACATCAATAATCTTCGCGCAAAGCTTGACTTACAGGGCTGCGCGCTTATAACTTCACAGGTTAACCGCCGGTATTTCACCGGCTTTAATTCGTCGGACGGGTACCTCTTAATTTTCCCCTCAAGCGCGTATTTCTTAGTCGATTCGCGTTACTTCGAGGCGGCGAAAAATGCCGTCAAAACCGCGACCGTAGAGCTTCTTGAAAAGCCGAAAGAACAGATTAACGAGTTGTTGTCCCGACACTCTGCAAAGACCCTCTACATTGAATCGGACAGTGTTACCGTAAGCGAACTGCGCGGTTTTGAAAAGAAATTCGCCGACGTAACGATTGATTCTTCCGACAAACTTTCCGCAGTTATAAAAAGGCTTCGGATGATTAAAACTGCGGAGGAAATTGCTGCAATAAAGTCCGCGCAAACCATTGCCGAAAAGGCTTTGCAGAGGCTTCTTGCCTCCGGTATAACAGCGGATGACACCGAAAAAACCCTTGCCGCGAAGCTTGACTTTATAATGAAGCTTCTTGGCGCGGAGGACATTTCTTTTGAAACAATCCTCCTTTCGGGGGCAAACACTTCAATGCCCCACGGCGTTCCCGGAGATACGGCTGTAAAGGCGGGCGGTGCGCTCCTTATCGACTTCGGCGCGGTTTTTTCCGGTTATCACAGCGACATGACGAGGACGGCGTTTTTGGGGGAATCTTCAGACGCCGACGAATTTAAGCGGATTTGGGATATTGTCTATGAAGCGAAGCGGCTTGCTACGGCGGCGATTGGTCCGGGTGTACCCTGCAATGAGATTGACAAGATTGCACGCGATTACATTACCTCAAAGGGTTACGGCGACAATTTCGGGCACGGGCTCGGGCACTCCGTAGGACTCGAAATCCACGAATACCCCGCCTGCAAAAAGCTCTGCAAAGAGCTTCTCGCCCCCGGAATGATTATGACAATCGAACCGGGCATATATATCCCCGGGAAACTCGGGGTAAGGCTCGAAGACATGGTAGTTATTACCGAAAGCGGTTACGAAAATTTAGCAGATATGCCGATTTTACCACAGTTTCAAGCAAACTTTTTGTGATATTTGAACAAATTAAAACCGCGCTGTCTTTTTTTTCGTATTTACTATTGCTTTTTAACCCGAAATAGTCTATAATAAAACTAATAATGATAAGCATTATGATGTAAAAATTTGGAGGGTATCTCTTATGATAACAGCCGGTGATTTCAGAAACGGCGTGACTTTTGAAGAAGACGGACAGGTTTTGCAGATTGTTGAATTTCAACACGTTAAGCCCGGAAAAGGCGCGGCGTTCGTCCGCACAAAGACGAAAAACGTAATTACAGGGGCGGTTGTCGAAAAGTCCTACAACCCGACCGCGAAGTTTGAAAACGCATTCGTTGACCGCAAGGATATGGAATATTCCTACTCCGACGGCGACCTCTACTACTTCATGGACCAAGAATCCTATGAACAGGTTCCGATAAACGCGAAGACCCTCCCCGACAGCTTCAAGTTCGTAAAAGAACAAACCATCTGCAAGGTTTGCTCCTATAAAGGCACCGTTTTCACAGTCGAGCCGCCGAAAAACATCACCCTTGAAGTAACCCACACCGAACCCGGCGTTCGCGGCGACACAGCGACAAACACCCAAAAACCCGCAACCTTAGAAACAGGCGCAGAAGTTCGCGTTCCCCTCTTCATCAACGAAGGCGACAAAATCATAATCGACACCGAAACCGGCAAATACTCCGCAAGAGCATAAAAATAAAGAAAAAAAACGCAGCAGACGAACAGCGAGCAGGATATCTGTATTCTGTACTCTCGCCTCTGTCTTCTGTATTTGGAGGGTAACCGCTATGAAACTTCCCGAGAAAGTGTCCTATTTACAGGGTCTGATGGACGGTATGGAAATTGATACCGCAACAAAAGAGGGCAAGCTCTTTAAAGCGATTGCCG